>NZ_JBFAQJ010000023.1:0-105068 GCF_040677225.1 Saccharopolyspora sp. NPDC049357 | reverse complement strand
CGCCCCCCACACCTCCCCCCCACCACTGCCCCCGCTAGCCTTTTTATATTTCCGCGCGAAATTCGAACGGCAAAGTCTCGACTCGAATTTCGCGCGAAATTCGAATTCTCACGCCGTGAGCGAACGCGCGGAGGAACTCCGATACACGGTGCTGCGGCTGTTCTTCGTGGAGAGCCGCTCAGAACCTGCCGCGGTGCCGGTTGCTCGGGGAGGCGACTTCGTCGCTCGCTTGACGGTTGGGCCCCTTGTGACCCCTGCTTCCTCTCGTCTTGGTTTCAACGAAAACCCTGCTCTGGCGGCCGAAACGGCTAAGTGATCCGGGGCTAATGGGGGAGCGGTTGCATCGGTTGTTCACCGGTTCTTCACGGGTTGGCAACAAGGCTCGAGAGTCCTTGCCCTCCGTGATCATCGGGCCTTAGCTTTCCGACCACCGGCTGACCGCCGGTGGTCGTGGTGCGACGGAGCGTTGGCTGAATCCCGGGAGCTCGGTCGCGCTCGCGACCAGGGCACCGGAAGGACCGATAGTGAAAGTTCGCCGCACTCGTACGGCGGCATTGCTGGGCGCGTCCCTGGTGTGCGCGTCGGCGTTGACCGCATGCGGCCAAGCCGCAAGTGCCAACACGATCAACCTCTACAGCGCACCCGAGGAGAACCTGCAGCACAACGTCGATCGCTGCAACGCCAAAGCCGCAGGCAAGTACAACATCGTCTACCACAAGCTGCCCCGAGACGCCGACGGTCAGCGCGAGCAGATGGTGCGCCGCCTCGCCGCCGGGGACACCGGCATGGACCTGCTCTACCTCGACGTCACCTGGACCGGCGAGTTCGCCGAGGCCAACTGGGTCCGCGAGTGGACCGGCGCCGACAAGGCCGAGGTCGAGCAGGACACCCTGCCCGGACCGCTGGAAACCGCGACCTGGCAGAACAAGCTCTACGCGGCGCCGAAGAACACCAACGTGCAGCTCCTCTGGTACCGCAAGGACCTCGTCCCCCAGGCGCCCCAGAGCTGGGGCGAGATGATCTCGACCGCCCAGCGCCTCAAGCAGGAGGGCAAACCGCACTGGATCACCCTCACCGGTGCGCAGTTCGAGGGCCTGTACGTGCACTACAACACGCTGCTGGAATCGGCGGGCGGGCACGTGATCGGCGAGGACGGCAAGACCGCCGTCGTCGACCAGGGCGCGGTGCGCGGGCTGGAAGCCCTGCGCGACCTCGGTAACGCGGGCGTCACCAGCCCCGGCATGAACAACGCCGAGGAGGACGACGCGCGGCAGGAGTTCGAGACCGGTCAGTCGGCCTTCGAGCTCAACTGGCCGTTCGTCTACGCCTCGATGCAGGAGGAGAAGCCCGAACTGGCCGCGAAGGTCGGCTGGGCGCGCCTGCCCGGCCTCGACCCGAACGTGCCCAGCAAGTCCACCATCGGCGGCGCCAACTACGCGGTCAGCAGCTACTCCACGAAGCCGGAGCTGTCCTTCGAGGCCGCGAAGTGCCTGCGCGACAAGGAGAGCCAGAAGTTCTCCGCCGTCAACGACGGCGTGCCGCCCACCAGCGAGTCGCTCTACTCCGACCCGGAGCTGCAGGCCGAGTACCCGATGCACGAGACGATCCTGCAAGCCCTCAAGGACCCGGGGATGCGACCGGTGACCCCGGCCGCCCAGAACGTCTCGACGGTGCTGTCCAACATGCTCAGCCCGATCGCCGAGATCGATCCGCAGGCCACCGCCGAGCGGATGCGCCGCGAGGTGCAGAACGCCCTGGAGTCCAAGGGAGTGATGCCCTGATGGCGACCACCGTCGAAGGCCTCGTCAGCGACGGCAAGCGGGCCGAACGCCGGCTCGGCATGATGCTGGCGGCCCCGGCCGCGCTGGTGATGATCGCCGTCACCGGCTGGCCGATCCTCTACGCGTTCTGGCTGTCCTTCCAGCGCTTCGACCTGAAGTACCCGGACCAGCGCGAGTTCGTCTGGTTCGACAACTACATCACCGTGCTCACCAACACCTACTGGTGGAGCGCGTTCTGGGTGACCATCCTCGTCACCGCCGTCTCGGTGCTGGTCGAGTTCGTGCTGGGCATGTCGCTGGCGCTGATCATGCACCGGGCGCTGGTCGGCAAGGGACTGGTGCGCACGGTCAGCCTCATCCCGTACGGCATCGTCACGGTCGTCGCTGCGTTCAGCTGGCGCTACGCATGGACCCCGGACACCGGCTACCTGGCCAACGCCATCGCCCCCAGCGGGGCTCCGCTGACCGAGTACGGCAGCGCGCTGGCGATCGTCATCGTCGCCGAGATCTGGAAGACCACGCCGTTCATGGCGCTGCTGCTGATGTCCGGGCTCGCGCTGGTCCCCGACGACCTGCTCAAGGCGGCGGCGATGGACGGCGCGGGCGCCTGGCAGCGGTTCGTCAAGGTCATGCTGCCGGTGATGAAGCCCGCGATCCTGGTCGCGCTGCTGTTCCGGACCCTCGACGCCTTCCGCGTCTTCGACCACATCGTGGTGCTCACCGGGGGAGCGCAGGACACCTCATCGGTGTCGGTGCTCGCCTACAACAACCTCATCAAGGGACTCAACCTGGGCATCGGATCGACGATGTCGGTGCTGATCTTCATCGCGGTCGCGCTCATCGCGTGGATCTTCGTGAAGCTCTTCGGCACCGCGGCCCCGGGCAGCGAAGAGAAGGGGAGGGGCTGATGGCCGGCCTCGGCGGGACACCGACGCCCGCGCGCAAAGCCAAGTGGGCCGCGCTCAACGTCATCGTGGTGGCCTACGCGCTGCTCCCGGTGCTGTGGATCCTGTCGCTGTCGTTCAAGACCTCCGACACCCTCTCCGACGGGAACCTGATCCCGCGCGAGTGGACGCTGGAGAACTACGCGGCGATCTTCTCCACCACCGAGTTCACCCGCGCGCTGCTGAACTCCATCGGCATCGCGCTGATCGCCACGGCGATCGCCGTCGTGCTGGGCACCATGGCCGCCTACGCCATCGCCCGGCTCGACTTCCCCGGCAAGCGCGCGCTGGTCGGGGCGTCCCTGCTGATCGCGATGTTCCCGCAGGTCTCGCTGGTCTCGCCGCTGTTCGACATCGAGCGGACGGTGGGCCTGTTCGACACCTGGCCGGGACTGATCCTGCCCTACATCACCTTCTCGCTGCCGCTGGCGATCTACACGCTGTCGGCGTTCTTCCGGGAGATCCCGTGGGAGCTGGAGAAGGCGGCCAAGATGGACGGCGCCACACCCGCGCAGGCGTTCCGCCGGGTGATCGCACCGCTGGCCGCGCCGGGCGTGTTCACCACCGCGATCCTGGTGTTCATCTTCTGCTGGAACGACTTCCTGTTCGCCATCTCGCTGACGTCGACGGCGAACTCGCGAACGGTTCCGGTTGCGCTGCAGTTCTTCACCGGCGACTCGCAGTTCGAGGACCCGACCGGGACGATCTCCGCCGCCGCAGTGGTGATCACCATTCCGATCATCCTGTTCGTGCTGTTCTTCCAGCGACGCATCGTGTCCGGACTGACCTCCGGCGCAGTGAAGGGGTAAGCAAGTGGCCGACATCGTGCTGGACAAGGTGACCAAGCGCTACCCGGACGGGGCGCTGGCGGTCAACGAGGTCAACCTGGAGATCGCCGACGGCGAGTTCGTGATCCTGGTCGGTCCGTCGGGCTGCGGGAAGTCGACCACGCTCAACATGATCGCCGGGCTGGAGGACATCAGCGGCGGCGAGCTGCGCATCGGCGGGCAGCGGATGAACGAGCGCGCGCCCAAGGACCGCGACATCGCGATGGTGTTCCAGTCCTACGCGCTCTACCCGCACATGACCGTGTTCGAGAACATGGCCTTCCCGCTGCGACTGGCCAAAGTGGACAACGCGACGGTGGAGGACAAGGTCACCGAGGCCGCGAAGATCCTCGACCTGAGCAACCACCTGGACCGCAGGCCGGCCAACCTCTCGGGTGGTCAGCGGCAGCGGGTCGCGATGGGCCGGGCGATCGTGCGCAGCCCGAAGGCGTTCCTGATGGACGAGCCGCTGTCCAACTTGGACGCCAAGCTGCGGGTGCAGATGCGCACCTCGGTGTCGAAGCTGCAGAAGCAGCTGGGCACCACCACCGTCTACGTCACCCACGACCAGACCGAGGCGATGACCCTCGGCGACCGCGTCGTGGTGCTGCGCGGCGGCGTGGTGCAGCAGGTGGGACCGCCGCAGCACCTCTACGAGAACCCGGCGAACCTGTTCGTGGCGGGCTTCATCGGCTCGCCCGCGATGAACTTCGTGCCGGTGGAACTCGCGGAGGGCAAGCTGCGCAGCGCCCTCGGCGACGTGCCGCTGCCGGAGGGGCTGCGCAAGGCCGCGGAGGCCGCCGACGCGCCTCGGGACCTGGTGCTGGGCATCCGCCCGGAGCACTTCGAGGACGCCGCGCTGGTCGACGACGCGGTCAAGACCAGGGGAGCGACGTTCACCGGTGAGGTGGACGTGGTCGAGGAGATGGGCTCGGACAAGTACGTCTACTTCACGCTGCAGGGCGCCAAGGCCAGCAGCGCGGAGCTCGACGAACTGGCCGCCGACAGCGGCAGCTCCGAGGTGCCCACCGACGACGGCCAGGTCGTCACCCGCCTGTCGGTGGAGTCGCGGGCTCGGGAGAACTCCGAGCTCTCGGTCTGGTTCGACACCGACAAGATCCACCTGTTCAACCCGAAGACGGGCGAGACGATCAGGTAGCGGATGGGAGGGGACGGTTCTCCGGCCGCGAGGCGTGGAGCAACCGTCCCCTTCGCGCGGTGATCTAGAGCTGGTTCGCGATGAGCACGAACTCCGTGGCGATCCAGCCCGCGATCAGCGCGACCAGAAAGGTGAGCTTGCTGGAGAGCAGGCGAGTCATAGCGGTGCCTCCCTACGTGAGAACGAGATTCTGGTTGCTGCAGATCCGTTTTCACGATGTGGCCCGCGGTCTACCCGGGCAGGGGCCGTCAGCGCGCGCAGGCGCTCGGCGCGGGGACCACGTCCCACATCGCGCCGGGTTTTCGCTGCACCCAAGCGGAGTGCCGGAACAGCTTCTCGGCGATCTCCCGGCGAGACACGGGACTTCGTCTCGCGGTGAGGAGAAGTCGCACCTGGGTGGGCGCGGTGTTCAGCGCTTGCATGTCGGACCTCCTCACTTCCACGTACGACATCGGTTCGAGCGCCGGAATCGTTACAGCCACTTGTTCTTCCGGAAGATCTTGAACAAGACCATGCAGGCGACGAGCATCACGACCATCACCATCGGATAGCCGAACTTCCAACCGGTTTCGGGCATGAAGTCGAAGTTCATGCCGTAGATCCCGGCGATCATCGTCGGCGTGGAGATGATCGCGACCCAGGCCGAGATCTTGCGCATGTCGGTGTTCTGCTGGAGCGTGATCTTGGCGAGCGTGGCATCCACCAGCGTGGTCAGCAACTCGTCGAAGGCCCCGACCATTTCCGAGACCCGCGCCAGGTGGTCCTCGACGTTGCGGAAGTAGGAGCGCACGTCCTCGGCGATCATCGGCGTGTACCCCTCCGCCAGCCGCTGCATCGGCTTCGACAGCGGCTGCACCGCCCGCCGCAGCTCCATGACCTCGCGCTTCATCAGGTAGATCTGCTCGGCGTCGATCTTGGTCCGGGGTTCGAAGACCTCGGCCTCGATCTCGTCGATGTCGTCCTGGAACGCCTCGGTGACGTCCAGGTAGTTGTCCACCACCGTGTCGGCCACCCCGTGCAGCACCGCCGACGGGCCCAGCGCCAGCTGCTCGGGGTCGTCCTCCAGCCGGCAGCGGAGGTCGCCCAGCTCGGCGTGCTTGCCGTGCCGGACGGTGATCACGAAGTCCCGGCCGAGGAAGACCATCAGCTCACCGGTGTCGACGATCTCGCTGGTCGCGGTGCGGGTCTCGGTGTCGGCGTAGCGGACCGTCTTGAGCACCATGAACAGCGTGTTGTCGTAGCGCTCCAGCTTGGGCCGCTGGTGCGCGTGCACCGCGTCCTCGACCGCGAGCTCGTGCAGCCCGAAGGTCTCGGCGATGCCGTTGATCTGCTCCTCGGTCGGTTCGTGCAGCCCGATCCAGACGAACCCGGTGCCGCGCCGGCGGACCTCGTCGATGGCGTCGGCGTGGTTCCAGGTCCCCTCCAGCCGGTGGCCGTCGACGTAGACGGCGCAGTCCACCACGTAGGCGGACACCGGCGCGGGCTTGCGAGCGACGGGCTGGGCCGCGCGACCGTTGCGGTTGCGCAGGCCGAGCGAAGGCAGGTTCGGCACGACGGCCTCCAGGGGGTTCCGGGGCCCAGGAACGTGCGTGGCGCGAGACCGGTGGTGGTCCGGTCGGCGGTCGTCCGGACGGTCGTCCGGACGCTGCACCGCGGCGGTGTTCCCTCGGGCGGAGATCACTCTCGCTTGCGGGGGTATCGCATCCCGGCCGGGCCCCTGACGGGCCGGAGAACCAACTCGCTCAGATCAGCGACGGGCCTTCTCGGCGGGGATGCGGTTGGTACTGCACGGAAGCGCGCTGTCGGTACTACTGCTCACGATCCCTCACCTCCCGAAGGTCATCCACCACAAGCGGTGGGCACTGCATCAGCCAACCGGGAACCATACTCCGTCCGGGTGGGCTGCTGACAACTGCGTCGAACTCACGTCACAGGTCGCAGCGATGGCAAGAACGCGAAAGCGGACCAGTCGACTAATTCGGGCACCCGGAAAGGGCTCCACTCGGGGGTCGATCCACCGATCGTCACGTACTCCGTCGGAGACGGGTAACCCGGCGGCATTCCCGCTCACTCGTTGCGGGGTAAACAATCCCAGGACCTGAGCGCCTCGGCCAAACCGGCGGTGAGCGCTCCATTTCGATCGAGTGTGGCGAAAGTCGCACCGTCCGCCCACATTGCGTCGGCGGCGTCGTCACCAGCGGAAAGCGCCCATTCGTTGCTCCGGCAGGAGTAGTCGAGGATCTCGAAGGTTCCGCGCGGAGCGGGGCGCTCGACCCGGCCGATGAGATCACCGACCGTGACGACGAGTCCGGTTTCCTCGAAAACCTCGCGCCGTACCGCCGAATGATCGGATTCTCCGTGCTCCACCCGGCCCCCGGGTATCGACCACTTGCCCCTGCCAGGATCATTGGCCCGCTTGACCAGGCACAACCTGCCTCGGGGGTCAAAAATGAGAGCTCCGACGCAGCGGATCACGGGATTCTCAGATACGATCATCAACACGGAGGGTAGTTGGTCCGGGCCTGCCCGGAAACGACTGACCCAAGTGCGGTACAAAGCTGCCGTAATGGGGCGGAGTGCGGTACAACGGATCAGCAGGCGCCTGTGCTACTCAAGGGCTTTTTCGGACGGGGTGCGTCACAGTGAACATGAAGAAAATCCTCACCTGGGCAGTGGTTGCTTTCCTCCTGTTCTTCTTGTTTTCCGCGCCGGACCAAGCCAGCAATGTCGTGAACGGCATCCTGGCCAGTCTTCGTGGGGCTGCAGAAGCTGTCATCACCTTCATGCAGAACCTCTTCCAGGGATAAGGCGAGAATCGCGGGGAGGCGGGTGCGTTGTTCGCTCCTAGGGATCCCGACGAGTACCTGCTGGACTCCGAACGCCGGGTGATCCGGGTTCGGCGTCACTGGGCCAGCTTGGTGTGGGACCTGTTCGAGGCGGCGGGGTTGCTCGTCGGACTCGTGCTGGTGTCGTACCTGCTGCCCGCCGGCAGCTCCTGGCTGTTCCAGAACATCCTCTGGTACGCCGGTCTTGTCGTGCTGATCCGCTTCACCTACCAGGTTCTCGACTGGTACGTGGAGCGCATCGTGGTGACCGACAAGAGGTTCTTGATGACCACGGGGATCTTCACCACCAACGTGGCGATGATGCCGGTCACCAAGGTCACCGACCTGACCTTCCACCGCTCGCTGATGGGCCGGATGTTGGGGTACGGCACGCTGATCGTCGAGTCGGCGGGCCAGATCCAGGCGCTCAACCGGATCGAGTACGTCCCCAACCCGACCGAGGTCGAGGACGCGATCTCGGGCCTGGTGTTCGGTGACAAGAAGGGCCAGCAGCAGGACCGCTTCTCCATGCTGAAGGCCCGCCGCGCAGCGGTGGGCAAGCGGAAAGCGGCGAAGCTGTAGTTCTCGTGGTCCGGTGGTCCCGGCGTGTTCGGGATCACCGGCGCGAGTCCTCGTCGCGGCCGGTCATGGTTCACACTGAGGTGTGCTCATCGACCTGCACGCGCATTCCACCGAGTCAGACGGGACCGACACACCGGCGGAGCTGGTGGCGACCGCGGTCGCTGCCGGGCTGGACGCGGTCGCGATCACCGACCACGACACGACCGCCGGTTGGGCGGAAGCCGAACGCGCCGTGCGCGAACTCGGTCGTCCCGGAACGTTCCGGTTGGTCCCTGGTGCGGAGCTGTCCTGCTCCAGCCCCGACGGTCGTGGCGGCAGGGTCACGGTCCACCTGCTGGCCTACCTGTTCAACCCCTCGTCTCCCGCGCTGGTGCACGAGCAATCGCGTCTGCGCGTCGAGCGCCGCGAGCGGCTGCACCAGATGGCGCACCAGATGGCCTCCGACGGCTTCCCGATCGACCCCGAGGCGATCATGGCCGGGCTGCCGCCGGACTCCCCGGGTGGACGCCCGCACTTGGCGCGCGCGCTGGTCGCGGCCGGAACGGTCGCCAGCGTCGACGAAGCCTTCGCGAAGTACCTCAGCAGCAGCGGCAGCTACTACCTGCCGCGCACCGACACCCCCGTGCACCGGGCCATCGACATGATCTCCGAAGCGGGCGGCGCGACCGTGCTGGCGCACCCCTTCGCCCACAAGCGGGGACCGGTGGTCAACGCCGAGGTCGTCGCCGAGCTGGCCGATCACGGGCTCGCCGGGGTCGAGGTCGACCACCCCGACCACGACGAGCCCACCAGGGCGAAGCTGCGCGAGCTGGCCGCCGAGCTGGACCTGATCCCCACCGGCAGCAGCGACTACCACGGCACCAACAAGACGATCCGGATCGGCCAGGAGACCACGGCCCCCGACTCGTTGGAGCGAATCATCGCCCGCTGCACCGGGAGCAAGGTCATCAGCTGACCTGCCGGTCGGCCGTTCTGCGTAGTGTTGTCGGCGTGCAGCAGCAGCTCGGCCTGGAAGGCATTCCCGGGAAACTCGTGCGGGTCACCCCAGCCCGCCTGTCGACGTGGGCGGGATGCCCTCGCCGGTACCGCATGACCTACCTCGACAGACCCGCGCCGAAGCGCGGAGGGGCGTGGGCCAACGCCACGCTCGGCGCGGTCGTGCACAACGCGCTGAAGGCGTACTTCGAGCTGCGTCCGGAGAAGCGCACCCCGCAGCGGGCGGAGGTGCTGGTGCACCGGCACTGGAAATCCGACGGATTCGCCGACGCCGACCAGGCCGCCGAGCACCGGCGACGCGCGCAGCGCTGGGTCCACGACTACGTGGCGGAACTGCCGGCCGACTTCACCCCGGTGGCCATCGAGCGCTGGGTGTCGGCGCCGGTCGGCGAGATCATCGCCGAGGGCCGGGTGGACCGCGTCGACGAGCGGGACGGCGAGCTCGTGGTCGTCGACTACAAGACCGGCAGGCACGGGCTGCGGGTCGACGACGCGAAGAACTCGCTGGCACTGGGCTTGTACGCGCTCGCGGTGCGCAAGACCTTGCGTCGGCCGTGCAACCGGGTTGAGCTGCATCACCTGCCGACCGGTACGGTCGCTGCCTGGGATCACACCGCCGAGTCCCTCGACGGACTCCGGGAACGCGCCGAACGGCTGGCGGGTGAGCTCCAAGAGGCAACCGACGCACTGGAATCCGCGTCCCCGGGCTCCAGCACCGTTGCGGAGACGGCGTTCCCGGTCAGGACCGGACCGCACTGCTCCTGGTGCGATTTCCGGGCACACTGCACCGAGGGACAGCAGGCCGCACCGGATCTGCGACCCTGGTCGCTGCTGGGGGACGGATGAGCTTTCGACCGGAGGACGGGCCGATGCACGCACCAGCCCCGCAACGCCGCACACCGCCCCGCACGCGGCACATGCCGCCCGGCGACGGTGCGCGCCGGATGCCGCCGCCCCGTCCGCGCAGCGCGGCTCCTGAGGCCCGGCACACCCGCCCGCACCGCCACGAACTCGCCCGGTCCCGCCGGGTGAGCACCGCGGGCACCACCCTGCGCAGCTTCACCGGTGCGCTGGCCACGGGCTCCCTGGTGCTGGGGCTGGTCCTGATCGGCGTCCAGTTCTGGGCCACCTCGCACGGGCAGCAGGGGCCGGGTGTCGGCGCGGTGATCTCGCAGGTCGTCGCGGGTCTCATCGCCCTCGCGCTGCAGACCTACGCCGACCGCCACCGCGACCGCAACGGCGGTCTGGCCGTGGTCGGCGTGCTGGTCGTGGTGCTGGGATCGCTCTGGTTCTGGTGGTGGTGACGGTCTGAGCACCGCCACCCACTCCGAAGGGCCTTCCGCGCGGGAGGCCCTTTTTCGCGGTCAGCGCAGCGCGATCAGGGTGTCGCCGCGCTGTTCCAGCACGACCGGTCCGACCGAGTTGAGCCGGACCGGGCCGGTGTAGCCGCCGCGGTCGACGGGGATGACGCGCTCGCGGGCACCGGTCACCGGATCGAGGACGGCCATGCCGCCCTGCACCGGCATCACCAGCCGATTCGCCAACGAGGTCCCCGCTCCCAGCGTGTCCGGGACGGTCCACAGCGGGTCGAGGGTCTTCGGGTCCAGCGCGATCGTGTCCGCCCCGGTGTGCCAGTAGATGCGGCGTCCGATCGCGGTGCTCTCGACCCGCACGTTGTCGTCGCCCGCGAGGGGACCGGTGCGGACCGGGTGGGTGGCGACCACGCGGCCGGTGTTGTCGAAGAGCACCAGCTGCGGGTCGTCGCGCATGACCACGGCGACGCGCTCCTCGGTCACCGCCACGACCGCGGCGTCCCGGCTGCCGAGGGAGACGCTGAAGATCTCCTCGGGCTTCTCGTCGTCCTCGGGATGCGCCTTGATCGCGGTGACCCGGCCCGTCTCGCCGGGGCAGTTCTCGATGGCGCTCGCGCGCTCGTGCCCGACCGCGATCGAGGAGTAGGTGCACTCCGGGCGTTCGATGTTGTTCTTCGGGTTCTTCAGCTGCGGCGGAATGCCGTACTGCTGGGTGCGCACCAGGTCGGAGCGCCAGGTCTCGAAGGAGCGGCGGCCGGTGGCGGTCAGGTAGGTGCCGTCGCCGAGCAGCCGGGTGCCGAACTCGGCGTCGGTGTTGCGCTGCGGGCCGCGCTCACCGGTCGGTCCCCGCAGCGAGGTCACCTCGCTGCAGTTCTGCGACTTGGCGAAGACCGCGACGGCCCGGTCCCACTCGGTGCCGATCGTGCACAGCGGGATGTCGCGCGCGTAGCGCCAGGCGACCCGGCCGGTCAGCGGGTCGTGGCCGAGGACCTCGTTGCCGTTGCCGGTGACCACGGCCGGCGATGCGATCACCGGCACCGGGGTCGCCGGGCTCGGCGCCCGCCAGATCTCGTGCAGGGCGCCCGGAACCGACGTCGGCACGGGTGGTTTCGGCAGCGGTTCGGCCGCGGTCTCCGAGATCGTCGCCCGGGCGTCGCTGTTGAACCACAGCACGCCCGAGCCGATGAGCACGGCCACCACGATCATCGCGACCGCGACCAGGTCACCCCTGGTGCGCCGCTCCGGCCGGACCAAACCAACTCCCCCAAAGTCATCGACGGGCTCCCGGCCCGGAGCTTACCCGCGCTCGGAGAAGGGCCCAGACACGAAGAAATCTCGACCCCCTGTGGAGGTCGAGATTTCCGGGTGTTCGCAGGTCAGGCGTTGTCGGTGGACTCCGCGGAGCCCTCGCCGCCACGACGGCGGCGACGACGGCGGCGCGGACGGTCGCCCGCGTCGGTCGAACCGGACTCGGCGGCGGCCGGGGCCTCCGACTGCTGCGCGCCGACCTCGGCGTTCACGTCGTCACCGCTGCGGGTGCGACGGCGGTTGCGGCGCCGGGTCGGGCGGGTCTCGGCGTCGGAGTCCTGCCGGGCACCGCTGGTCGGCTCGCCACCGCCCTCGGACTTGCCGCCGCGGGTGCGGCGACGGTTGCGGCGCGGGCGCTTGGCCTCGCCCGACTCGCCCTCCGGCTCGGCGTCCAGCCCGGCGCGCGTGCGCTTGGCCAGCGGCAGCCGCCCGGTGACGTCGGTCGGGATGCTCAGGTCGGTGAACAGGTGCGCCGAGGTGGAGTAGGTCTCCACCGGCTCCGGCTTGCCCAGGCCGAGGGTGTCGCTGATCATCTTCCAGCGCGGTTCCTCGTCCCAGTCGACCAGCGTGATCGCCACGCCCTCGCGACCCGCGCGGCCGGTGCGGCCGATGCGGTGGACGTAGGTCTTCTCGTCGTCCGGGCACTGCAGGTTGATCACGTGCGTCACGCCGGCCACGTCGATGCCGCGAGCCGCGACGTCGGTGGCGACGAGGATGTCGACCTTGCCGGAGCGGAACGCGCGCAGCGCCTTCTCCCGGGCTCCCTGGCCCAGGTCGCCGTGCACGGCGCCGGCGGCGAAGCCGCGCTCGGTGAGCTCGTCGGCCAGCTTCTGCGCCTGCCGCTTGGTGCGGCTGAAGACCATCGCGAGACCGCGGTCCTCGGCCTGCAGGGCCTTGGCGATCAGCTCGGACTTGTCCATCGAGTGCGCGCGGTAGATGAACTGCCGGGTGCGCTCGTGCACCGCGCCCTCGTCGGCCTGCTCGGCGCGGATGTGCGTCGGGCGGGTCATGAAGGTGCGGGCCAGGGTCAGGATCGGTCCGGGCATGGTCGCCGAGAACAGCATGGTCTGCCGCTGCTCGGGCACCATCCGCAGGATCCGCTCGATGTCGGGCAGGAAGCCCAGGTCGAGCATCTCGTCGGCCTCGTCGAGCACGAGCGTGGAGACCTTGCCCAGCACCAGGTGGCGCTGCTCGGCCAGGTCCAGCAGGCGGCCCGGGGTGCCGATGACCACGTCGACGCCGTTGCGCAGCGCGGAGATCTGCTCCTCGTACGGGCGGCCGCCGTAGACGGCGAGGGTCCGCACGCCCAGGTGCTTGCTCGCGTCGGTCAGGTCGCGGGTGACCTGCAGGCACAGCTCGCGGGTCGGGACCACGATCAGGGCCTGCGGGGTGCCGTCGCCGGCGCCGCCCACGCGGTGCAGCAGCGGAACGCCGAAGCCCAGGGTCTTGCCGGTTCCGGTGCGGGCCTGGCCGATGAGGTCTTCGCCGCGCATCGCCAGCGGGAGCGTCAGCTCCTGGATCGCGAAAGTCCGCTCGATGCCGCCGTCGTTGAGCGCCTTGACGATGTCCGGGTGGACGTCGAGCTCGGCGAACGTCGGCGGGAGGTGCTCTTCGGTCGCCTCGTCCGCGGGACTGTTGGAGATGTCGGGGGCGCCGCCCCCGGTCTGATCTTCTAGGCCACCAGGGGCCTGGGTGTTCGTGAACGTCAGAATGATCGCCTCTCTCGGTACCTGCGCGCGTTCCTCCCGGTTCGGGCCGATCCCGTGGCGACGTCCTCCCGGCACACGGCGGCCGCTGTTCCGCGGCTGCTCGGAGTGCTCGTGGTCACCGACGTAATGGTGCGCGCCTTCGTTTCGCTACAGCGGCGAATACCCCGCTGGCTGGTTCGTTGTCTCATCGGCATCGCATGCGCGCCAAGGCCGTCGAGCCGTTCGCTCGAGCCGCGTCGCGCCGACATGTCCGGGGCCGTCTCGCTCGGGCGCCCGTCGCCCGGACCGTGACGTTTCGGGGAGCCGACCCCACGGTGTTCGACCGCGTCGTCTGGACGCCGATTGCTCCTCCGAGGCCGAGGATACCTGTTCTTCAGCCAAAACTGACGTGGCGCGTATAACTCGGGCGTGCCGACGGTTACGCTCGCAGCCATGAACGAGGCTGACCAGCGGGCCACGATGCCGGGTGAAAGTGACGAACGTTACCAGGAAGGCGTCGTTGACCTGCTCGCGGCGCTGGCCTACGGGGAGCTCTCGGCGTTCGACCGACTGGCCGAGGACGCGCGCACCGCGCCGACGCTGACCGGCCGAGCGGCGCTGTCGAGCATGGCGGCGGCCGAGATCGGCCACTACCGGATGCTGGAGCAGGCGCTGGCCGCGCGCGGTGTCGCGGTCGACGAGGCGATGCAGCCCTTCGCCCAGCCCTTCGAGGCGTTCAACTCCTCCACGGCGCCGCACTCGTGGCTGGAGTCGCTGGTCAAGGCCTACGTCGGTGACGGCCTGGCCGCGGACTTCTACCGCGAGGTCGCCGAGTGGCTGGAGGCCGACACGCGCGAGCTGGTGCTGACGGTGCTCGCCGACACCGGTCACTCCGCTTTCGCCGAGCGCGAGGTCCAGGCGGCCTGCGCCGACGACCGCTCGCTGCGCGACAAGCTGACGCTGTGGGGACGCCGCCTGCTGGGCGAGGCGATCACCCAGGCCCAGTTCGTGGTCGCCGAGCGCGACGCGCTGGCCGAGCTGATCATCACCGGCTCGGGGGACCTCACCGGCATCGGTGCGATGTTCCGCCGCCTGCAGAGCAACCACACCAAGCGCATGGGACGGCTGGGCCTGGGCTGATCAGCCGCTGCCGCCTCTGCCCGCACCAGCGAGGTGACGGCCGCGGAGATCCGATTCGCTCTTAGCGAATGGGCAGATCCGGTGCCCTGCGGGGTGGCTGGGATAGCCTTGCGCAGTCACATCGTTTCTAGTGCCCTACGGAGGTTCGGCGTGGAGGTCAAGATCGGCGTCGTGGACAGTCCGCGCGAGCTGACGGTCGACAGCGGGCAGTCCCCGCAGGAGATCGAATCGCTGGTCTCCGACGCGCTGAAGAACGAGGCGAGCGTGCTGGCGCTGGACGACAGCAAGGGACGGCGCATCATCATCCCGTCGACCAAGATCGCCTACATCGAGATCGGACCGGCAGACGTGCCGCGCGTGGGCTTCGGGGTCGGCTGACACCCGATTCGAGCTGGTCGAGGGGCATCCCGGGTTTCCGGGCTGCCCCTCGACGCGTTTCAGCCGTGCTCTTCGTTGGGGACGACCTCCAGGTAGGTCTCGTCGAGCAGGTCGAGGTTCTCGTCCGGGTCGAGGACCAGCCCGGCCGAGCGCAGCACGCCGTCGATGCCCGACCAGATGACCTGCGCCAGGTAGGTGGTGAGGTCTTCGCGGCTCATCGTCTGCCGGTCCAGCCACCAGTCGCCGCTGGCCTGCACGAGACCGACCAGGCCGTGGCTCCACACCTCGACGCCGCCGGAGTCCAGCCCCAGCGCGCGCATGTAGCGGCCGAGAAGCCTGGCCAGCGAGTTGGCGATGACGGTCTTCTCGTTGGACACCGGGTCGGTGGCGACGGGACGGTCGGTGAAGTTGCGCTGCACGACGAACCGGTAGAGGTCCGGGTACTCCTCGATGAGGCCCAGGTAGGCGTCGAGCAGCCGCCGGATGAGCTCGTTGGCGGAGTCGTTGACCTTGAACAGCGGCCGGAGCCGCTGCATCAGCAGGTCGGTGCCCCACTCGCCGACGGCGACGTAGAGGTCGCTCTTGTCGCTGAAGTGCCGGTAGAGCACGGGTTTGCTGACGCCGGCCTCGGCGGCGATGTCGTCCATGCCGACTTCCGCGCCGTGCTCGCCGATCGCGCGAACGGCCGCTTGGACGAGTTCGGCGCGCCGGGCCAGCCGGTGCTCGCGCCACCGCTCCTTGCGGGCGTCGCCCTTGTGCTCGTCGTTTCGGACAGCCTTGACATGCCGGGCACTGTGACTCACGCTACCTGAGGTTACTGTTACCGCCGGTAACACGCAATCTTGATGGAGCGGAATTGCAGACGGTTACTCCCGCCGAGTTCACCACCAGCGACGGCGCCCGGCTGCGGCTGATCGACGAGGGCCCCGCGGACGCCCCGGTCACCGTGGTGTTCGTGCACGGCTGGACGCTGAGCAAGCACACCTGGGACCGCGTCGCCGCCGGACTGCCCGCTGCGGCCGGACGCAACGTGCGCACCCTGCGCTACGACCTGCGCGGCCACGGCGGCAGCCGCCCTGCCGAACCCGGTGACGCCACCATCCGCCGTTGCGCGGACGACCTCGCCGAGCTCATCGCCGACCGCGTGCCCGAGGGCGAGCTCGTGCTCGCCGGGCACTCGATGGGCGGCATGACGATCATGGCGCTCGCCGAGCAGCACCCGCAAGTGTTCGACCGCGTGCGCGGGGTCGCGCTCGTGGCGACCTCCTCGGGCAACCTCGCCGAGCCCAGCTTCGGCCTGCCCAAGCCCGGTGCGGACGTCTTCAACGCCGGTGAGCGGGCGCTGCGCCGCTACCTGGCGGGTGCCAAGGGGCAGCGGGTCAGCGGTGCTTCGGGCTGGCTGCGCCCGGGTGTCCGGTGGTTGCTGTTCGGCAAGCGGCCCCAGTCCGACGACGTGGCGGCCACGGCGTCCTGGCTGGCCGGGTGCCACCCGGTGAACATGGCCGGCTATCGCGAGTCGCTCGCCGCGCACGAGCGCGCCGACGCCGTGGCCAAGCTCGAGGGCATCCCGACCCTGATCTTCGCGGGCCTCTCGGACCGGCTCACCCCGCGGGCCCACGCGGAGAAGATCGCCGACACCCTGCCGAGCGCCGAGCTCTACCTCTACCCGGGAGCGGGGCACATGCTCCCGCTGGAGCGCACGGAGGAACTCACCGCGCGCCTGGCCACGCTGCTCTGACGTCACCTGACCAGGGGGGATTCGAATTTCGCGCGAAATTCGAGTGGGAAAGTTCGGACTCAGATTTCGCGCGAAATTCGAATCCCCACCTCGAAAGCTGCTCTGACCTGTGCGGACGAGCCCGAGTGCGGGTGTTGTTCGCGTGAAGTGCGGATTCGCGTCGGGTCAGGGGGTCTGGAGCGGGAAGCCCGCCAGGCCCTTCCACGCGAGGGTGGACATCAGGTTGACGGCCTCCTCGCGGGGGATCTTCTGCTGCTCGTCGAGCCAATCCCGGGCGGTGACCTGGGCGAGGCCCACGAGCCCCACCGCGAGGAGGCGGGCTCGGGCGGCGTCCAGCCCGGCGTCGGTGGTGACGGCCTCGGTGATCGCGTCGATGCAGCCGGAGAGCGACTTCTCGACGGCCTTCTCCACGGCCGGCTCACCGCGCAGGTCGGATTCGAACACGAGCCGGAACGCCTGGTCCTCGCTGGCGACGAACTCGTAGAACACGCCGATGGTTGCGCGCACACGCAGCTTGTTGTCGGCGGTCGATTCGATGGCCGTGCGGACCCGGCGGACGAGCTCGTTGCCGTGGGTCTCCAGCAGCGCCAGGTACAGCTCCAGCTTGCCGGGGAAGTGCTGGTAGAGGACCGGTTTGCTCACTCCCGCGCGCTCGGCGATGTCGTCCATCGCCGCAGCGTGGTAACCGTTGTGCACGAACACGTACTGGGCAGCTTCGAGCAGCTGCGCCCGGCGCGCGTCGCGCGGCAACCGGATTCCCTTGTTCGGCTGCGCGGTCCCGGTCATCCTCGCCTCTTCCTTCCGCCGCGATCGGTGGCCATGCAGCCCCCAAACTTCCCCGACTCTACTCGCCAGTAAAGGCGCTTACCGCAATCCGTCCGGTTGGGACTGCATCCTGTACCGATGACGACGCGTGCGACCGACGTGAACCTGCACCGGCCTGCGAGGCGGAACCGGCTGGATCGCGACGCCCTGACGCGGGTGCCGCTGGTCGACGGCCTCCCCGCGCTGGATCCCCACCTGCGTCCGCCGGAGGGCCGCAAGGTCGACCTGCCCGCGGCCGACGAGTCCGGTTCGGCCTGGTTGCACCTCCGCGAGACGGAGGGGCCGCCCGGCGCGGAGACCGCCGTTCACCTGCACGGACTCGCCGGGTCCTCGACGAACTGGACCGACCTGTCGGCCCAGATGTCCGGTCACCTGCGCAGCGTCGCGGTGGACCTGCCCGGGTTCGGCCGCTCGCAGCCCCCGGCCGGCTTCGGCTACACGCGGCAGGAGAACGCCGACCTGATCATCCGGCTGCTGACCGAGCTGGGTGCCGGTGCGGTGCACCTGACCGGCAACTCCTTCGGCGCGGCCGTGGCCATCGAGGTCGCCGTGCGCCGCCCGGACCTGGTCAGCACGCTGACGGTGATCTCCCCGGCGATGCCGGACCTGCGGCCGAGCCCGAGCCGGATCTCCGATCCGCGGCTGGCCCTGGCGCTGCTGCCGCTCATCGGCCCGCCCACTCGCCGCAGGCTCGCGGAGGTCACCCCGAGGGAGCGGGCCGAGCAGCTGGTCCGGGTGTGCTTCGCCGAGCCGGACCGCATCCCGCCGCACCGCCTGGACGAGGCGGCGGAGGAGTTCGCCGAGCGCGCGAGCCTGCCGTGGGCCACCGCCGCGCTGGCCCGCACGACCGTGGAGCTGATGCGCTCCTGGGTCTCGCCGCCCGCGCGCTCGCTGTGGCGGTTGCTGCCCCGCGTCGACGCCCCCGCCCTGGTGATTTGGGGTGACAACGATCGGGTGGTTTCAGTGCGCAAGGCACCACGCACGGCGACGCTGCTCCCGCGAGGGCGGCTGCTCGTGCTGCCGCGCACCGGTCACGTCGCCCAGTTGGAGCGTCCTGCGATGGTGGCCCGCGCGATCCTGGGACTCGCGCTGTCCGACACCTGGTGAAACCCGCTCTTACGCAACAAGGGTGATCTTTTCGAGGGCGCTCACCCCTAGTGGTCGGTGTGACGGAGTTGGCTGGTCGGGCTGTGGCACGCTATTGGGGTGAACCGCCGGCCGCAGCCCTCCAACGACTCCGTGGAAGACCGCCATCCGGCGGACCGTTCCGCGCGCGAGTCGCGTGGTCTCGCGGATCGGACGCGGCGGCGCGGTGAAGCACCCAGGGACGAGCCGCTGGCCGCCTCCTGGACGCCCGAGCCGGCGAAGGGCCACTACCGCGCCAGGCACCGCAAGAGCGCCCTGGGCCGCTACGGCTGGCGGGTCTACGCGCTGCCGCTGCTGGTGGTCATCACCGCGCTCGCGGTGCTGCAGACCGTGCGCCCGGGCGACGTCGACGCCGCGCTGACCGGTCCGCCGCCGATCGCCGAGCAGGGTCCGGGCGAGCCGATCGTCCGCGAGGCGCCGCCGAGCCAGACCTACCCGGTCAACATGTTCTCCGCCGACCTGCCTCCCGGCGGCCCGATCCCGGAGACCGGTGCCCGCACCTTCCAGGTGCTGCCCGGCACGTCACCGGTCGTGGGCTCCGGGCAGCTCTACCGCTACAGCGTGGAGCTGGAGGTCGGCGTGCAGCTCCCCGATCCCAACGCCGAGTTCGGCAACCTCGTGCAGACGACCCTGTCGGACCCGCGCAGCTGGACGAACCCGGAGGCCGGTGGCATCTCGCTGCAGCGGGTCGACTCCAGCGGTCCGCGCCCGGACTTCCGGGTGATCCTGGTCAGCCAGCAGACGGCCCGCGAGGCCTGCGACTACACCGCCGGCGTGCCCTACGACAGCTCGTGCCGCAAGGGCGACATGGTCTACCTCAACGTGGCCCGGTGGGTGCGCGGCGCGGTGTCGTTCGAAGGTGACATCGGCAACTACCGCCGCTACGCGATCAACCATGAGGTCGGCCACGTCTTCGCCAACAAGCACGTCGGCTGCCCGGGTCAGGGCGCGCTGGCGCCGGTGATGATGCAGCAGACCTTCAGCGTCGCCAACAACGAGCTGCACGACCTCAACCAGGTCGCCGACCAGGGCACGACGATCGACGCGAACGGTTTCGTCTGCCGCCCGAACGCCTGGCCGTTCCCGGTCGCGCCCGGCTTCTAGACACGGCCTCCCGCGAGCGGGTCGCCGTCCCGGATGCTGGGAGTAGTTTGGGTTGGGGAATCGGATCGTTCAGGCTTGCGTTGCAGATTCCGTGTTGCCTGCACGTCAACACGTGGACGCTTTTGAGGCACCGGCCGCTCTCGCAGCGAGCGGTGCCGCCACCAGAGGAGGAGCTGGGAATGTCCGGCGCAACGTCGCTACCGCCGCTGGTCGAGCCGGCGTCGGAGCTGACCAAGGAAGAGGTCGCGCGCTACAGCCGCCACCTGATCATCCCGGACGTCGGGATGGACGGGCAGAAGCGGCTGAAGAACGCCAAGGTCCTGGTGGTCGGCGCCGGCGGGCTCGGTAGCCCGGCGCTTCTGTACCTGGCCGCGGCCGGGGTCGGCACGCTCGGCATCGTCGAGTTCGACGAGGTCGACGAGTCGAACCTGCACCGCCAGGTCATCCACGGGCAGTCCGACCTGGGCCGCCCGAAGGCCGAGTCGGCGAAGGACTCCATCGCCGAGGTCAACCCCTACGTCCAGGTCAACCTGCACCAGACGCACCTGACCTCGGACAACGCCCTGGACATCTTCCGGGACTACGACCTGATCCTGGACGGCACGGACAACTTCGCCACCCGGTACCTGGTCAACGACGCCGCCGTGCTGCTGGGCAAGCCGTACGTGTGGGGTTCGATCTTCCGCTTCGAGGGCCAGGCCAGCGTGTTCTGGGCCGAGCACGGGCCGCAGTACCGCGACCTCTACCCCGAGCCGCCCCCGCCCGGCATGGTGCCGTCGTGCGCCGAGGGCGGCGTGCTGGGCGTGCTGTGCGCCTCCATCGGTTCGATCATGGTCAACGAGGCCATCAAGCTGATCACCGGCATCGGTGAGACGCTGCTGGGCCGACTGATGATCTACGACGCGCTGGAGATGAGCTACCGCACCGTCAAGATCCGCAAGGACCCGAACGCCGACCCGATCAACGAGCTGATCGACTACGAGGCGTTCTGCGGCGTGGTCTCCGACGACGCGCAGCAGGCCGCGGCGAACAGCACCATCACGCCGCAGGAGCTCAAGGACATGTTCGATCGGGGCGAGAAGTTCGAGCTGATCGACGTCCGGGAGCCGCACGAGTACGAGATCGTCAAGATCGACGGCTCGACGCTGATCCCCAAGGACCGCATCCTCTCCGGTGAGGCGCTGTCCGAGCTGCCGCAGGACCGCAAGATCGTCCTGCACTGCAAGTCCGGCGGCCGTTCCGCCGAGGCGCTGGCGGCGCTGCACAAGGCCGGCTTCGCCGACGCCGTCCACGTCGGTGGCGGTGTGCTGGGCTGGGCCAACCAGGTCGACAAGAGCCTGCCGACCTACTGATCGAAGTCACTCCGAAGCGGTGCACCGGTTCTCGAAGATCCGGTGCACCGCTGTTCGTGCAGGGGTGCACCGGAGCCAGGTTCTGCCACCGGCACCGCCGAGCACAGCACCCACAAGAACCGTTCCATGCGGAGCGCCTGCTGCCGAATCCTCGATCTTCGAGGTAGCGTCTGCCGCGTGAGTGCTACGCCGGAGCCGCCACCGCCGCACGTGTGCGCGGCGTTCGGGGCGCGTGTCGAAGAGCCCGAGGCGCTGGAGGGCGCGGTCGCGTGGCGTTGCGGCGAGATCGTGCTCAAGCCGGCCGCCAACACCGCCGAAGCCGCGTGGGTCGCGCAGACCCTCGACGTGCTCGAACCCGACGACGTCCGGGTCTCGCGCCCGGTCCGCTCGACCGACGGCCGCTGGGTGGTGTCGGGCTGGTCCGCCAGCCGCGACGTCATGGGCCGTCCCGAGCCGCGGCACGACGAGGTCGTGGCCATGTCGCTGCGGCTGCACGCGGCCAGCAGGTACCTGTCCAGGCCGCGATTCCTGCAGCTGCGCCAGGACATCTACGCGCTGTCCGACCGGATGGCGTGGGGCGAGGAGGACTACGCGCTGCCGCAGGAGAAGGGCGGCAGGCTCTACGACGTGCTGGCCGGTTCGCGGCGCCCGGTGCAGCTGCAGGCGCAGGTCGTGCACGGTGATCTGTTCGGCAACGTGCTCTTCGCCGGCGACGCCTCGCCCGGGGTGATCGACTTCAACGCCTACTGGCGGCCCGCCGAGTGGGCCGCGGCCGTGGTGGTCGTGGACTCGCTGGCCTGGGGCGGAGCCGACCCGGCGATCGTCGAGCGCTGGTCGCACCTGACCGACTGGCCGCAGGCGTTGCTGCGCGCCCTGCTGTTCCGGCTCGCGGTGCACGCGCTGCACCCGCGCTCATCTGCGAAGACGCTCACGGGCCTGGAGCGGGCCTCGAAGGTCGTGCTCGAAGTCCTGTGACGCGCTTCGCCTCGGTTCACGCGGGTGGTTGTGTGACGATGGGCGCGTGCAGGACGTTCTGAGCGGTTTCACGGTCGGGATCACGGCGGAGCGCAAGGCCGAGGAGATCGGCAACTTGCTGGCCCGCCGGGGTGCTCGCGTGCTGTTCGGCGCCGCGATGCACACGGTTCCGCTGCCGGAGGACGGCGAGCTCGCCGTCGCCACCGAGCGGGTGCTCTCGGCTCCGGTGGACTTCGTCGTGGCGATCACCGGCATGGGTTTCCGGGGCTGGTTCGAGGCCTCGGGTGACGCGCTGACGGCGCACCTCGGCGATGCCCGGGTGGTGGCGCGGGGCGCGAAGGCCAAGGGCGCGGTGCGCGGTGCCGGGCTGCGCGAGGAGTGGACCTCGCCGACGGAGGAATCCGCCGAGATCCTCGCCTACCTGCTGGAGCAGGACGTGGCGGGCAAGCGGATCGTGCTGCAGGTCCACGGCGACCCGATGCTCGAATTCCGCCGCGCGCTCGCCGAAGCCGGCGCCGAGGTCGTCCCGGTCACGGTCTACCGCTGGACCGACCCGGTCGAGCTGGAGCCGCTGGACCGCCTCATCGACGCGGTCATCGCGGGAGAGGTGGACGCCCTGCCGTTCACCAGCGCTCCTGCCGCGACCAACTTCCTGGCTCGCGCCGACCGCACCGACCGGGGCGAGGCGCTCCGAAAGGCGCTGCGCGACAACGTCCTCATCGCCTGCGTCGGCCCGGTCACCGCAGCGCCCATCGTCAAAGCCGATCTGCCCCACGCGATCCCGGACCGAGCCCGCACGGCGGCCCTGGTCCGCCTCATCACCGAGCAGCTGCCCAGCCGGGATGCCTGACCCCGATTCGAATTTCGCGCGAAATTCGAATCGGAACTTCCGAACTCGAATTTCGCGCGAAATTCGAATCACCACCCCGCGAAGCGGCCCTGACCTCGGCAGACACGTGGGGGTGTCGCACTTCGGGTGAGGTGGGTCAGTGCTTCCAGCGGTGTTGGCTCATGTTGATGCGGCCGTCCGTGGCGAGGACGCCTTCGGCGCGGAGGAGTTCGAGCTGCCGGTGGCGGAGGTGGTCGGCGACGGTGCCGTTGGAGCGCAGCACGCGGTGCCAGGGCAGGTCGGCTGTGTCCTCGGACATGATCCGCCCGACGAGCCGCGCGGACCGGAGTCCGGCGAGCTCGGCGACGTCGCCGTAGGAGAGCACCCGGCCAGGGGGGATCGACGCGACCACGGCCCGGACCCGCTCGAACGTCTCCTCATCCACGCATCGAAAGCTACCGCACGGCTGAGCGCTCCCGGTCGCCTCGCGGACGGTTTTGGTCCGAACCGTCCGCGATCGATGTCGCGTTTGTCGGGTCGATCCGGACCAAAACCGCCCATGGGAAAACGGCCCGCCCCCGGGTGGAAGGGGCGGGCCGTTGTTGAGGGGGACCGAGCGTCAGCCCTGGAAGCCGGCGACGATCTTGGAGAAGTCCCAGTCCTGCTGGTCGATGCCGCTGCAGGAGTCCACGGCACCGCCGCTGCACGGGCGGTCGCGGTTGACCGACCAGAAGGTGAAGCGGCCGAGGCCCTTCTCCTTGGCGTAGTCCGCCATCTTCTGGAACGCGGCCTGGTCGACGAGCTCGCCCTCGACGTCGGTCTTGCCGTTCATCGACGAGATGCCGGAGTGCGCGTAGGCGTCGGCGTCGTCGTAGCCGAAGGCGGCCTTCAGCGCTTCCTTGAGGCCCTCGGTCGCGGAGATGGTGTCCGCGGCCATGTCGGAGCCGTTGAAGTCGAACGGCATCTGCGTCCACACGTCGATGTTCGCGCCGATCTCGGCGGCCTTGGCGAACATCGCCTTGCCGTTCTCGTTCGGGCCGGTGGTGGTGGTCGGGAAGGTGACCACGGTCAGCAGGCCGGGGTTGGCCTCCTTGACGATCTTCAGCGCCTCGACGACCTTGTCGCGGGACGCCTGGCCCTCGAACTCGGTGGCCTCGATGTCGATGTCGATGGCCTTGAGTCCGTAGGCGTCGATCAGCTTCTGGTAGGCCGCGGCCAGCTGCTGGGCGTCGCCGCACACCTCGCCGAGCTTGGTGCCGGAGTAGCCGCCGATGGACGGGATCACGTCGCCGCCTGCGCCGCGGATCGCGTCGATGGTGGCCTTGTCCTGGCCGTCGAGCGGGCGCTGACCGTCCCAAGCGGGGTTGCAGCCGCCGTCGGAGTTGATGAAGGCGAGGGTGAAGTCCTTGATGCCGGTCGCGTTCATGACGTCGGCGGGCGCGGGCGGGCTGCCCCAGCCGTTGTACAGGTACGGCGAGGCGGCGACCGGGCTCGTGGCGGCGCTGGGCTCTTCGGCGCTGAGCGCCGGGGCCGCGCCGAGGGCCAACGTGCCGAGAACGGCGGCGCCGGCGAGCAGGCTCGTGCGGATCTTGCTCACGCTTCCTCCTTCTTCGGGGTTGCGTCGCGCGATCGGGGCTGCGCGAATTCGCAGGTCACGGGCGGGGGAGGCCCGCGATGGGAGGAAATCTGCCAGACCGCAAAATTGGTTTGTACCACCAAACGTCGGAGCACGATCCCAGCATTCACAGTTGGAAATCCCGGAGAACTCGGGCACATTCCGGCGTGCCCGGAACCGATCTTGTCGCCTCGGCGTGGTTCCATTCGGTGCGTGCCTCCCGCGACTTCGCCCGTGCTCGTGCGCCGCGCCGAGACCGCGCGCCGCGTCACGACCTGGGACGAAGCGGGTCGCCGCGCGCTGGAGCACTCCTTCGGATTCCTGCGCGTGCTGGGAGGTCCGGGCACGGGGAAGTCGACGCTGATCGCCGAGATCGCGGCCGACCGGATCCGAAACCGGGGAGTGTCACCGGAGAACGTCCTCGTGCTCACCTCCAGCCGCCGCGCGGCGTCGTGGATGCGCACCGAGATCACCCGGTTGCTCACCGGATCCGGCGAGGACGTGCGCACCGCCCCGGAACCGCTCGTGCGCACCGTGCACTCCTACGCCTTCGCCGTCCTGCGGCTGCAGGCGGTGCGCGACGAGCTCCCGCCGCCGCAGCTGCTCAACGGCCCCGACCAGGACGCCCTGGTCCGCGAACTGCTGGAAGGTGACGTCGAGCAGGGCGCCCCCGACTGGCCGGAGCCCCTGCAACCCGCCCTGACCGTCCCGGGCTTCGCCGAGGAGCTGCGGGACCTGCTGCTGCGCGCGGCCGAACGCGGCGTCGACCCGGACCGGCTGATCGCCCTCGGCCGCGAGCACGGACGCCCGGAATGGGTTGCCGCGGGACGGTTCGGCCGCCAGTACGAGCAGGTCACGCTGCTGCGCGGGGCTGGGGGCTCGCAGGCCCCGGCCCTGGACGCCGCCGAGCTCGTCGGCTCCGCGCGCCTGGCCTTCGCCACCGACTCCGGGCTGCTCATGGCCGAGCAGGACCGGGTCCGGTACGTGCTGGTCGACGACGCGCAGCACCTGGACCCGCAGCAGTACCGGCTGATCCGCACGCTCGGCGACACCGCCACCGAGTTCATCCTCGCCGGTGACCCGGACCAGTCCGTCTACACCTTCCGCGGCGCCGACCCGCGCTGCCTGCTCGACGCCGATCCCGGCGGCACCGACACCACCGTGCTCACGGTCGACCACCGCATGTCGAAGTCGGTGCGAGAAGCGGTGCAGCGCTTGGCCTCCCGGCTGCCCGGCCACGGGCCGCAGCGCCGCCTGGTCGAACCCGAGCCGGAGTCCGAGCAGGACGAGACGGCGAGCGGTGCGGTGCAGGTGCGGTTGCTGGCGACCGAGGCGCAGGAAGCCGCGTGGGTCGCCGACCAGCTCCGCCGCGCGCACCTGCTCGACGAGATCCCCTGGTCGCGGATGGGTGTGGTGGTGCGCTCGACGGGCCGGTCGCTGCCGGTGCTGCGGCGCGCGCTGCTGGCCGCCGGGGTGCCGATCGCGCTGCCGGTGGACGACGTGCCGCTGCCCCAGCGCGCCGCCGTCCGTCCACTGCTGACGCTGCTGCGGTGCGCGGTCCGCCCGCACGAGCTCGACGCCGACGCGGCGGCGGTGCTGCTGTCCTCGCAGCTCGGCGGCGCCGACCCGCTGGCGCTGCGCCGGTTGCGGCGAGGTCTGCTGCGCCTGGAGTCGGCGTCGGGCGGCAGTCGTCCCAGCGGTGAGCTGTTGGTCGAGGTGCTGCGCGACGGCGACCGGCTGGCCGCGCTGGAGGACTCGGCCGCCGAACCCGCCCGCCGCGTCGCGGCTCTGCTGCGCACCGCGCAGGAGTCGGCGGACAAGGGGCAGAGCGTCGAGGAAACCCTGTGGCGGGTGTGGAAGGCCAGCGGGCTGGAGAAGCGCTGGGTCGCCCAGTCCGAGCGCCACGGCGTCACCGGCGCGCAGGCCGACCGCGACCTGGACGCGATCGTGGCGCTGTTCGACGCGGCGGCCCAGTTCGTCGACCGGTCACCCGGCAACGACGCGGCCGGGTTCGCCGACTACCTCACCGACCAGCAGATCGCCGGGTCCTCGCTGGCGCCGACCGCACCGCGCGACAACGCGGTCCAGATCCTCACCGCGCACGCCGCGACCGGCCAGGAGTGGGACGTGGTGGCGGTCCCGGGCGTGCAGGAGGGCAGCTGGCCCGACCTGCGGCTCCGCGGATCGCTGCTGGGCGTGGAGCACCTGGTGGACGTGCTGTCGGGGATGACCGCGGAACGGGTGTCGGCGACGGCCCCGCTGCTGGCCGAGGAGCGCCGGCTGCTGCTGGTCGCCGCGAGCCGTGCCCGGCGCAGCCTGCTGGTCAGCGCGGTGCGCGGCGAGGACGAGCAGCCTTCGCGGTTCCTCGACGAGCTCGACGGCGTGGAGAGCGACCCGGATTCCGCGGAACGCCCGATCGCCCGCCCGGAGCGCGGTCTCACGCTGGCCGACCTGGTCGGTGAGCTGCGCCGGGTGGTCTGCGACTCCGAGGAGCCGGAGGAGCGCAGGCGCCGCGCGGCGGGGCAGCTCGCCCGGCTCGCCGCCGACGGCGTGCCCGGCGCGGACCCCGACGCCTGGTACGGCCTGCCCGCACCGTCCACCGACGCGCCGCTGATCACCGGCGACGACCCGGTCAAGGTCTCTCCCTCCACAGTGGACATCCTCGCGAAGTGCCCGCTGCGCTGGCTGGTCGAGCGCAACGGTGGCCAGGACACCGCCGAACTCGCCGCCGTCACGGGGACTCTCGTGCACGCGCTGGTGCAGGCCGCCGCTGACGGCGCCGACACCGACCAGCTGCACCAGGCGCTCGACGAGGCGTGGCAGACCATCGACGCCGGAGCGCCGTGGTTCTCCCGCAAGGAGCGCAAGCGCGTCGAGGGGATGCTCAACGCCTTCGTCGTCTGGCTGGTGCAGTCCCGCGCCGAACTCACCCAGGTGGGCGTGGAACGCGACCTCGACGTCACCGTGCAGGGCCGTGAAGGCGGTCCCTGGCTGCGGCTGCGCGGCCGGGTCGACCGGCTCGAATCCGACTCCTCGGGACGGCCGGTCGTCGTCGACGTCAAGACGGCGAAAGCGCCGGTCAGCAAGGGTGATGCCGAAGAACACCCGCAGCTGGCGGTCTACCAGCTCGCCGCCGCGCTCGGTGCTTTCGGCGACGAGCAGGAGCCCGGGGGAGCCCGGCTGCTCTACGTCGCCAAGTCCGACCGCAAGGGCTCGGCGACCGAACGCGCGCAGGAACCGCTCGACCAGGAGAAGATCAAGGTGTGGCTCGACGTCGTGCACAGCGCCGCCGAGGCCAGCCTCGGACCGGCCTACGTGGCCAGCGAGAACACCGACTGCCCGCGCTGCCCGGCGCGCACCAGCTGCCCGGTTCACCCCGCAGGTAGGCAGGTTTCGCAGTGATCAGTCCACAGCGGATCGCCCAGGCGCTGGGCCTGCACCAGCCCACGCCCGAACAGGCCGAGGTCATCGCCGCACCGCCCGAACCGGCGCTGGTGGTGGCCGGTGCCGGGGCGGGCAAGACCGAGACGATGGCCGCGCGCGTCGTGTGGCTGGTCGCCAACCAGCTCGTCACGCCCGAGCGCGTGCTGGGTCTGACGTTCACCCGCAAGGCCGCCCGCCAGCTCGCCGACCGGGTCCGCGCCCGGCTGCGCAGGCTCGCCGGGTCGGGCCTGCTCGACGAGGTCGACCCGAGCGGGCAGTTGCGGTCGGCGGTGCTCACCGAAGAACCGACCGTGCTGACCTACCACGCCTACGCCGGGCGCATCGTCGGCGAGCACGGGCTGCGCGTGCCGGTGGAGCCGGGCGCGCGGCTGCTCACCGCGACCGCTTCCTGGCAGCTCGCGCACCGCGTGGTGGCGAGCTGGACCGAAGACCTCGACACCGACAAGGTGCCGACCACGGTCACCAGCTACCTGCTGGCGCTGGCCGGTGAGCTCGCCGAGCACCTCGTGAGCCCGGACGAACTGCGGGTGCACGCGGAGAAGCTCTGCGAGGCGGTGGAGAACGCGCCCCGCGCCAAGGGCCAGCGCGCCAACCTGCCGCAGGACCTGGTGAAAGTCGTCGCCGCGCAACGGCTCCGGACCGCGATGCTGCCGCTGGTCGAGGAGTACGCGCAGCGCAAGCGCCGCGAAGGCGCGATGGACTTCGCCGACCAGATGTCGCTGGCGGCCAACCTCGCCGCGGGCCACCCCGAGGTCGTCGAGGGCGAGCGGGCCCGCTACGGCGCCGTGCTGCTCGACGAGTACCAGGACACCGGACACGCCCAGCGCGTGCTGCTGCGCTCGCTGTTCGGCGGCGATTCGGCGTCGCTGCCGGTGACGTCGGTGGGCGACCCGGCGCAGGCGATCTACGGCTGGCGCGGTGCGAGCGCGGCGAACCTGCCCCGGTTCACCAACGACTTCCCGCGCACCGAGGCCGACCACCTGGCTCCCGCGCACCGCTACGGACTGCTGACCAGCTTCCGCAATCCCCAAGAGGTGCTGCGGATCGCCAACGCGGTGTCCGAACCGCTGCGCAGGATCGGCCTGGAGGTCGACGAGCTCCGCGCTCGCGAAGGCGCCGAGGACGGCGACATCCGGGTGCTGCTGGCCGAGCACGTCCGCGCCGAGCGCGAGTGGGTGGCCGACCGGATCCACGCCCAGTGGCAGGCCTCGATCGACGAGACCGGCCGCCCGCCGACCGCCGCCGTGCTGGTGCGCCGCCGCGCCGACATGGCCGACATCGCGGTCGCGCTGCGGGAACGCGGTCTTCCGGTGGAGGTCGTCGGCCTCGGCGGGCTGCTGGACGAGCCGGAGGTGCGCGACCTGGTCAGCGCGCTCCGGCTGCTCGTCGACCCGCTCGCAGGCACGGCTGCGGCCCGGCTGCTGACCGGTTCGCGCTGGCGGATCGGAGCCGCCGACCTGGCGGCGCTGTGGGAGCGGGCGCGGGAGCTCGGCACGCAGCTCTTCGGCGTACCCGAGTCGGACGACGCCTCGGCGGTGGTCCACGCCGCGCTGCCCGGTGAGAACGCCGAGCAGGCGGGCCTGGCGGACGCCCTCGACGACCCCGGCAGGCCGGAGCGCTACTCCGAGCAGGGCTACGACCGCATCCGCAGGCTCGGCGGCGAGCTGGCCGCCCTGCGACGCCGCCTGGACCAGCCGCTTCCCGAGCTGGTCGCCGACGCCGAGCGCACGCTGCTGCTGGACATCGAGAGCCTGGCCCGGCCGGGCGGTGTGGGCCGCATCCACCTCGACGCCTTCGCCGACGTGGTCACCTCGTTCGCCACGGCCAGCCCGTCGGCGACGCTGCCGTCGCTGCTGGACTACTTCGCCGCCGCCGAGCGCGCCGAGGACGGTCTGGAACCCGGTGAGGTCGAGGTCGCCGACGATCGCGTGCAGATCCTCACCGTGCACGCGGCCAAGGGCCTGGAGTGGCAGGTCGTGGCCGTTCCGCACCTGGTCAACGACGTCTTCCCCGGCAAGCGCAAGTCCTCGTCGTGGCTGCGGTCGGTGACCTCGCTGCCCGCAGAGCTGCGCGGCGACGCACCCGACCTGCCCAAGCTCGACGTCGACCGGCTGCACGGGCTGGACCGCAAGGAGCTCAGCGAGGCGCTGGGCATCCACGACGAGGAGTTCGAAGCCCGGCGGCTGGCCGAGGAGCGCCGCCTGTTCTACGTCGCGGTGACCCGCTCGGAGCGCACTCTGCTGCTGTCCGGGCACTGGTGGGGCGAGAACGGCGACCGGCCCAAGGGCCCGTCGGACTTCCTCACCGAGACCGCCGAGGTCGTGCACGGCGACCGCGTCGGCGTCATCGACGAGTGGTGCCCGACTCCCGACGAGGACGCCGAGAACCCGCTGGCCGACGAGGTCCGCTCCGCCGAGTGGCCGGTGGATCCGCTGGGGCCGCGTCGCGAAGCCGTCGCCGAAGGCGCGGAGCTGGTCCGCGCGGCCCTGTCCGCCGTGGATTCGATCGAGGTGGACGAGGACCCCGACGGCTGGGCGCGCGACGTCGACGTGCTGCTGGCGGAGCGGGCCGCCGCCGCGCAGCGACGCGAGCAGGTCCGGCTGCCCGATCACCTGTCGGTCAGCCAGCTCGTCGAGCTCGCCGGTGACACCGACGCGCTGGCCCGCAGGCTGCGGCGGCCGCTGCCGTACCCGCCGAACCCGATGACCCGCCGCGGAACCGCGTTCCACGCCTGGCTGGAGCACCGGTTCACCTCCTCGGCGCTGCTGGACGTCGACGAACTGCCCGGTGCCGCCGACGATTCGGCTCCGCTGCGCGAGGACCTCGCCGAGCTGCAGAAGGCGTTCCTCGAAGGTTCCTGGGCCGACAGGACCCCGCACCGCGTGGAGGTGCCGTTCGAGACGCAGGTGGAGGGCATCGTCCTGCGCGGCCGGATGGACGCCGTCTTCGCCGATCCCGACGGCGGTTGGACCGTCGTGGACTGGAAGACCGGTGGAGTGCCCAACGGCGACCAGATCCCGTCGCTGTCGGTGCAGCTGGCCGCGTACCGGTTGGCGTGGGCGGAGCTGTCGAAGACCCCGCTGGAGAAGGTCCGGGCCGCCTTCCACTACGTCCGCCACGACTACACGCTGCGACCTGCGGATCTCCGGGATTCCGAAGGTCTTCGCGAGCTCATCACCGCGGTCCCGAAGAACCCGGAAATGAGTACACGTTCGGGTGGCGGAGCTTGAGTTCGGCGTGCGCGGCGGTCGACTATGCCCGCGATGAACACCGACTGGAAGCTCACCACTCCGCCTGAATCCGCAGTGCGCGTGGACACCGAAGTTCTCGCCATGCGCGCCCCTCTGGTGCGGGTCCACCGCGACGATGAGGGCACCTGGTCCTTCGAGGGCCCGAGCGCCACGGGTCGGGAGTCCAAGCAGACCAAGCTGCAGGCCGTCGTCGGCGCCTGGCCGCACGTGGCGGCGCTGTCCGAGCTCGACGCCGGGACCGCCGTCATCTGGTCCTGGCGGCAGCACGGCTGGGCCGCTGAGTTCGTGTGCGAATGCGGCAGCTGCGAGGAACCGGTTGCCGGCGACATCGATCGCCAGAGCTGGCCCTCGGAACTCCAGCCGCACACGATCATCAGCGTCGAGCAGGTCGCGCTGTCCGGGCAGCGTCCGCTCACCGACATCATCAGCACCCCGGGCGGCATCGCGATGCTCGGCCCCGGCGATCACCGCCGCACGGTCGACCTGATGACCCCGGTGGCGCTGGCCAACGTCATCCGCCGCTGGCCGCACACGGTCCAGGCCATGCGAGTCCTCCAAGAGGGCCGCGGAATGCGCTGGAACCCCGACGGCCTCAACTGGCACGAATACGCCATCGCCTGACTTTTTCAGGTCGCGACCGCGCCGTTTCAGGTCTGGGACTCAGCCCGCACCGCCGCGGGTTCTCAGCGGTTCTCTGGGGAGGACGCCGCGACGCCGATGCCTACCCCTGGGGTAAGCGGAAGACATCAGGAGTGGCGCCCGGCCCCAGGGGACCGCTGAGGTTCCGCCACTCGCACCGCCAAGCAAGCCGGGTAAAACGTTAACTCGTTTTCAGGCGTTCTCGGTGAGCTGCGGGTGGTCCAGGAGTCGCGAGTAGAGGACTTCCAGCAGCCAACGCCCGAACATCGATGAGCCGAATTCCGCGGCGCGGTTCTCCGGCGGGATGACGAGCTCGCCGGAATCGTCGGGACCGGTCATGACGACACCGGCGCCGTAGTAGTCCAGCTCCAGCATGGACAGCGCGTCATACCGCTGCTGACCGGGCAGGACCACCGCGCACGGAGCGAGGGACAGCAGCATCCCGCAGGCGCGCAGCGCGCGGGACGGCTTGGAGACCGGAACGAGAATTCCGATCAGGTCGACCGCGGCCACCGGCAGCTGGTCGTGGTGCTCGGGTTCCGACCACGCCTTGAACCACGCCGGGTTGAGCTCGGGCTCCCAGCCGTGGTGCAGGCGCCATTCGTGGACGTCCGGCCGGATGCGGGCGACCGCGGTGAACCGGGTGCCGAGAACATCCACATCCGGTACTAATCTCCCGTCCCAACCGAGAGCGCGGGCCGCGTGCTGAAGCTGCTGCACCGTCGCATCGTAAACGCCCGGACCCCGATTTCGGGAAGGTGTTTCCCCAATGATTCGCCACAATTCCGGGCGGCCATCTTCCGCGTGCGCGGAGCGGTTACTGTTCAACGCCGTGAGTGGTCACAACGTCGGGGAGCACGACTCATGAATCGAGGTCCCAGCCAGCTGTTCGGCAGGCACAACGCCGAGGAAGAGCTGAGCACCAGGCCCGATCACGCACTCGTCGGTGTCATCCGGATGCCGGGCACCGTGACGAGCCCTGTGCGCTCCATCATCCGCCGCATCCTCGGCGCCTTGGTGGCGCTGGCCGCCACGGTCGCCATCGTCTACATCGGCCGGGACGGGTACCGGGATTCGGCGGGCGGCGAGCTCAGCGTGCTCGACGTCATCTACTACGCCACGGTGTCGCTGTCGACGACCGGTTACGGCGACATCACCCCGGTCAGCGACCGGGCGCGGCTGGTGAACGTGCTCGTCATCACTCCGCTTCGCGTGCTGTTCCTGATCGTCCTGGTCGGTACGACACTGGAAGTGCTCACCGAGCGCTCGCGGCAAGCTTTCAAGATCCAACGCTGGAGGTCCAAGGTGCGCGACCACGTGGTCGTCATCGGATACGGAACCAAGGGCCGTTCCGCGGTCACCGCACTGCTCGGCGAGGGTGCCGACCCGGGCCGCATCGTGGTGGTCGACACCGACCGCGCGTCGCTGGAGTCGGCGTCCGCGCAGGGCCTGGTGACGGTCAACGGTTCCGGTACCCGCTCGGACGTGCTGCGCGTGGCGGGCCTGCCGCGCGCCCGCGCGATCGTGATCGCCCCCGCCCGCGACGACACGGCGGTCCTGGTGACCCTGACCGCGCGCGAGCTGGCCCCGAAGGCGCAGATCGTCGCGGCGGTCCGGGAGGCGGAGAACGTGCACCTGCTGCGCCAGTCGGGCGCGGATTCGGTGGTGGTCTCCAGCGAGACGGCGGGCCGCCTGCTGGGCATGGCGACGTCGACGCCGTCGGTGGTGGAGATGTTCGAGGACCTGCTCAGCCCCGAGGTGGGTCTGGCGATCGCCGAGCGCGAGGTGGAGCGCCAGGAGGTCGGCGGTTCACCGCGGCACCTGACCGACATCGTGCTGGGCGTGGTCCGCGACGGAGAGCTCTACCGGGTGGACGCTCCGGAAGCGGACGCGATCGAGGCCGGCGACCGGCTGCTCTACGTGCGGAAAGTGACGCCGCCGCAAACGTGACCTTCTCACAACGGGTCTCGGGCACTTCCGCTTCGAGGTTTCTGGGACTATCGGTGTCGTGGGAAGCACGCGAGGTTCGGCCTCGGTGGCGTCGATCCTGCTCGTCCTGGGCGTTCTCGGCGTTGTGGTGGCCGGCGTGACGGTCGGGCCGCTGGTCGCGGCATCCGGGCAGCCGCAGGTCGCCGAGCGCCGAGCGGAGGCGGTCGTCGTCGAGCCGCGCCCGTGCGGGCCGCGCGCGGCCGGCGACGTGGTCGAGGTGCAGATCGACGGCGAGACCCGCCGCGCCACCTTCGACGGTTGCGGCCACACCCGAGGCCAGCGCCTGGAGGTGATGGTCCCGGCCCGCGCATCGGGTGATCTGCGGGTCACGCCCGTGAAGACCCAGCAGTCCGAACTGGAAGCGCTCGCGTGGCGCACCAACATCGTGCTGATCACCTTGGCCGCGGTCGCAGGCGGAGGCTACGGAGTCCTCCTGGGCCGCCGCTGAGCTCGGCGGTGCGAGCGCACACCTGAAACGGCCGCTGCCGCCGCATTCCTCAACCGCTAATCCACGTCGCTCGGCGGTGAGAGCCACGTGTTGCACTGGGTGATCTCGTTCTTGCTGAATCCCTGATCGACCCAGGTCGAGTTGGTCTGGATGCTGCCGTGGTCGTCGACGTCGCTGTTCTCGTCGCCGCGCGCGGCGGAGTCGCGCAGCGCTGGGAAGATCAGGTCGTTGCTCACGCCGCCGTTCTGCAGCGCGGCGAGGCTCATCCCCTCGAAGCAGGTGGCTTGCAGCTCGGAGCGCCGGGTGAGTTCGAGACCGGCCTCGGTTTCGGCTCCGGCGGTGGCCGACGCGCTGCCGTAGGCCGCGTTGATGCCGGAAAGCCGTTGCAGCGCATGGCCGAACTCGTGCGCGAACTGCCCGAGGAACACGCCTGCCTCGCTCCTGCCCTCGATCTCGGAGTAGTAGCGCGCGGTCATGTAGATGGTGTTGTCCTGCGGGCAGTACAGCGCCGTCTGGTCCCAGGTCCGCAACCCGCAGGGCGTGTCGACGTCGTCTCCGGTGGTGACGACCCTCGGTGCGTCGGTGGGCAGGTCGGCCTCTTCCAGCGCCGGTTCCCACGCCTGCATCAGGCAGGGCAGCGCGGCCTGGTAGAAGGCGTCCTGCGAGGCCACGTCGGTGGAGAACTCCGGGAGCGAGCACGGCGTGGTGACGGCACCGTTCCCGTCGATGTTGATCGGGTTGTCCCCGAGCTTCGGCACGGGCTGCTCGGTCCCGGATTCCTCGGAGGTGGAGGTCTCCTCGGAAGTGCTCGTCGCCGTGGTGGTTTCGCTCGTGGCGGTGGTCGTGGCCGCCGCGATGGGCGCCTCCACCGGTTCCTCGGCCTTGTCGGCGGACACGGAAGCGGCCACGACCCCCACGGTCCCGATACCGAACAACGCCACGGCCGCCAGCACGAGCCCGACGACGAGCCCGGTGTTGTTCCGCTGCGGCGGCTGCTGCGCGAACTGTGGAACCCGAGGAATGGGTCCGGTCGGCTGCTCCTCGAAGGGCACCCACGACGCGTGCCCGTGGCCGACCGGCCCTTGCCCAGGCCGGGGTGTTCGCCCAGGTGGGGAAGGCTGCTGCCAGTGAGGGGGCTGCCACTGCGGAGGCACGGGAGGTGTCATGCCCGGAACCCCGTGGGCCACCGCCGTGAGTCCTCAGCCACCCCGCCCAACCGCCAAGCCTTCATCCCACCGACTTCCACCAGATCCACAACGGCCCCAAACCCTAACCCCACGAACGACCCACCAGACCAGGAACACCCGAACCCGCACCCCCACCAGCCCGAGGCGACGACCGGCAGTTCTGGCCCGAACCGACCACGATCAAAGTCCGCTATGCCCGGACAATTCAGACCAGAACCGCCCGCTGCCAGGGCTGCTGCGGGTTCGGCGGACTCAGTAGTCCCACGTGTGTTCGTGGTGGTCTTGGCGGTTTGCGATGGCTGTGCATTCGGAGCAGCGTTCGGTGATGGTCTTGCTCAGGGGTTCTCGGGGCCACGGGGTGGACGTGGGAATGAGAATCCACGTTTCGCACAGAGCGGGAACCCAAGCGCCGGTATATACCGAACCGGGGAGTGTCGTCATCGCATGACGAATCTTGAAACCTGAGCCGACGATCCAGAACACATCTGCGCGCTCGCGACGGAACACGTCGAAAACCATCCCTTTGAGTCCTTTGCTTCCAAAGCCGTGGAACCGGAATGGGATGGGAAGTTAAGTTCGTTTCGGCAGTTCATCCACCCGTGAAACGTTTCCCCGGGAACCGAAGCAGTGAAACGGAATTCGAAACAGGGGAGCCGGTCACGAAGTACCCGGAGGTCAGGGTGTCGGCGAGGTCCCGCCTGTTTCGCGTCAACCTGGGCGCGGAGCTTCGAACCCTTCGCGAGCGCACGAAGATGTCCACCCGAACGGTGGCCGCGCGATTGGGCACCAGCCCGGCATGGGTGAGCAGAACCGAAACCGGCGCCCGCTTCCCGACACCGGACGAGGTCGGCGCGCTGTGCGAGCTCTACGGAGCGAAGGGGGAGATGCGCGACCTGCTGGTCGCCAAGGCCGAGTCCAACGACGGCACGACGATCAACCTGCCGTCAGGCGACAGGTACACCGACCAGCTCGCGAACATCATGCTGCTGGAGACCGAGGCGCGGCGGGTGACGGCCTGCGAAATCGCGCTGGTGCCAGGCCTGTTGCAGACGGCCGAATATGCGCGCCAGATGATTTCGACCATCGATCGCCCGCAGAGCGAGATCGAACGCCGGGTGGCCACCAGAATCGGGCGACAGGCAGTGCTGTCTCGGCCGAACGGTCCCGAACTGCGATTCTTGATCGACGAGTTCGTGCTTCGGCGTCTGATCGGTGGACCGAAGGTGATGCGCGCCCAGCTTCGGAAGATCGTGGCGGAGTCCGAATGGCCGAACGTTCGTGTGCGCGTGCTGCCGGCCTCGATGGGTGCTCATCCGGGATTGGATGGAACATTCGCCATCTACGAGTTCGCGGCGCTGGAGACCTACGTCTACCTGGAGAACAGGAAAGGCGGGATCTTCGTTACTGACGGCAACATCACGCAGCAGTATGTTGAGTCCCGCGACGCGCTGTGGGACACGGCGCTCGGGGAGGAAGAGTCGATCGAGCTGATCGACGCGCTGCAGAGGGGCTGAACGATGTCTGAGCTGGCCTGGCGGAAGAGCAGCCGGAGCGGATCCTCGACGAACTGCGTCGAGGTCGCGCAAGCCACCGACATGATCGCGCTCCGTGACTCCAAGGATCCGGAGGGTGGTCATCTTCGGGTGGGTGCGCACCAGTGGGGAGCCTTCCTGAAAAGCCTGAAAGACGGCCGTTTCCGCCCCGCCCAGTAGATGATCTTGGCGCTGTGACCTGGGTCGAAGCGTTCCTCCGGTCAAGTTTGTCCAGATTCCTCGGAACCGTTACGCGCGCGGGCGCGTCAAGCTAAAGTAACTACGGTTCATGGGGGATCACAGGGTCCGGAGGATCTGGGATGACTAGCGCAGAGGGTGGGTTCGCCGCCGCCAAAGAGGGTCTGAAGGCCGTCAGCGGCCAGACGCAGTGGATCAACTCGCAGGTCGGTGCGGGCAAGCTCGCTCTGAACCCTGAAGCGGCAGAGAAGGCCGCTAAGCACTGCGAAGAAGAAGTTCGCGAGCTCGCCAAGCTCCTGAGGAACGCGGCGGCGTTGAGGACCGTCAAGGGTCTGGGTGACTACGAGGATGGTCAGCAGCTCGCCAAGCGCTTTCAGGACAAGGCAACTGACCCCGACTCGGGCATTCTCAAGTTGATCCGTGACATGCAGGACGAGTTGACGAAGCAGGCGGAAGCATTTCGCGCTGCTGCCAAGGACTACCGTGCCGTCGACGAACAGAACGCTGACGACCTTAGGCGAGGGATGAAGTGAGCACGTTTTCCAGGTCCTTGTTCGCGACCGCAGCCGGCTTGGCGCTTTTCGGCCTGAGCGCTTGCGGCGGAACAAGCACTGGTGGTGGCCCCTCGGTGCAGCCACCCGCTCCGGGCGCGGCTCTTCAGAGCTTCGATCCGTGCACGTTCTTCACGCCTGAGGAGCTGACTTCGTTCGGCGTGGGGACCACCTCGCAAGACTTTACTCAGGTCAGCTTCCAACCGGGTTGCGAATGGGAAGGTGAGAAGCTGTCGATCGGACTGCAGAAGAACGCCAAGGACACCGTGCAAAGCCTTGGGCAGGGCGGTGGCTTCGACAAGTTCGAGCCGACGAACATCGCAGGTCGTGAAGCCGCGGAGATCATCGTTGGTGGAGGGACTGACCAGGGCGTATGCAACTACGCGGTGTCCGCTGGCGGCGGTTTCGTGATGTACCAGCTTTCCGGATTCATGCGTGATTCCGTTCCGGATCCGTGCGGCGAGCTTGAGAAGGTCGTTAACCAGACTGCTTCGAGATTGCCTCAGTGACGCAGGGGGAGTGATGGGGCTTTTCAGCACGCTGGACAATGCTGGCGGTCGTGTTTTCGGTTGGGAGACCGAAGCGGAGGAAAACCGCAAGGAACACTCCGCCGAAGCGGCGAAGATTGCTCAACAGCAACAGGCGCAGCTTGCTCAGCAGAATTCGGGCTTGAACGTCGGAGCCTACGACTCGCCTGGCATCAGCCAGTGCATCAACTGGGGTGGCCGCAGCCATGCGGACATTTACAAGACGAACCAGGAGTCGATTGACGAGGCCAGCGTCGCTGAGGTCGCGCGGGCGTGGACCAAGCTCGCTGAAGGTCTCCGCGAGCGCGGTGAGAGGTTCGCTCCGGAGCTCTCCAACATCGTTCGGGATGGGTGGCAGGGCGAAGCCGCTGACGCTGCTGCCGAGGTTGGAAAGCCTGCCTCCGACTGGATGAAGGCCAGTGCTGATGCTGTCGAGATGACTGGCAACAATCTCAGCACCGCGGGGGACGCCGCTGGTCAGTCGAAGAAGCTCGTCCCCCAGCCCGAGGGGTTCAGCTGGGGCGAGGCCGCTGCCAGCGCGATCCCCTTCGGTCTCGGCGGTGGCGGTGTCAACGCGCTCTCCCAGATGGAGGAGCAGGAGCAGGCTGAGAAGGCTGCTCAGGAGACGATGGGCCGGGTGTACAGCCCGACGTTGACCCAGGTCGACGCGAAGATGCCGCAGTACACCGCGCCCGACGGTTCGACCACCAATCCTCCGCCGGTTCCGCCCGGTGGTGGCACCGACTGGGGCAACGGCATGGGCAACGGGAGCAACGTTCCCGGTGGCTCGGGCGCTGGTTCCGGCTCGGGTGGTGGCTACTCCGGTAGCGGTCTGCCCGGTGGTTCCGGCAGCGGACTCCCCGGTGGCGGCTACTCCGGCGGTGCTCACCCGGGCGGGACCAGTCCTGCCGGAACCGGTGCTGCCTGGGCGAATCCGCCGGGTGGCGCGAACGTTCCCAGCGGTCTGCCCGGGGGCGGCCCGGGTGGCGGTTCTGGGCCCGGTGGCGGCCTCGGTCTCGCCGCAGGTCTCGGTGCCGGAGCCGGTGCGGGTGGTGGCGTCGGTGGTGCGGGTGCCGGAGCTCGTGGTGCCGGAGCGGGCATGGGCGCAGGTGGCCGGGCCGGGGCCGGTGGTCTCGGCGCAGGTGCCGGGGCCGGTGCGGCCGGTGCGGGTGCCGGTGGTCGTGGTGCCGCTGGTCGCGGTGGCATGGGCGGCATGGGGGCCGGAGCCGGCCGACGCGGTGAGGGTTCCGAGGAAGACGAGCACGAGCGTCCTTCCTGGCTCGAAGAGCAGGACGACGTGTGGATGAACGACATGCCCAAGACGGCACCGCCGGTTCTCGGCGAGTGAGCGGGCTTTTCAACTGATTGAAGTGGTGACGCGATTTCCGTCGAAATCGCGTCACCACTTCAAGCCTTCCTTTTTTGCTTCCACGAGTGGGAGAAAGCTCAAGTGAGTGTGTTGGGTCGGTGGCAGTTGCCGCCGGTGCACCTGGACATCGTGCTCAAACACCTGCGGATCGACGGTCTCACGCTGCCGATCAGCACCCGGTCCTTCGGTCACACAGCCGAACAGTTCTCAGCCATCGGAAAAGCGGAACTGCCGATCATGGAGGCGAACGGCGTCGTCGCCGACGACGAAGTCGTGGCGCCGCTGGTCGACGCGCTGAAAACCCTCGCCACGCCCTACCTCTGGGTCGATTCGATGTGGTTCCCCGAGCCGGGGAGCGACCACTGCTGGCGCGCGGTCGCGGTGTTCACCGAGGGCAACAGGATCGTGCTCGGCGTGCAGGCACCCAGCGAAGATCCCCAGCGCGGCGGCCTGCTGACCGTCGAGGTGCACCAGAACGCGCCGCTGCCCGGAGTCGTGCTCGGCACCCTGCCGCCCGCCAAACCCGGCAGCTACGGCCCGATCCGCGTCCCGCACAGCTCGATGCAGGGCGATCAGGTCGAGGACTACGACCCGTCGACCATGATGGAGACCGCCACGCGCAGGCGCGGCAGCAGCGGTGACCAGCAGGTCGAGCTCTACGAGAAGATCGGCAAGGCGCAGCACGTGCGCATCGGCCAGATCGCCGCCAACATGCGCGACCAGCACGGTCGGCGGCGCCGGACCCCGGTGGTGTCGTGGTTCGACAACGCCGAACCCGACGGCCGTTACCTCAACCGGGTGGAACGCGCGAGCACCGGTGAACCGCTCTACGCGCTGCTGCCCGCGGACGCCGGTCTGATCGGGAACGAGATCAACTCGTTGATCAACCAGGTCCGCCAGGGCTGAGCCCCGTTCCGGCTGGTCGGTATGTCGCATTGAAGCAGGTCAACGGACTACTGAGGGTTGCTCCGGTTGCCGTCTCGCGCGGTGGCCGGAGTGTTGCGACACGCCGAAAGTTGTCGAAGGGGGCACACACAGGTTGACAGCCCGCACGTAGGCTGCATGACATGGTCGAACCCCAGCTGCATCGCGTCACCTTGCCCAACGGGCTGCGCGTGGTGTTGGCACCGGACTCGGCGGCGGGCCAAGCATCAGGTCAGGCCCCTGTGGTCGGTGTCAGCGTGCACTACGACGTGGGCTTCCGCTCCGAACCGGAAGGGCGCACCGGCTTCGCGCACCTGTTCGAGCACTTGATGTTCCAGGGCAGCGAGAGCCTCGAGAAACTCGCCCACTTCCGCCACGTGCAGGGCTCCGGCGGCACGTTCAACGGTTCGACGCACCAGGACTACACCGACTACTACCAGGTGCTGCCCTCGGCGGCCCTGGAGCGCGCGCTGTTCCTGGAAGCCGACCGGATGCGCGCCCCGAAGATCACCGAGGAGAACCTGGCCAACCAGGTGGACGTGGTCAAGGAGGAGATCCGGCTCAACGTCCTCAACCGCCCCTACGGCGGTTTCCCCTGGATCCTGCTGCCGCCGGTGCTCTACTCGACCTTCGCCAACGCGCACAACGGCTACGGCGACTTCACCGATCTCGAACGGGCCACCGTCGACGACTGCGCGGCCTTCTTCGACACCTTCTACTCGCCCGGCAACGCCGTGCTCACCGTCGCCGGTGACCTCGACGTCGACCGGACGATCAAGCTGATCGAGAAGCACTTCGGCGACGTTCCCGCCCGGCCGGTCCCGCAGCGGCCCTCCTTCGGCGAGCCGTTCCCGACCAGCGAGGTGCGCGGCAAGCACACCGACCCGCACGCGCCGCTGCCCGCCGTCGCCCTCGGCTACCGGCTGCCCGACCCGGTCGGTGAACTCGACGCCTACCTGGCCAACGTCGTGCTCTCGGCGATCCTGTCCGACGGTGACGCCTCGCGGCTCCAGCAGCGCCTGGTGCACTCCGAAGCGCTGGTCGTCGACGTCAGCGCGGGCACCGGCCTGATGGGCGCTCCGCTCGACGCGCGCGATCCGGACACCTTCACCTTCACCGCCATCCACACCCCCGACGTCGGGGTGGAGCGCGTGATCGGGGCGATCGACGAAGAGCTCGACAAGATCGCCTCCGACGGTCCCAGCGAAGAGGAACTGCACCGCGTCACGGCCCGGTGGGCGGCCAGCCTCCACCGGGAGCAGGACCGGGTCATCTCGCGGACGCTCGACCTCGGCAGCACCGAGCTGCTGCACGGCCGCGCCGAACTGATCTCGGAACTGCCCGACAAGATCGGCGAGGTTCGCGCCCAGGACGTCGCCGCGGCCGCCAAGGCGCTGCGCTCCGACGCCCGAGCCGTGCTGGAGATCGAACCCGCTGGTGACGAGAACGGAGGTGCGGCATGACCCGCGCAACGCACCGCAGCGCCGAGGAGATCGGCCGCACCGAGACGGGCCCGCGCCCGCTGCCGCCGCTGGGTGAGCCCCGCGTCGGAGTCCCGCCGGCAGGTGTCGACACCGTGCTGCCCAACGGGCTGCGCGTCATCGCCGTCCGCCACGGCCAGGTGCCGATGGTGGAGATGCGCCTGCGCATCCCGTTCGCCGGCGAGGCGGAGGAGCACCCGGCGCAGGCCGAGGTGCTGGCCGAAACCCTGCTGACCGGCACCGCGCGCCGCGACCGCGTCAAGATGGACACCGACCTGGCGGCCGTCGGCGGCGACCTGCACGCGGTGGTCGACCCCGAGCGGCTGAGCATCGCCGGAGACGCGCTGGCCAGCGGCCTGGACACGCTGCTCGACGTGCTCGCCGACGCGCTGACCGGCGCGACCTACGCCGACGACGAGGTCAACGCCGAGCGCGCGCGGCTGGTCGAGAGGATCGGCGTGGCACGCTCGCAGCCCCGGGTGATCGCCCGCGAAGAGCTCCAGCGCCACCGCTACGGCGACCACCCCTACGTCCGCGAGGTCCCGAAGGCCGAGGACGTCGCCGAGGTGACACCCGAGCAGGTCCGCGCGCTGCACAGCGCCGCCGTGCTGCCGCGCGGCTCGGTGCTGGTCCTGGTCGGCGACATCGACCCCGACGCCGTGATCGGCGAGGTCGAGCGGGCCCTGGCCGGCTGGAAGTCCGAGGACTCGGCCCGCGAGATGCCCGCCCTGCCGCTGGTCACCGGCGGCGACGTGCGGCTGGTGCACCGTCCCGGTGCCGTCCAGTCGCAGCTGCGGTTCTCCGCGCAGGCGCTGGCCCGCACCGACGAGCGCTACCCGGCGCTGCAGATCGCGAACCTGGTCTTCGGCGGCTACTTCTCCTCGCGACTGGTGGAGAACATCCGCGAGGACAAGGGCTACACCTACGGCGCGCACTCGTCCTTCGAGTTCACCAAGGGCAACGGCACGCTGCTCGTCGACGCCGACACGGCCAGCGAGGTCACCGCGGCCGCCCTGCTGGAGACCCGCTACGAGCTGGCCCGGATGGCGCTGGTGCCGCCGTCGGAGTCCGAGGTCGAGTCCGCGCGGCAGTACGCGATCGGCGGGCTGCTGACCTCGACCGCCTCGCAGTCCGGCCTGGCCTCGACGCTGTCCGCGCTGGCGGCGGCGGGACTGGACCAGAACTGGCTGACCGCGCACGCTGAGCGGCTGCGCGACGTCACCGTCGAGCAGGTCGCCGAGGCCGCCAAGCTGTTCGCGCCGTCGGAGTTCACCGGCGTCGTCGTCGGTGACGCCGACAAGCTGGCGGACGAGCTGCGGCTGCTGGGCGGCGTGGAGCTGCCATGACCCGGTTACCGGATGGAGCGCAAGAATGACCTGCGAAGTGTTCGCCGGTGCGGGCTTTCAGCTCGACTCCCCGCCGCTCCTCTCGCGGTCCACTGTGGACCGGCGGGAGGAGCTGCGGGAATCCCTGGACGGCGGCGCGAAGCTGTGGCACACCGGCAAGGTCGTGCTCGTCGACGCCAAGGGACGCACGCAGATCGGCGAGGACTCCCGGCTGATCGTGCAACCCGCCGTCGACTTCGGTGACCGCCCGTCGCCGAACGCGGTGCTGCTCGGCGTCGAGGACGACGTCAGCTACTGGGCGCTGCGCACCGACCACGACGGTGCGCAGGAGGGCTGGCGGGACCTGCGTTCCGGCGGCGCGCTGCTCAACGACACCGACGCCGGACTGCTCACCACGGCAGTCGGCCTGCTCGGCTGGCACGACAGCGCCCGCTACTGCGCGGTCTGCGGCGCGGCGACCACCCGCGTCCGCGTCGGCTGGGCGCGGCGCTGCTCCGGCTGCGACCGCGAGGAGTACCCGCGCACCGATCCGGCGGTGATCTGCCTGGTCAGCGACGGCGAGGACCACGTCCTGCTGGCCCGCCAGCCGATCTGGCCGCAGTACCGCTTCTCGGTGCTCGCCGGGTTCGTCGAGGTCGGCGAGTCCCTGGAAGCCTGCGTCGCGCGCGAGATCCAGGAAGAGGTCGGCGTCGAGGTCTCCGGCATCCGGTACCTCGGCAGCCAGCCGTGGCCGTTCCCGCGTTCGCTGATGCTCGGCTTCGCCGCCGTCGCCGATCGCGACGCGCCGCTGGTGCCCGCCGACGGCGAGATCGAGGAAGCGCGCTGGGTCCACCGGGACACGATCCTCGCGGCCCTCGACGCCGCGGGCGAACCGGTGGACGGCCTCCGCCTCCCACCGGGCGTCTCCATCGCCTACCGAATGATCAAGGGCTGGGCCACCTCCAAGCCCTGACACCCGCCCCACCCAGGGGGATTCGAATTTCGCGCGAAATTTGAGCCCGAACTTTCCGGCTCGAATTTCGCGCGAAATTCGAATCCGTCCCCGGGGTCGGGCATGTCCGCGCTGGTCAAGATCGTGGGGACGCGATCTGGGCGACACACGGTGGTGGGTATCGCCTGACCGGTGTCGGGGGTCTGCGAGGATGCCTGCATGGCCGATCAACCGCGTCTCCTGGAAGGTTTGGACCCGGAGCAGCGGCAGGCCGTCATCGCACCGCGCGGACCCGTGTGCGTCCTGGCCGGTGCGGGAACGGGGAAGACCCGGACCATCACCCACCGCATCGCCCACCTCGTCCAGCGCGGGCTGGTGACGCCCCGGCAGATCCTGGCCGTGACCTTCACGGCGCGCGCCGCGGGCGAGATGCGCACCAGGTTGCGGGAGCTCGGAGCCGCGGGGGTGCAGGCCCAGACCTTCCACGCGGCGGCTTTCCGACAGCTCCGCTACTTCTGGCCGCGCGTCCACGACGCCCAGATGTGGCAGCTCACCGAAAACAAGTTCCGCCTGGTCATGCAGGCAGCGAACCGCCTGGGGCTGTCCACCGAGCGGGAGGACGTGCGCGACCTCGCCAGCGAGATCGAGTGGTCGAAGTCCTCGCTGATCAGCCCCGAGCAGTACCCGGCGGCCGCGCAGCAGGCCGGTCGCGAGACGCCGATCCTGCCCGAGCTGATCGCCAAGGCCTTCGCCGGCTACGAGAAGCTCAAGAGCGGCGCGCAGCTGCTCGACTTCGACGACCTGCTGCTGCACATCGCCGCGATCCTGGAGGACCGCGAGGACATCGCCGAGGAGTTCCGCAGCCAGTACCGGTCCTTCGTCGTCGACGAGTACCAGGACGTCAACCCGCTGCAGGCGCGCGTCCTCGACGCCTGGGTCGGCAACCGCGACGACCTGACGGTGGTCGGCGACGCCAACCAGACCATCTACTCCTTCGCGGGCGCCTCCCCGAAGTGGCTGATCAACTTCCCGCGCAAGTACCCCGAGGCGACCGTGGTGCGCCTCGAACGCGACTACCGGTCGACTCCGCAGGTCGTGGACTTGGCCAACCAGGTCATCGGCGCAGCGCGGGAACGCCCGGCCGGCACCCGCCTGAAGCTGGTCGGCCAGCGCCCGGACGGTCCGCGCCCGGACTTCGCCGAGTACGACGACGAGACAGACGAGGCCGACGCCATCGCGCGCAAGATCGCGCAGCTGGCCAAGCGCGGCGTGCCGCTGTCGGAGATCGCGATCCTGTTCCGCGTCAACGCCCAGTCCGAGGTCTACGAGAAGGCGCTGTCCGACGCCGAGATCCCGTACCAGGTGCGCGGCGGGGAGCGGTTCTTCGCGCGCGCCGAGATCCGCCAGGCCATGGCCACCCTGCGCACCGCGATCGCCCGCGACACCACCGCCGAGGACCTGCCGGGAACCGTGCGCGAACTCCTCGTCGAGGTGGGCCTGACCGACGAACCACCGGCGGGCGGGTCCGCCCGCGAGCGGTGGGAATCGCTGATCGCCCTGGTCGAGCTCGCCGAAGGGCTCGTCGCCGCGGTCCCCGACGCCGACCTGCGCCGCTACGTCGCCGAGCTCGACGCCCGCGCCGAGGCGCAGCACCCGCCGACCGTCGAGGGCGTCACGCTCGCCTCGCTGCACGCGGCCAAGGGGCTGGAGTGGGACGCGGTGTTCCTCGCCGGCCTGGTCGAGGGAACCCTGCCGATCCAGCACGCCGACACCGACGCGGCGGTGGAGGAGGAGCGCCGGCTGCTCTACGTCGGCGTCACCCGCGCCCGCGAGCACCTGCACCTGTCCTGGGCGCTGGCTCGCGCCGGGGGACGCCGGTTCCGGCGCCGCAGCCGGTTCGTCTACAACCTCGTGCCCGACGGTCATCCGGCGGCGCTGCCCAGCAAGGCCAAGCAGCCGCAGCCGCCCGCCCGGCAGGCCGCGACGATCAAACCGCAGTGCCGGGTGTGCTCGTCGACGCTGGTCAGCACCATGGACATCAAGCTCGGGCGCTGCTCGGACTGCCCGTCCGACGTCGACGAGAACCTGCTCGAACAGCTCAAGGCGTGGCGCAGCGAGCGCGCGCGGCAGCTCAAGGTGCCCGCCTACGTGGTGTTCACCGACGCGACGCTGACCGCGATCGCCGAGCAGCGGCCCGCCGATGAGTCCGCGTTGGTCGGGATCTCCGGGATCGGCGCGACCAAGATCCAGAAATTCGGCGGAGACGTTCTCGCCTTGATCAATCGGGTGAACTAGCAAAACCGCAGGTCAAAAATATGTTGCGGGTTGTACCTCGCGGCACATAACCTCGTAGACACGCGCGGGCCAAGTTGTCCCGCATTCGCCGACGGAGACCGAGAAGGAGGTGGGGACAGTGAAGATCTTCGAGACCACGTACGCCCCGCACTCCTTCATGGCCGGGGTTGTTTCGCTGCTCTCGGGCACTTTTGTGCTCGCCGCCGCCATTGCCAATGATCTGCGCGCCGAAAAGCCGCGTGGCTACGGCTTTGTCCCGGCGACCCTGCAGCACCCGCGCAGGTCGGTCCGTTGGTCTTTCCTGGATCCGCTGATCTAGGAGAGCCCCCAGGCTTCTCAGAAGGCCGCGGACCTGCACAACGGGTCCGCGGCCTTTTTGTGTTCCTGGTTGATCCACAACCACAACCACATCCATCCACAACCACAAGTCGCCTGCCATCGACTACTGGAGGAAGTCGTATGTTCACCGCGAGTGTGCCGATACCCGAGTCGGCCGTGGACTCGCAGTTCGAGCCCGAACAACCCACGGGCTCATCGCTGCAACGCCGCTTGCCCTGCCGCCGGGACCCGGACCTGTGGTTCGCCGAGAACCCGTCCGACCTGGAGCAGGCCAAGGTCCTGTGCAGCGACTGCCCGATCAAGACCGAGTGCCTGGCCGGCGCGCTGGATCGCTGCGAACCCTGGGGGGTCTGGGGCGGCGAGATCTTCGAACGCGGCGAGGTCGTCGCGCGCAAGCGCAGGCGCGGTCGTCCGCGCAAGCACCCACGTCCGGGAGAAGTCGAACCCCGCAAGCAGGAGCGAGCAGCATGACCAACACCACTGGACTGATCCACCCGAACAACGCGGAGATGCGCATGTACCCGACCGAGGAGCTGATGCGGATACATAGGAAGGAGATGATGGCCGAGGCCGAGCGACAACGTGAAGTTCGCTCGATGTCGGCCGGTCGCGGATGGCGGGCGATCGCGCGCTACGCGACGAGAAGAGCCGAATCCGCTGAGCAGCGCTGAACTCCGTGATCGCGCGCTCGCGGATGCCGCGTCGGCCGTCGCATTCCGCGGCGGCCGACGCATTCTTGCCGAACCGGCAAACCGACGTGCGTGTTTCACGGTGTCAGGTCTAGTGTTTCGGCTCGTGGGAGCACATTCGCATTCGCACGACAACATCGACTGGGACGCGCACCTGCAGCGCCTGCGCGCGGCCGACGACTTCATCGCACCGGACATCACCGAGGTGGTCGCCAAGCTGCTGCGGCCCGAGGACCGCTCGGCGATCGAGATCGGAGCCGGTGCCGGCGGAACGGCGGCGATCCTCGCGAAGGGCCTGGCGCGCAACGGTGACGAGCCGCAGCTGACCATCGTCGACACCGCCGAACAGCTGCTGGCGGCGGCGGGGGAGCGGGCGTCGGAGGCCGCCGAGGGCGTCACCGTCCGCACCGTGCGGGCCGATGCCGCCGCCGACACGCTGGCCGAGGAGATCACCGGAGCCGGTGCTCCACCGCAGGCCGACCTCGTCTACGCGGCGTTCGTCGTGCACCACCTGCCCGACCAGCTCGCCGGTCTGCGCAGGTTGGCAGGGCTCGTGAAACCCGGCGGGCGGCTGGCGGTCGTCGAATTCGGCCTGCAGACCAGGGTTCTGCCCGCCGACATCGGCATCGGCGGACCCGGCCTGGAAACCAGGCTGATCAGCGCGAGCGAGCAGTGGTTCCAGCAGATGCGGACCGAGATGGACGACTCGGTCCGGCTGCCGATGGGCTGGCCGAAGGCCATGGGCGAGGCCGGGCTCGTGGAGGCCACCTCGTTCAGCTACCTCATCGACCGCCCCGCGCCGTTGGACGAGTCCGGACGGGCCGCTGCGCTGCGCCAGCTGTCCATGCTCCGCCGCGACGCCGAGGAACGGCTCGCGGCCGAGGACGTTTCGGCGCTGGACCAGCTGCTGGATCCCGACGGCGAGCACTACGCGGGGAACCGGGAGGATCTCTACTACCTCAGCGCCAACACCGTCCACGTCGGCACCAAACCTGCCTGACGAGCTACTGACCTGCACGAACGCGGGGCGGACATGCCCTCTTCTTCGAATATCGCGCGAAGTTCGACACCGGAAGTTCGGGCTCGAATTTCGCGCGAAATTCGAGGCTTGCGCGTGGCGTTCAAATTTCGCGCGAAATTCGAATCGCGCTCGGCGGGTGACGGCTGAGGGCGTGGGTTGCGTCAGGCCTCTGCTTCGGCGAAGCCGGGTTGCCACTCGGCGATGATGTCGCGGGTGGCGACCTCGGCGTCGAGCTGGCAGAGGATGCCCGTCGCGCCCAGCGTGACCCGGTGGATCAGCAGGTAGTCCGGCGGGAGGTTCAGCAGCCTTCCGGTGCGGAAGTCGGGGCTGCTCAGGTCGGAGACCCGTTCGGCCTGCCGCTGCAGCCAGCGGCGGGTGAAGTGGAAGGTCTCGGTGCGCGCCGGGTCCACGAACGGCGCCAGGTAGGCGAGCACGTCCTCGGCCCGCAGCTCCTGGTCCGGCTGCACGAACCGCTCCTCGCGCAGCAGCTCCAGCAGCTCGATCGACTGGTCGTGAAGAGCAAGCCGGACCATCTTGCCGAACGTCGGCGGCAGGCCGTCGGGAAGCCGCGAGACCGCTCCGAAGTCGATCACGCACAGCCGCTCGTCCGGCAGCAGCATGAAGTTGCCCGGGTGCGGATCGGCGTGCAGCAAACCGACCTTCGCCGGGGTCGAGAAGTGGAACTCGGCCAGCAGCCGGCCCGCCAGGTTCCGCTCGGCCTGCGAGCCCTCGGCGATGATCTTCGAGAACGGCGTGCCGGTGACCCACTCCGTGACCACGACCTTCGGCGCGCTCGCGATCACCGCGGGCACCACGACCCGCTCGTCACCGGAGAGGACCTTGGCGAAGGTGCGCTGGTTGTCGGCCTCGATGCGGTAGTCGAGCTCCTCGACCATCCGCTCCTGCAGCTCCTCCAGCAGCGGCTTGACCTCGGCGCCCGGTGCCAGCGACTGGAAGAGGCGGGAGAACCGCATCAGCTGCCGGAGGTCGGAGCGCAACGCCTCGTCGGCGCCCGGGTACTGGACCTTGACCGCCACCTCGCGGCCGTCGTGCCACACCGCCCGGTGCACCTGGCCGATGCTGGCCGAGGCCGCGGGCTCGTCGTCGAAGGACTCGAAGCGCGTGCGCCACGAGGAGCCCAGCTGTTCGGCCAGCACCCGGTGCACGCTGGAGATCGGCATCGGCGGCGCGGCCGACTGCAACTTGGTCAGCGCCTCGCGGTAGGGACCGGCCATCGCGTCGGGCACGGCGGCCTCGAACACGCTCAGCGCCTGGCCGAACTTCATCGCCCCGCCCTTGAGCTGCCCCAGCACCGCGAACAGCTGCTCAGCGGTCTTGGCGGCCACGTCGGCGTTGATCTCGGCGGCGTTCTGGCCGGTCAGACGGCGTCCCCAGCCCGCGGCGACCCGTCCGGCGACGCCCAGTGGCAGGCTGGCGAGCTTGGCGGTGCGGTGTGCAGATTGACGGGGAATGTCGGCCACGAATTCTCCTAGGTGCGCGCAGGAAAACCCTCTCGAAGACCGAAAGCCGTGGGGTCGCCATTCGGAAAACGAGAAACCCATCAACATGCTAGTCGTTCAACAGCACGTCGTGGGTTGTGATCGGCATTCTGGTTGAGCGGGGTTCGTTCCCGCGGCCGAATGGGTTGGGCCGACGGGAACGGTTAAGCGACTCAAAACGGATTTACCGCTTCGGGAACCCCCGGGAAACCGGGACGGGGTGGGCCGCTGGCGGCCCACCCGTGCCTGTCACGCCTTGCCGAGGATGCGGGTCATCTTGGTCCCGCACACGGGGCACGTGCCCTTGGCCATCCGGCGTCCGTTGGTCTCCGAGACCTCACCGGAAAAGTCGCGCTTCTCCCGGCACTTCACGCAGTAGCCGTTGTACGTCTCGGCCACGGCTCCCCTCCTTCTGGTAATTGATCCAGCGCCACAGCTGGATCGCCGGCGCCCCCTGCGGGCGGCTGGGGGAACCGTACAGGCGGAGTAATTGAGATGCATGCATTACGAGCATGGCATGTTCGACTCGATGGAGTAATCATTCGTCCATTGATGGGAACTTGACCATGAGGTGCAGCTCACAGGGGGAACCGTTTGTCGGAGCCAGTCGCTAAGGTCCACTTTCGTGGCTGAACCGCAGGTCGAGGTCCGCCGCAGCAAGCGCCGCCGCCAGACGGTGAGCGCCTATCGCGACGGCGACAAGATCGTGGTGCTGCTCCCGGCTCGGATGAGCCGTGCGGAGGAAAAACGCTGGGTGGCGGACATGCTGAGCCGTCTGCAGCGCAGTGAGACGCGACGCCGATCCCCCGCACGCAACTCGGACGAGGCGCTGGTGCAGCGCTGCCGTGAGCTGTCCGTGAAGTACCTGGACGGCAGGACCGATCCGAGCAGCGTTCGGTGGGTTCCGCCGATGCGCACCCGCTGGGCCTCGTGCACGCCCAGCGAGGGCACCATTCGAGTGAGCGAGCGGCTGCGAGATGTACCCGGATGGGTGCTCGATTACGTGCTCGTCCACGAGCTCGCGCACCTGCTGGTCCCCGGCCACGGCGCCGACTTCTGGAAGTGGGTCGAGCGCTACCCGAAGACCGAACGCGCCATCGGCTACCTCGAGGGCGTGGTCGCGGCGTCCCAGCTCCAGGTCGGCCTCACCGACGACGAGACCGAGGACCCCGAAGGCTCCTGACCCGGACGCAACACCACCCGTCCACCGCGAGGTGCGGTGGACGGGTGGTGGGCGTGAATCAGGACTTGGCGTCGCCGTTGGAGCCGTCGGAGTCCGAGTCACCCTCGGAGGAGTCGTCCTCGGACTTCTCGGCTTCCTCGGCGCGGCGGATGGCCGCGATCGGGTCGTCGAGGTCGGAGTTCGAACCCCAGCGGTCGGCGAAGTCCAGCGGTTCGTCCAGGTCGGAGCTGTCGGGCAGCAGGTCCGGGTGGTCCCAGACCTGGTCGCGGGCCTCGGTGCCGTGGCGCTCGGCCATCAGCCGCCAGAGGTTCGCCGCGTCGCGCATCCGGCGCGGGCGCAGCTCCAGCCCGATCAGCGTCGCGAAGGTCTGCTCGGCCGGGCCGCCGCTGGCGCGACGCCTGCGGACCAGCTCGCCCAGCGCCTCCGCGCCCGGCAGCCGCTCGCCCAGAGCGTCGGCCACGACCACGTCGACCCAGCCCTCGACCAGGGCCAGCAGCGTTTCGAGCCTGTTCAGAGCGGCCTGCTGCTCCGGGGTGGTCTGCGGTTCGAGCATTCCCGAACCCATCATCTCCTGCATCGACGCCGGGTTGGACGGGTCGATCTTGCCCGCCATGTCCTCCAGCGCGGAGGTGTCGATGTGGATGCCGCGCGCGTACTCCTCGACGGTGGCCAGCAAGCGCTGCGCCAACCACGGGACGTGCCCGAACAGCCGGTGGTGCGCCGCCTCGCGCGCGGCCAGGAACAAGGTGGCCTCGCTGATCGGCCGGTCCAGTCCCTCGACGAACTTCTCGATGTTGGCCGGAAGCAGCGCCGCGGTCCCGGACGGTCCCAGCGGCAGCCCGACCTCGGTGGAGGTCAGGACCTCACCGCCGAGCTGGGCGAGTCCGCTGCCCAGCTGCGATCCGAAGGTCATCCCGCCCATCTGGCCGAGCATGTTCAGCAGCGGGCCGGCGGCCTGCTTGGCCTCCTCCGGCAGCGCCTCCAGCCAGGCCGCGGACATGCGCTGCGCGATCGGGTCGCACAGCCGCTGCCACACCGGCAGGGTCTTCTCGACCCAGTCCACGGAGGACCAGGTCTGCACCGAGCGGACCCCGGCGGGCAGCGAGGTGCTGGCGTCGAGCCACAGCTCGGCGAGGCGAACCGCGTCCTCGATCGCCTTGACCTGCTCCTGGCTGGGTCGTTCGGTCCGCTGGTTGTTGTGCAGCTGCTGCACCGCGAGCTGCTTGGCGAGGTCGTAGTTGACCGGCCCGGACTGGCCGCTACCGCCACCGGAGTGGCTCAGCGCCTGGCCGAGCTGGGTCAGCATCTGGCCGAGCTGCCCGATGTCGAAGTTGCCGCCCGGTCCGGGCATGCCGGCGAAACCGAAGGGGTTGTCCCCCGGGTTGCCGGCTCCACCCTCAGAGCGGCCTTGCGACGAGTCGCCCTTGTCGGGGTCGTCGGGGTCCTGCGAACTGAACCCGAACGGCATATTGGTCATAGTTCCACCGTACGCGGCCTCAGCCGCCCCTAAGAAGATGTCGTGGCTCTGGTCTGTGCGAACACCGGGAACATCGCCAAGAGCGAACACGTACGCTGTCGCCTCGTGAACCGCCGTACCTGGACGCTGCTGACGAGTGTCGTGCTGGTTGTCGCCTTCGGTCTCCTCGGCGCGTTCGCGCGGGTGCCGTTCGTGGCGCTGGGCCCCGGGCCGACGTACGACACGCTCGGCCTGGATGGCGACCACCCGGTGATCGGCGTCGAGGGACATGAAACCTACCCGACCGCCGGTCACTTGAACATGACCACGGTATCGGTCACCGACCAGTTGTCGCTGTTCGGTGCGCTGGGCCTGTGGGTCTCCGGTCGCTACGCCCTGGCTCCGCGCGACGTCTACTTCCCGCCGAACAAGAGCGAGCAGCAGATCGAGCAGGAGAACACCGAGGCGTTCAACGACTCGCAGACGACCGCCGAGACCGCGGCGCTGCGCTTCCTCGGCTATCCGCACAAGGTGCTGATCGGCCAGATCGTCAAGGGCAGCCCGGCCGACGGCACGCTGGAGCCCGGCGACCGGCTGCTCAACGCCAACGGCAAGCCGGTCACCGACGCCGCGTCGCTGAAGGCGGCGCTGACCGGGACCAAGCCCGGAGACCGGGTGGAGATCCGCTACCAGCGCGCTGACCAGCCCGAACAGGTCGCCAACGTGCAGCTGGGGCGCAACGACCAGCCGGGCGGCGACCAGTCGCAGGGCTTCCTCGGCGTCGGCGCGACCGAACGCCCGGACGTGCCGTTCGAGATCAAGATCAGCCTCGCCGACGTGGGCGGCCCCTCGGCCGGCCTGATGTTCACGCTGGCGATCATCGACAAGCTGACGCCCGGCGAGCTCAACGGCGGCAAGTTCGTCGCGGGCACCGGCGAGATCGACCCGGCGGGCAACGTCGGGCCGATCGGCGGCATCCCGTTCAAGATGATCAAGGCCAAGGAATCCGGCGCCACGATCTTCCTGGTCCCGGCCGAGAACTGCGCCGAGGCCAAGTCCCAGGCCCCGGACGGCCTCCAGCTAGCCAGGGTCGCCAACCTCGGCGACGCCACCAAGGCGATGGAAGCGCTGCGCGCCAACCAAGCCCCAGCAGCCTGCTGAGCACGCCCTCTGAACTGCGTGCGAGCGGCGCAGCCGCGAGAGCCGGAGCTCAGGCGAAGGTGGCGTTGAGGGCCTTCAGCAGGTTGGGGGCAAGCGAGGGGTCGCTGAAGACCTCGTCCTCCTCGCCGCGCAGCCGCATGACGCAGGACTGACCGCCGCCGTCGCGCAGGACCGCGGCCACCAGCCGCGCTTCGCGCCGGTCGGGGTGCTCGGCGGCGAGCTTGCGGGCGCCGTCCTCGTCCTCCGGCAGCGCGGCCTCCGCCTCCGGCGGCAGCACGACGATCTCCTGCACCAGCGCGCAGCCGACGACCTGCTCCGGCCACTCGATGCGGGCCAGCGCCTCGCCGAGGTCCTCGGCGGGCAGCGACTCCTGCGCCAACGGCGTCAGGGGAGAGGCCACCGGGTCGAGCTGGTCGGCCATCTCGGGAGCTGCGGCGATCATCGTCTCGGTCGCCACCAGGGCGAAGATCTGCGTCGGCTGGTCCCAGCCGGCGGAAGCGACGAACTCCTCGACCTCGCGGGTCGCGACGGGCAGGGCGAACCCCAATTCCTCTGCGGAAGGCATGGCGGCAATCGTCGCAGAACCGCCTTCGACGGAGGGAGGCGCGCCGAGTTGAACCGATCGATACCGATCTGTGTCCGAAAAATACCGTTCGCGCGGGGCCTTCCAGGAACTTCACACATGGGTCGTAGAGTTGAACATCACGAGGGAATCGTGTTCTCCGACGTGATTGCCAAGTTCAGCTGACCGTCCCCAGGAGCGTGCGCTGTGGCCATGCGGCCCCCGGTAGGAATGCCGAAACTATCCCGGCGAAGCAGAATCCTGCTGATTCTGGGCGGGGTCGTCCTGCTCGCCCTGATCCTCGGATCGCGGATGCTGGGCGCCTACGTCGACTGGTTGTGGTTCGGCGAGGTCGGATACCGGCAGGTCTTCACGACCCAGGTCGCCTCGCGGCTCGGTCTCGGCATCGTGGCCGCCGTCTTCCTGGGCGGGGTGCTGCTGCTCAACCTCTGGATGGCCTACCGCAACCGCCCGGTGTTCGTCCCGGTCAGCGGCCCGGACGACCCGCTGACCCGCTACCGCACGGTCATCACCGAGCACTCCCGGCTGTTCGGCCTGGGCGTGCCGATCCTGATCGCCGCGATCAGCGGGCTGGCCGCGCAGGCCGACTGGCAGACGCTGCAGCTGTTCCTGCACAGCGTCCCGTTCGGGCAGACCGACCCGGAGTTCGGCAAGGACATCAGCTTCTACGTCTTCCAGCTGCCGTTCTGGCGCATGGTGCTGTCCTGGGCGTTCATCGCGGTGACCGTGTCGTTCCTCGGCGCGCTGGTCACCCACTACATCTTCGGCGGCATCCGGCTCACCGGCCGCAGCGGCCAGCTGTCGATGCCCGCGCGGGTCCAGCTCGGCGTGCTGGCCGGCCTGTTCGTGCTGCTCAAGGCCGTCGACTACTTCCTCGACCGGTACGACCTGCTGCTGTCCCAGCGCAACAGCCTGTTCACCGGTGCCAGCTACACCGACCTCAACGCGGTGATGCCGGCGAAGCTGATCCTGATGTGCATCGCGGTGTTCTGCGCGCTGGCGTTCTTCTCGGTGATCTTCCTGAAGAACCTGCAGATCCCGGCGCTGGCGACGGTCCTGCTGCTGCTGTCGAGCGTCGTGGTCGGCGCGGTGTGGCCGGCGCTGCTGGAGCAGTTCTCGGTGCGGCCGAACGCCAACCAGCGCGAGGCCGTCTCCATCGAGCGCAACCTCGCGGCCACCAAGTCCGCGTTCGGCATCGGGGACGACAAGGTCAATTTCGTCGACTACCCGGGCAAGACGCAGCTGCAGCCCAGCGAGGTCGCCGATGACGCCGGCACCATCCCCAACATCCGGCTGCTCGACCCCAACGTCCTGTCGGCGACGTTCACGCAGCTCACGCAGCAGTACAACTTCTACGGCTTCCCCGACAAGCTCGACGTCGACCGCTACCGGGACGCCAACGGGCAGCTGCAGGACTACCTGGTCGCGCTGCGCGAGATCAACACCGACGGCCTGGCGGTCAACCAGCAGAACTGGATCAACCGGCACACCGTCTACACCCACGGCAACGGCTTCATCGCCGCACCGGCCGACCGGGTCGACTCGACCTTCAACGAGGGCGCCACGCAGGGCGGCTACCCGGTCTTCCAGATCAGCGACGTCGCCAACAAGGGCCAGGGCGGCATCCCGGTCGAGCAGCCGCGCGTCTACTACGGCGAGCTCGTCGGCCCCGACGACTACGCCATCGTCGGCGGCAACCCGGGTGAGGCGCCGCGCGAGTACGACACCGACACCCAGCAGTTCACCTACGACGGCCGCGGCGGCGTGCCGATCTCCAACCCGTTCCAGCGGCTGGCCTTCGCCGCCTACTACGGCGAGCGGAACTTCCTGTTCAGCGGCGTGATCGGCGAGAACTCCAAGCTGATCTACGAGCGCAACCCGCGCGACCGCGTCCAGAAGGTCGCGCCGTGGCTCAAGCTCGACGGCGACCCGTACCCGGCCGTGGTGGACGGCCGCGTCAAGTGGATCGTCGACGGCTACACCACGCTGAACAACTACCCGTACTCGAAGCTGACCGAGCTGGGCGAGGCCACCAACGACACCCTCACCGGTGTCGAGCGCCAGCCCAACCAGCAGATCAACTACATCCGCAACTCGGTCAAGGCCACGGTCGACGCCTACGACGGCACCGTCGACCTGTTCGCCACCGACGAGAACGACCCGGTCCTCAAGACCTGGGAGGGCGTGTTCCCCGGCGTGGTCAAGCCGGCCAGCGCCATCTCGCCGGAGCTGCGCGAGCACTTCCGGTACCCGGAGGACATGTTCAAGGTGCAGCGCAAGCTGCTGACCGAGTACCACGTGGACAACCCGGGCGACTTCTTCTCCACCCAGACCTTCTGGGAGGTGCCCAACGACCCCACGGCTCGCGGCACCGTCGGCAGCAGTGAGGGGCAGCAGCCGCCCTACTACGTGCTCGCCCAGGTCGAAGGTCAGCAGCAGCCGAACTTCCAGCTCACCAGCGCCCTGACCGCGCTGCGGCGGCAGAACCTCTCGGCGTGGGTGTCGGTGTCCTCGGACCCGCAGAACTACGGGCAGATGACCGTGCTGCGGCTGCCGACGAACACGCTGACCCCGGGTCCGAACCAGGTCCAGAACCAGATGGAGTCGACCCCCGAGGTCACCGAGAACCGGACGCTGTTCAACAACCCGAACGTCACGGCGATCTTCGGCAACCTGCTCACGCTGCCGGTGGCCGGTGGGCTGCTCTACATCGAGCCCATCTACATCCAGCGCAACGAGCAGGAGTCCTACCCGCAGCTCGCACGGGTGCTGGTGTCCTTCGGCGGCAAGGTCGGCTTCTCCGAGACCCTGCAGGGGGCGCTCGACCAGGTCTTCGGTTCCGGAGCGGGCCAGGGGACCCAGCCGGGCACGCCCGGCGCGCAGCCCGAGCAGCCGGGGCAGCCGCCGGCACCGGGTACGCCGCAGACGGGCCAGGAGGAGGTCGGCGCGATCCGCGACGCGCTGGAACGGGTCCGCAAGGCCCAGCAGTCCGGCAACTTCGCCGAGATGGGCCAGGCCTACCAGCAGCTCGACGACGCCATCAAGCGCTTCGAGCAGGGGCAGGGCACCGGCGGCTGAGCCGTCCGTGTGGAAGTCGGCGGGGTGGGGACCGGCGCGGTTCCCGCCCCGCCGACGCATCTGAATGCCAGGTCAGGACGGGTGCGGAACCGCTTAGCCACCCCCGGTTTGAACGGCTGTGACCCGGTCCGTAAGCTAATGCCTACAACAGAACGAAGCGGCTGGAATCTTCAGCCGACGGCGCGGGGTGGAGCAGTTCGGTAGCTCGCTGGGCTCATAACCCAGAGGTCGCAGGTTCAAATCCTGTCCCCGCTACTCATTTGGTGTTCAGTCCCCCTTGGCTTCGCTGAGGGGGACTTTCCCGTTTCTCGATGTCTTTACGGGGGCCGAGCCCCCGTAGGTCCCCACGGTGCGGTGGTCGCCTTCGGGGTGATCGTGACCGTCGGGATCCCGGCTTCTTGAGCTGGGGAAACCGGTTTCGGGGACCCCGTGCGAAAGGTGTTTTCCGGGGGTGTAGAGTTCCCATTACAACAGAACGAAGCGGCTGGAAACTTCAGCCGACGGCGCGGGGTGGAGCAGTTCGGTAGCTCGCTGGGCTCATAACCCAGAGGTCGCAGGTTCAAATCCTGTCCCCGCTACTAGAGAGAAAGTGCCTCCGGTCATCCGGAGGCACTTTTCTTCGCGCTCAGTCCTTCAGGCCCTCGGCCCACTTGCGAGCGCAGCCGGGGGAGCAGACCCTGCCGTCGCCTCGGACCACGGCCGTTTGGCGCATGGTGCGGCCGCAGACCATGCAGGAGTCCGTCTCGGCGCCGCGCTGCACCGGGACCATGGACTTGGCTCGTTCGGTGACCTTCTGCGTCACCTTCTCCTTGCTCTCGTTGACCTTGGTACGCAACCAACTGCGATGCACGCCCGAACCTCCTGCTTTCCACGCCGTGCGCCCGCCGCTACCCGGCGGCCAACAGCAGCGTGAGGGTTACCACCTGTAGTTGTGCAGTTTCAGAACGTGATAACACCTCATTGCGCGGCCAAGAACCCCCATACAGGCGAATCAACGAGCGCGCGGTTGCAATCCGTGCATCTACCAGGGCTGCATTCGGGTGGGATCTGTGATCATCGAGCCCCCGCGCGCCGAAAAACCGGTAATCCCGGTCTGGGACCAATGGCGGAATGGTTCGTCCACTCGGACCAGTCAGGTGCAACCACTGTGGACAGAAGCGCCGACCACTGTGGACAGCTCCGTCGGGACGTGGCACCGTTGGTGTCGTGAGCGAGCTGAATGCGACATCCGCTGCCCTGTTGGGACTACTGCACGAAGGGCCGAAGACCGGTGGCCAGCTGGTCGCCGCGGCCACCGAGCGCTTCGCCGGGTTCTTCAGCGTCACCCGCAGCCAGGTGTACCGCGAGCTGCCCGCGCTGACCGAGGACGGCCTGCTGCGCCTCGGCAAGCAGGGCCCGCGCTCCAGTCAGCAGTACGCGATCACGGCCGCCGGGAAGAAGGCCTTCAAGTCGTGGCTGAACACCGCCCCGGGGCCTGACAACGTCCGCAGCCCGCTGATCCTCAAGCTGGTCTACTCCGGCACCCTCACCCCGCGCCAGCGCGCCGCGCTCGTCGAGTCCGCCCGCGCGCAGACCGCTGTGAAGATGGACGAGGCCCGCAACGCCGCCAAGACGGCGGGCGACCCCTACGAGAAGGCCGCCGCCGACTTCACCGTCGCCTACAACCGGGCGATCAACAAGCTCCTCGATTCGATCCCCGACTGAAGAACCTGTTCCTGGGCTCTTTTCGCGCAGCGGCGCGGGTGGCTGAGCCCGGCGGCGCTCAGGTGGCCGCCACGGCTCGCGGCCGCGCCACCCGCGGACGGTCCAGCAGCACCGGGTGACACCCGTCAACAACGGCTGCGCCGCTCGATCGGCGCAGCCGTTGTTCGCGTTCGCCCGCAGGCGAAAGCCGATCGGTGCCGTCCTCGTGGGCGGCCGCTCATGGGTGAAGTACCCTGAGCACTGTGAATCCCGACGTCGCGGCCTCCCTCAAGGAACTGTCCAACACGCTCGAAGGCATCGAGAGCGTGATGGATCTCGACGCACTCCGCGCGGAGATCTCCGAGCTGGAGCAGGAGGCGGCCAAGCCCGATCTCTGGGACGACGTCGAAAACGCGCAGCGCGTCAGCAGCCGGCTCGTGCACCGGCAGGCGGACCTGCGCCGCATCTCCGAGCTCCGCCAGCGCGTCGAGGACCTCGAAGTCCTCTACGAGCTCAGCGAGGACGAGGGCGACAGCTCCGGTCTGGCCGAGGCCGACGAGGAGCGCGAGCGCCTCGCCAAGGACCTCGAAACCCTGGAGGTCCGGACCCTGCTCTCCGGCGAGTACGACCAGCGCGAAGCGGTGGTCACCATTCGCGCGGAGGCCGGTGGCGTCGACGCCGCCGACTTCGCCGAGATGCTGATGCGCATGTACCTGCGCTGGGCCGAGCGGCACTCCTACCCGGCCGAGGTCTACGACACCTCCTACGCCGAAGAGGCCGGCCTGAAGTCGGCGACGTTCCGGGTCAACGCGCCCTACGCCTACGGCACCCTGTCCATCGAGCAGGGCACGCACCGCCTGGTGCGGATCTCGCCGTTCGACAACCAGGGCCGCCGCCAGACCTCCTTCGCCGGTGTCGAGGTGCTGCCGGTCGTCGAGGAGACCGACCACGTCGAGATCCCGGAGAAGGACATCCGCGTCGACGTCTTCCGCTCCTCCGGTCCCGGCGGGCAGAGCGTGAACACCACCGACTCGGCCGTGCGCATCACGCACATCCCGACCGGCGTGGTGGTGTCCTGCCAGAACGAGAAGTCGCAGCTGCAGAACAAGGCAGCCGCGATGCGCGTGCTCCAGTCCAAGCTGCTGGCCCGCAAGAAGGAGGAGGAGCGCGCCGAGCTCGACGCCCTCAAGGACGGCGGCTCCAGCTGGGGCAACCAGATGCGCTCCTACGTGCTGCACCCGTACCAGATGGTCAAGGACCTGCGGACCGAGCACGAAGTGGGCAATCCCGACGCGGTTCTCGACGGCGACATCGACGGTTTCCTGGAAGCGGGGATCCGCTGGCGCCGCCAGCAGCAGAGCGTGGCCTGATCGACGCCCAGCGCGCCCGTCAAAACTGCTGGTCACCACTGGTGCAACCACCGCTGTGGGTGAGTGCGGGTCGCTCCATCGGGCGGGGGTAAACTCCCGGCCGTGATCCGCCTTGAGCACGTGTCCAAGACGTACAAGACGTCGACCCGGCCCGCTCTCGACGATGTCTCTGTGGGCATCGACAAGGGCGAGTTCGTGTTCCTCATCGGGCCATCGGGCTCCGGGAAGTCGACGTTCATGCGCCTCCTGCTGCGCGAGGATGTGCCCAGCCGTGGCCGGGTCTTCGTCGCGGACTGGAACGTCGCGAAGCTGCCGCGCCGCCGGGTGCCCCGGCTGCGTCAGCGCATCGGCTGCGTCTTCCAGGACTTCCGGCTGCTGAACAACAAGACCGTGGCCGAGAACGTCGCGTTCGCGCTGGAGGTCATCGGCAAGCCGCGCGCCGACATCCAGCGGGTCGTCCCGCAGGTGCTGCAGCTGGTGGGCCTCGACGGCAAGGCCGACCGGATGCCCAACGAGCTCTCCGGTGGTGAGCAGCAGCGCGTCGCCATCGCGCGCGCCTTCGTCAACCGGCCGCTGGTGCTGCTGTGCGATGAGCCGACGGGAAACCTGGACCCCGACACGAGCCAGGACATCATGCTGCTGCTGGAGCGGATCAACCGCACCGGCACCACCGTCGTGATGGCCACGCACGACCACGGCATCGTCGACTCGATGCGCCGTCGCGTCGTGGAGCTCAGCCTCGGCCGGGTCATCCGCGACGACGCCCGTGGCGTGTACGGCGTCGGCCGCTGATCCGGCACGACCCGATCGCCCGGCCCGTGCACCCGAGGACCCACACCCCCGAACGGCAGGAAAGCTGACCCAAGATGCGTGCGAGCTTCGTATTCAGCGAGGTCGTCAACGGCCTTCGGCGCAACGTGACGATGACCATCGCGATGATCCTGACGACCGCCATCTCGGTGGGTCTGCTCGGTGGCGGTCTGCTGGTGGTCCGGCTCATCGACAAGATGCAGGACACCTACCAGGACCGCGTCGAGGTCGTGGTGTTCATGACCGACGACGTCAGCGCCAATGACACCGACTGCAGCCAGCAGCCCTGCGCCTCGGTCATGTCGGCGCTCAAGAGCGCCGAGGGCGTCGAGTCGGTCAAGTACGAGAACCGGGAGCAGGCGTTCGCCAGCTTCAACAAGGTCTTCGAGTCGCAGCCGGAGCTCAAGGACGTGGCCCGCGCCGAGGCGATGCCGGCCTCGCTGCGCGTGAAGCTCACCGAGCAGGAGCGCTTCCCGCAGATCCAGGCCGAGTTCGCCAGCAAGCCGGGCGTGGACAGCGTCGTCGACCAGGCCGAGTACCTGGACCGGTTGTTCGACATCCTCAACGGCGTCCGCAACGCGACGTTCTCGATCGCGCTGGTGCAGGCGTTGGCCGCGTTGCTGCTGATCTCCAACACCATTCAGCTCTCGGCGTTCACCCGCCGCACGGAGACCGGCATCATGCGCCTGGTGGGTGCGACACGCTGGTACACCCAGCTGCCGTTCCTCCTGGAAGCGATGGTGTCAGGTCTGATCGGTGCGGTGCTGGCGATCGCCGGTCTGCTGATCGCGAAGGCGGCGTTCATCGACAGGGTCATGGGGCCGGTGCTGGGCACCGGCATCATCCCAGCGGTCGAATGGGGCGACATCGCACTGATCTCGCCGATCCTGCTGCTGGTCTCCGCGGTGATCTCCGCTGTCACCGGTTACGTCACGCTCCGGCTGTACGTGCGGCTGTAGCCTGGTGCTCGGCGGTCCCCGCGGAAGGGGCCGCCGAGTTCGGCTAAACCGGGTGACACGAGGACTAGAGTTGTTCGCATGGTGAAGGAACGCGGCCGCAAGGTCATCTCGCAGAACCGCAAGGCGCGGCATGACTGGTCGGTGATTGACACCTACGAGGCCGGAATCGCGCTGACCGGTACCGAGGTCAAGAGCCTGCGCCAGGGCAAGGCGCAGCTCGTCGACGGCTTCGCCACTGTGGACGACGGCGAGGTCTGGCTGCGCAACGTCCACATCCCCGAGTACACCGAGGGGACGTGGACCAACCACGAACCGCGGCGCTCCCGCAAACTCCTGCTGCACCGGCACGAGATCGAGCGGCTGGTCGGAAAGATCAAGGAGAGCGGGCTGAGCCTGGTGCCGATGTCGCTGTACTTCAGCGACGGCAAGGCCAAGGTCGAGCTCGCGCTGGCGCGAGGCAAGAAGGCGCACGACAAGCGCCAGGACATCGCCAAGCGCGATATGGAACGCGAGATCCAGCGCGCCATCGGGCGCGCGCGAAAGGGCCGGCGCTGACTTGACGGCACCGCACGACGACAACCGAATTCCCGCTTGGCTGAACGAACTCGGCTTGCCGGGGCTGGTCGACATCCACACCCACTTCCTGCCGCCGAACGTGCTGGACAAGGTGTGGGCGTACTTCGACAACGCCTCCGAGCACTACGGGATGCGGTGGGAGATCTTCTACCGGCACGACGAGCCCACCCGGGTGCGGCTGCTGCGCGAGTTCGGACTGCGGGCGTTCGCCCCGCTGGTCTACGCGCACAAGCCCGCGATGGCCGCGTGGCTCAACGACTGGGTTCGCGATTTCGCCCAGCGCACGCCGGAGGCGGTTCCCACCGCCACCATCTACCCCGAACCCGGCGTGGGCGACTACCTCGCTCGCGCGCTGGACGAGGGCGCCCGCTGCGTGAAGATGCACGTCCAGGTGGGCTCGTTCGACCCGCGCGACCCCTTGCTGGACCAGGCGTGGGGCCTGCTCGGCGAGACCGGTGTGCCGGTCGTCGTGCACTGCGGGAACGGTCCGATCGCCGGTGCCTACACCGGGCTGGACGTGTTCGAGGGCGTGCTGCGCAGGCATCCCAGGCTCACGGCGGTGCTGGCGCACGCCGGAATGCCCGACTACCTCGCGGCGTTGAACCTGGTGGAGCGCTATCCGCGGGTTCACCTGGACACGACCATGGTCGGTGTGGCGTTCAGCGAGAAGTTCGCGCCGCTGCCCAAGGACTGGGCCGCGCGGATCGCCGCGCACCCCGACCGGATCGTGCTGGGCACCGACTACCCGAACATCCCGTACCAGTACGCCGACCAGCTCGCGGTCATCGCCGATTGGGCGGGTGGCGACCCTCGGCTCGGCAAGCCCTTCCTGCGCGCGTTGCTGCACGACACACCGGCGAAGCTCCTGGGCTTGAAGGTATGAGGGATATGGGAATGATCGCCGGGGCCCGACGCGTTATCCTGTTGGACACCGGTTCGAAAACCGGTAGCAAGTGGAGCATGGACATGGGGGTGAACGGTTTCGACTCCGTACGTTGATCCTTGGGAAGCGTGCCGGTGCAGGCGGGAGACCACCGTGAGCGTCGCCGCAAACAAATAAGCGCCGACAAGAGTCAGCGCGAGTTCGCCCTCGCCGCCTGAGCGAGGAGCGACTCTGTCGGACCGGGAACGCCTCCGTCCCGGAATCCGGCATCAGCTAGGAGGCTCCTACCGCTGGGTTCGGTCGCGGGACCCAGCGGGACATCAAACAGCGACTGGGCTCGTCACACCGGCTAGTTCGCGTGACCGGTGGAGCCGAGTAGAGGCATAGCGGACTGCGCACGGAGAAGCCTTGGTGAAGCGACGGAGGACCCGGGTTCGATTCCCGGCACCTCCACGGACCTCGGGGCGAGGTGTGTTCGCGGAATGCGCGAACCATCTCGCCCCGTCGTGTTAGTTGCGAGGGCCGAGCCCCCGCAGGCCCCCACGGTGCGGTGGGGCTTTGGCTTCGTTCCTCGCCTTCGGGGTGTTCCCGGCCTGGTCTTGGAAGAACATCTCGCTCGTGCCGCTCCTATCGCTCCTGCCGCTCCTTCCTCTCCTCGGTGCTGTTTCTGCCGGGTCTTCGCAGGTCTTCGGCTTCTTGCTGTTGTTTCTCGTTCCATTGTTCATGGGGTGACGATGGTGAAGTCCGGGTTCGGGTTGGCCAGGTAGCTGAACAGCTCGGTGATCCTCTTCGGGTTCCCGGTTGTTCTCGCGCGGCTTTGGGCGACCAGGTCGTCGGTGGTCGTGGTGCCCAGGAGGACCTTTCGGAGATCTTGCTCTTCGAGGGTGACCTCGGCGTCGGGTTCGCCGGCCGCAGGACCGGTTCCTCTGATGTGGACCATGACCCCGTTGCGGAGGCGCTGGGTGTGCGACTCGCCGCCGTCGACGTTCCAGCGGATCGTGATGTCCGCGTCCCAGCACTTCGGACCGTCCACCCTAATGGCGAGAGCCGCGAAGAGCTGGTCCAGGTCCAGCGCGCGGAGCACGTCCGGTGACGCGGTCACCGTGGGCGTGCCGATCGGTCCGTGGCGCAGTTCGTGGGCACCCATGAGGTAGAAGTTGCGCCAGGGACCGTTCTCGCAGCCGTAGCCGAGCTGCTCCAGGGCGTCCGCTTGCAGCGCCCGCGCCGCCTCGTGGTCGGGCCGGGCGAACACCACGTGGTTGACGACCTGCGCGACCCAGCGGAAGTCACCCTCCTCGAAGGACTCGCGGGCGCGTCGGACCACCTCGTCGGCGCCGCCCATGAACTCCACGTACCGCTCGGCGGCTTCGACAGGAGGGTGTTCCCACAGGTGGGCGGGGTTCCCGTCGAACCAGCCCAGGTACTTCTGGTAGACCGCCTTGGTGTTGTGGCTGACCGAGCCGTAGTACCCGTGGGTGTGCCAGGCGCGCTCCAGACCTGGAGGCATCTCGATCCGCTCGGCGATCTCCAGCGGAGTCATCCCCGCGTTGATCATCCGCAGCGTCTGGTCGTGCAGGTAGGCGTAGAGGTCGCGCTGCTCGGTCAGGAACTCGACGACGCGGTCGCGGCCGACCACGGGCCAGTGGTGGGAGGCGAAGGCGATGTCGGAACCCTCGGCGAACAGGTCGATGGCCTCCGTGAGGTAGTCCGCCCAGGCGTGCGGGTCGCGCACCTCCGCCCCGCGCAGCGTCAGCAGGTTGTGCAGGTTGTGGGTGGCGTTCTCGGCCATGCACAGCGCGGCGTGGTCCGGGAAGTGGATGTTGAGCTCGGCCGGAGCCTCGGTGCCCGGGGTGAGCTGGAAGACCATCCGGATCCCGTCGACCGTCTCCGACTGGCCTGTCTCGGTGATGTCGTGGGTCGGCGGCACCATGCCGAGAGCACCGGTCGAGGTGGTCGGGCCCAGCCCCGCGCCGATCTGCCCCCGCGGGCCCTTGGCCAGCGCGGCTCCGTACATGTAGCCCGCCCGGCGGGCCATGGCGGTGCCCGCGTAGACGTTCTCGCTGACCGCGTGCGCCAGGAATCCCCGCGGCGCGAGCACCGGAATCCCGGCCGCGAGCTCCGCGTCGGTGACGACACCGCGAACTCCGCCGAAGTGGTCGGCGTGGCTGTGCGTGTAGAGCACACCGGTCACCGGGCGGTCGCCGCGGTGACTCCGGTAGAGCGAGAGCGCCGCGGCGGCCGTCTCCGCGGACAGCAGCGGGTCGATGACCAGGATTCCGCGGGAACCTTCCACGACCGTCATGTTGGACAGGTCGAAACCGCGCACCTGGTAGAGGCCCTCCACGACCTCGAAGAGGCCGTGCTCGACGCACAACCGGCTCTGCCGCCACAGACTGGGGTTGGCCGTGTCCGGGCAGTCCTGGGCGAGGAATCCGTAGGCGTCCAGGTCCCACACGACCGCCCCCGACGAGTCGCGGATGAGCGGATCCTCGGCGGTCCCGAGGAAGCCGCGGCGAGCGTCGTCGAGGTCGCGGGTGTCGTCGAACGGGAATGTCTCCCGCACCTCCGCGTTGCCCGCCGCGATCGTCGGTCGAGCGGGCTGCGAGCCGGTTTCCAGGGACATCGGGACCTCCCGTTCGGCGGGTTCTGACGCCGCCTCCGCGACTCCCGGCCATCGTCACCGGCGACGTCCGCGGGCGCCAACCGGGCGCCGGAGGCCGCGTGCCGACCCGTCCGGGTGATACGAGCAGACCCAGGTGGCAGGCGCGGGGTCGCGTTCGGAATGCGCGCGGGGCGCGGGAACCTACGCTCGGTTCGGGCGCGCGGGAGGGCGGTGCGGATGTCGGCGAACACGTCGGGGGAGCGTCGGGACGGGCCGGTTCCGCTGCTGCGCCACGCGCAGATCGCCTGCGTGTACCTGGCCGTGGGCGTGCTCGCGGTCCTCGCCTACACCGCTCGCGGCATGCTGGTGCTGGTGTTCCTCGGGTTCTTCCTCGCCCTCGGCGTGGAACCGGTGGTCGGCTGGTTGCAGCGGCATCGTTGGCGGCGCGGCCTGGCTGTCGGTGCGGTCGTGCTGGGGCTGCTGGTCGTCCTCGGAGTGGCGATCCTGCTGGTGCTCGTCCCCGCGTTCAGCCAGGTCGGCCACTTCGTGGAGCGCGTCCCGAGCCTGGTGTCCGGGGTCGGGACGAACCTCGGGTCCGGAGAGCTGCGCGCCCACCTGCGCGATCCGGCGTTGCACGAGCAGGTCAAAGCGGCGGCGAGCAGCGCGGCGAGCTTCGCCCTGCAGGCGCTCACCGCTGGGTTCGCCGCGTTGGGAGTGGTTTTCGGCGGGGTCTTCGCCGCCTGCACCGCCGGCGCGCTGATGGTCTACTTCTCGCTCGCCATGCCCCGGCTCCACAGCGCCGTCGCACGCTTCGGCGAAGGGCATCCGGGCCGGGCGGACGCCGTGCTCGCCGCGATGGGCCGGGTCGGCGGCTACGTGACCGGGCAGGTCGTCGTGTCGTTGTGCGCCGGGGCCGCTTCCTACGTGTTCTTCCTGGTCGCGGGCGTGCCCTATCCCGCGTTGCTCGCCGTGGTGGTCGCGCTGCTGGACACGATCCCGCAGATCGGCGCGACGCTCGCCTCGCTGGCCGCGACGCTGGTGGCGCTGAGCCAGGGACTCTCGCTGGCCGTCATCACGCTGCTGTTCTTCGTCGTCTACCAGGCGGTCGAGAACTACCTGATCGCCCCGCGGGTGTTCGCCCGGACCGTCGAGCTGAGCCCGCTGGGGGCGTTCGTCGCGATCCTCGTCGGAGGTGCGCTGGCCGGTGTGCTCGGCGCGATGCTCGCGCTCCCCGTGGCCGCCGCGTTGAAGATCCTCGTCCGCCACGCCCGGGTCGAGATGCGGGGGAGTGCGACGTGAGCCCCCGCGCGACGGTGAACCGGGTCGAAAGTCCTGGTCAGGCTGCGGATTAGGGGAATCGGAGTGATGCTTGCCCGACAACACCTCGGCAAGGAGGAGGCGTTCGAAATGTCCAGTCCGAACGCGGGACAACAGGCTGGCGGCGAGCGGCCGACCGAGCGGCAGATGTCCGAGCAACGCCAGGCACCCGAGCAACGGCAAGCGTCCGAGCCGCGGCACGCGGCCGAGCCGCAGCAGGCGGGCGAACAGCAGCAGGTCGTCGGGGAGCGGCGGGAATGGGCGATGTCCAGGGCCCGGTCGGATGCCAGGGGAGCAGGATGGCTGGCCTTCGGTGGCTGGGTGCTGGTGCTGGCCGGTGCGTTCAACATCATCGCCGGGCTGACGGCGCTGTTCCGCGCCGACTACTTCGTGGTCGGCGGCGGCGAGCTGCTGCTGTTCGACTTCGGCGTGTGGGGATACATCTGGCTGGCCTTCGGACTCCTGCAGCTGCTGGCCGGTGCGGGTTGCCTCGCCGGGCAGCGGTGGGCACGGATGACAGGGATCGGCCTGGCCGGGTTGTCGGCCATCGGGCACCTCGCCTTCCTGGCGGCCTTCCCGCTCTGGGAACTCGCCTCGATCGCGCTCGCGGTGCTGGTCATGTACGCCCTGGTGGTTCCGGACAAGGACGCCGTCGCCTGAGTCCGGCCGGGTGCAGCGGCGGTTCTGGTCCGAAGCGCCCATGATCGGAATCCGTTCTGTCCGGTCGGTTCGGACCAGAACCGCCAGCGGTCGACGCCCCTCGACCACCGACCGCGCGGGCCGGGCCGCTCTCGCCCGGTCCGCTTTGTGGTGGGTGGGACGGAAGCGCTCGATTTGAAACGAACGAATTTCAGATTCCTCTCGTAATGTGAATCCCGTCACAGCGATCTGCGTGACATCTGGCCTACGTTTGCCCCCATTCGGAGTAGCGCTCATTCCGCTACGACCACTCCGAGTGATGGGAGCCGATGTGGGTGAGACAACGGGCGGCCGAACCCGCTGGCACGTGTTCGGGCTGGTGCTGCTGGTCGGGATCTTCGGCGTCGGTCTGATGTTCACGGGTCTGTCGCAGGGCGCGATCGCCGCCTCGTTCGCCGTCGCCGGGACCAGCTACAAGGCCTCGGCCGACAGGCTCGACGCGCAGGGCGTCGTGCAGTACGGCTCGGTCGACCGCAGCGCCGATCAGGCCCACCCGGTGCTGGTCAACGGGTTCCGGAAGGCCGAGCTGGACAACTTCTGCCAGTCCATCGTGGTCCCGGGACTGCCCGCGGTCGGCGACATCACCGTGAAGATCGCCGCGCCGGGCGGCATGAGCGCGGACAACCTGGTGCTCGGCATCCAGGAGGTCACCGGCGATCTCACCCTGAACAACGTCGAGATCGGCCGAGACGCCGGAACCATGGACAAGGGCCCCAACGGCGCGATCGGCGGCGCGGGGACGTTCGGCATCCAGGCCGACAGCACGCAGATCACGGGTCTGCGCCAGGTCGCCTGGTCCACCACGGCGTCCACGCTCAAGCTCAACCAGGTGCAGATCAAGGCCGCCGCCGGCCGCGACGAGTGCTTCTGACCGGGGGTGATCTCATGGCTGCGAACAACACCAACCGCGCGAAGTTCCGCCGGTGGAGGCGTTCTCGCCCGTTCTGGGCCGGTTTCTGCACGCTGGCGTCGGGACTGCTGATCCTGTTCCCGCCGTACGCCTCGCTGAAGTTCGGCGACATCGTCGTCTCGCTGAACACGCTGACCGGGATCTCCGCGATGGTCATCGGGGTTCTGCTGGTGTGCTGCGGACTGTCGTTCTGGACCCGGCAGGAGTTCCGCGTTCCCGCCGGAGTCGTGGCGCTGCTGCTGTCAGTGGCCGCGATCGTGACGGCCAACCTCGGGTCCTTCCTGCTCGGAACCCTGCTCGGAGTGGTGGGCGCGGCGCTCGGCCTCGCCTGGACGCCCCAGCCGCGTCAGCGCGCGGCGGTCGAGGGCACCGATGCCTCCGCCAACCCGGCCGGGGTCGCCGGAGGGCATGCGTGAGTTCGCCGGGACTTCGCCTGCTCGCGGGCGTGCTCGGTCCGGTGCTGGCGCTGGGCGTGCTCGCTCCGGCGGCGTCCGCGCAGGAATCTCCGGCTCCGGTGCCTGCTCCGGCTCCGGCGTCGACCCCGGCACCCGCTCCGGCACCCGCGCCGGCTCCGAAACCGCCTGCGCTGCCGCCTGCCGGGGACTCGGACACCACGCCCGGCCCCGGTCGGTCGTGGACGCTGACGGCCAGCGCCCTGAAGCTCGTCGGCTCGCGGTATCGCGGCGTCGTCGAGCGCGACGGGGTCCGGACGCTGCACTTCACGGTCGACCGCCTGGAGATCACCGATCTCGTGCAGCGCGGCGACCTGGGCAACGGCAAGATCCTCCGCACGGCAGCCCGCCCGGGCAGCGTGTCGCAGGTGGTCAACGGCCCGGTCGAGCTCTACACGCAGGAGCTCACCGGAACCCTGGCCATCGCCCGCACCACGCTCACGGCGGAGTCGCTGGCCATGCCCGACCTGGACCTCGGGTTCCTGCGGCTGCCCGAGCTGACCTTCACCGACGCGATCGTCCGCAACACCGACCTCGCCGGTGGCACGCTGACCATCCCCGGCGGCCGGGTCGGCATGGAGTGATCCTCACGCGCGGGCGCGGTGCAGGAGGTGCAGGAAGTACGGGGTGCCGATGAGCGCCGTGATCAGCCCGGCGGGCAGTTGGTCGGGTGCGATCGCGGTGCGGCCCACCGCGTCCGCCGCGCACACCAGGATCGCGCCCAGCAAGGCCGCGACCGGCAACGACCTGCTGTGCCTGCGGCCGACGACCGCCCGAGCCGCGTGGGGCGCCACCAGGCCGACGAAGGCGATGACACCGATGGCCGCGACCGCCGCACCGGTCAGCAGCACCGCGCACAGCAGCAGCCCGAGCCGCGCCCGGGGCACCGGAACGCCCAGCACGCGGGGAGTTTCGTCGTCGAGCGAGAGCAGGTCGAGTTCGCCGCGGGCACCGATGAGCAGCGGGACCGCGACGACGATCGCCAGCGCGATCGGCACCAGGTGCTCCGGGAGCCGCCCGTAGGTGGAGCCGCCCAGCCAGGTCAGCGCCTTGGTCTCGTTCCACGGATCGGTCAGCGTGATGAGCAGCGTGATCAGCGCTTGAGTGCCGGCCTGCATCCCGAATCCGATGAGCACCAAGCGCTCGCTGGAGAACCCGCCGCGCGCCGCCACCGCGAACACCACGGCCGCGGCCAGGGCCGCGCCGACACCGGCCGCCGTCGCCTGGGCCCAGAAACCGAGCGCGGGGGCGAACGTGATCACCGCGACCGCGCCGACCCCCGCGCCGCCGGAGGTCCCGAGAATGCCCGGCTCCGCCAAGGGGTTTCGGGTGACCGCCTGGATCGCCGCACCCGCCAGGGCCAGGGCGGCGCCCGCCAGCAGTGCGGCGAGGACGCGTGGCACGCGGTTGCCCATCACGTTCGACACGATCGGCCCCGCCTGCCCGCCGAGCCAGTTGCCGACGTCGCCGAGCAGCAGGATCCGGTCGCCCAGCAGCACCGACGCGACCACGACCAGCGCGGCGAGGAGCACGAGACCGGCCAGCACGAGCCGGAACCGCAGCGCGCTCACCGCTCCTCGCGCGCCCGCCGCCGGAGGTTCGGACACCGTGCCCGACACGCGGATTTCGCGCGCCAGCACGACCAGGAACACCACGCCGAGCAAGGTCGTCACCACGCCCGCCGGAACCTCCAGCGCGCCTTGGGCACCGATCACCGCGCGCAGCAGGACGTCCGCGCCGAGCAGCAGCACCACGCCCGTCGCGGCCGAGACCGGGATCAGCGCGACGTGCCGGTGCAGGCCGGGCACGACGTTCGCGGCCAGCCGCACCAGGGCCGGTGCGGCCAGTCCGATGAAACCGATCGGCCCGGCGAGGGTGACGGCTGAGGCGGCCATCAGCACCGCCAGCGCCACCGCGCCCAGCCGAATCCGTCCGACGTGGACGCCCAGGGTTCGCGCGTGGTCGTCGCCGAGGTGGATCAGGTCGAGCTTGCGGGCCAGCACCAGCAGCCAGAGCAGCGCCACGAGCACCACCGGGGCCAGCGCGCGGACACCGTCCAGACCGTTCTGGCTCAGCGAACCCGCACCCCAGGCGAACAGGCCCTGCGTCTCCTCGGAGAACAGCAGCAGCAACATCTGCGTCACCGAGCTCATCGCCAGCGCGAGCGCCGTGCCGGCCAGCACCAGCCGCACGATCCCGGTGCCGCCGGTGCCCGAGAGCCCCAGCACCACCAGCGCGGCGCACAGACCACCGGCGAACGCGATCCCAGCCATGCCCAGCAGCGGGACGGCCGCGCCGAACGCCGCGACGGCGACGATCGCCAGGTGGGCGCCCGCGGACACCGCCAGCGTGTCGGGCGCGGCCATGATGTTGCGCGACACCGATTGCAGCACCGCTCCGGCCGCCCCGAGGGCGGCTCCCACCAGCGTCGCCGCCAGCAGGCGGGGGAGGCGGGACTGGAGGATCACCGCCGCGTGCGCGTCCGGGCTCAGCACGTCGACGTCGGCCGTGCCCTGCGTCAGGTGCAGCAGCGAGCCGGCCGCGATGAGCGCGACCAGCCCGACGACGACCAGCGGCAGCCGGGGTTTCACGCCTGGACCGCGGCGATGGCCGCGTCGACGAACCGCTCCATCGACTTCGGGCCGCCGAACGTCCACAGCGAACCGGGCAGGTGGTGGACCTCGCCGCGCCGCACGAACGGCAGGCTCGTCCAGATCGGATTGCCCGCGAGGTTCTCGGCGAACGGGTCACCGGAGGTGGCGTTGTACCAGAACGGGACGTCGCCGAGCGTCGTCAGGCCCTCGACGTCGGTCTGCGCTAGCCCGTAGGCCGGGTCGCCCTCCAGTCGCCAGGCGCTGGGCAGCCCGATCCGGTCGAAGACCGACCCGACCAGCGAGCCGCTGGTGTAGGGGCGGATGGTGACCGAGCCGGCGTTGACGTAGGCGTCGGCGAAGGCCACCGGCTTGCCGGACATGCCCGCCCGCTTGACCGCGGCTCTGCCCTGCTCGATCTTGGCGTCGAACTCGGACTTCAGGCGTGCGGCGGCGTTCTCGGTTCCGGTGGCCTTCGCGAGCAGGTCGACGTTGCCGAACATGGCGCCGATGGGGTCCTGCGCGTTGCCGCCCGGGATGACGATGACCGGGACCTTCGCCTCGATCTGCGCGAGCGCGCCCTCCGGGAGATCGCCGGTGACGACGACGAGGTCCAGGTCGAGCGAGCCGAGCGCGTCGATGCTCGGCTCGCCGCGGGTGCCGATGTCGGCGACCGAGGCGTCCAGCGGGGCGGCGGTCGAGTACCGGCCGTATCCCCGCACGTCGGAGATGGCGGTGGGCATGACGCCGAGGGAGACCAGGTATTCGGCGGCGTTCCACTCGGTGGCCGCGACCCGCTTGGCGGGGTGGTCGAGCCGGACCTCCTCGCCGCGCGAGTCCACGACGCTCACCGGCGGGCCGTCGGCCTCCGGTGCCGGGCCCGTCGGTGCCTCGGTCGTGCCGCAGGCCGTCGACGTCGCGGCGAGGGCGAGGGCTGCGGCGATGAACGCACGTCTGGTGCGCATGGTGACTCCCTGGGGACTAGAGCGAGGCGGTGTTGAAGCGTCCGACCGCGCGGGTGTGGATGCGTCCGTCGGCGCGGTGGACCTCCACCTCGATGCCGTAGGCGCGGGTGAGGTTGGCGCTGGTCAGCACGTCGTCCGGGGTTCCTTCCGCGCTGACGCGGCCGTTCTCCAGCAGCAGCAGGCGGTCGGCGACGGCGGCGGCCTGGTCGAGGTCGTGCAGGACGACGCCGACGCCGACGCCGTGCTGATCGGCGAGATCGCGCACCACGTCGAGGATTTCGACCTGGTAGCGCAGGTCCAGGAACGTCGTCGGCTCGTCGAGCAGCAGCAGTCCGGTGTCCTGCGCGAGACACCCCGCGAGCCAGGTGCGTTGGGCCTGACCACCGGACAGCGCCTGGACCGGGCGGTCGGCGATCGCGCTGAGCCCGGTGAGCTCCATCGCCCGCTCGACCGCGGCCGGGCCGTCCGGATCGTGCCCGGTCCAGCGGGAGCGGTGCGGGTGTCGGCCGAACTCCACGAGTTCCCGCACGGACAGCCCGCCGGGCGCGGTGCGCTGCTGCGACAGCAGGGTGATCCGCTGGGCGAGGTCCTTGGCGGACAGGGCGCGCAGTTCGGTGCCGTCGGCGAACCGGACCTCGCCCGACGTCGGAGGGTGCAGTCGCGCGAGCGCGCGCAGGAACGTCGACTTCCCGCTGCCGTTCGGGCCGATCAGCGCGGTGACGGTCCCGGCGCGCAACGTCACCGATGCGGCGTGGACGACGACGTCGCGCCCGTAGGCGACGTCGATCTCCTGCGCGGACAGCCCGACCGAGGCCTGCGATGAGTAGCGCGACACACCATCACACTAAAGTGAGCCTTACCTAATCTTCAAGGCGGGGGTGGACATCCGGACGATTTTGGTCCGCACCATCCGTGATCGATGTTTGAAGTGCCCGGTCGATTCGGGCCACCATTGCCCGTTGTCGCGGCTGCCACTGTTCCGGGGCCGTCGACGGAGCCGAGGTGGAGGCCCGCTCCGACGGTGCCGGGTGGCCACGCTCGTGCCCACCACGACCCCGGTACCGGAGCCGCTGCGATGCACATCCCCACCGAGATCCCCGCGGGCCGCTACCGGCTCCGCCGCTGGCGACCGTCCGACGCCGAGCAGGTCTTCCAGGCGTGCCAGGACCCCGAGATCCAGCGCTGGACGACGATTCCGGTTCCATACACCGAGGAGCACGCCGAAGGCTTCCTCGCCGGCGCCGGAGGTTCCCCGCTGTTCGCGGTGACCGAGCACGGCGACGACGTGCTGGGCTCGTTCGGACTGGTCGCCGTCGAGGACGACCGCGCCGAGGTCGGCTGCTGGGTCGCCCCCTGGGCCCGCAGGCTCGGGGTGGGGGAGGCCGCGGGACGCGCCCTGGCGGACTGGGCGCTCGACGATACCGGGCTGACCAGGCTGGAGTGGGTCGCGGACGCCGCCAACGGAGCCTCGCTGCGGCTTGCCGAGCGGATCGGGTTCACGCCCGCCCGGATGTTGCCCGGCCACTTGGAGAACCGCGACGGCACCTTCTCGGACGCCGTGCTCGCGGTGTTGCGCGAGGCCCGCTGACGTTCGACCCCACCGCGTCGTCACCGAGCTCATCACCGGATTCCGGCGCCATCTCACCGGTTTCGGCCACCGAACGGCTCGATGCGGTCGGCCGTCCACGCCGCCGCCGAAGCCGACCACGCGGTCCGCGCGCAGGTCAGCCCGCCCGCCGACGTCGAATCCGCGACCCCGGAGGAGACCGCCCAACTGGTCCTCGACACCCTGGGGCGATGATGACGGTGAACAGGCGCTGAAACCGAGCGTGGCAGAATGCGCGTGTTCGAAAAACCCAGAGTATCCACACGACCACGGGCGATGAAGGGTTCGGAACCGGTGACCGAGAGCAGCACCCCGACGATGCAGGACGCGCTGCTGGCGCTGCAACGCTACTGGACCGAACGAGGTTGCATGATCATGCAGCCGTTCAACACCGAGGTCGGAGCCGGTACCGCCAACCCCGCCACGATGCTGCGGGTGCTCGGTCCGGAGCCCTGGCACGTCGGGTACGTCGAGCCCAGCGTTCGCCCCGACGACGCCCGCTACGGCGAGAACCCGAACCGCCTGCAGACCCACACCCAGTTCCAGGTGATCCTCAAGCCCGACCCGGGCAACCCGCAGGAGCTCTACCTGGGCAGCCTGGAAGCGCTCGGCGTGGACACCGAGGCGCACGACATCCGCTTCGTGGAGGACAACTGGGCCTCCCCGGCGCTGGGCGCCTGGGGTCTGGGCTGGGAGGTCTGGCTCGACGGGCTGGAGATCTCGCAGTTCACCTACTTCCAGCAGGCCGGTGGCCTGGTGCTCGACCCGGTGTCGGTGGAGATCACCTACGGCATCGAGCGCATCATCATGGCGCTGCAGGGCGTCGACCACTTCAAGGACATCCGCTACTCCGACGGCGTCTCCTACGGCGAGATCTTCGGCCAGTCCGAGTACGAGATGAGCCGCTACTACCTCGACGACGCCGACATCGAGGCCACCCACCGCATGTTCGACACCAGCGCCGCCGAGGCGGACCGGCTGCTGGACCTGCGGCTCCCCTCTCCGGCGTACGTGCACGTGCTCAAGTGCAGCCACATGTTCAACGTGCTCGACGCGCGCGGTGCCATCAGCACCACCGAGCGCGCCAAGGCGTTCGGGCAGATGCGCAGCCTCACCCGCCGCGTCGCCCAGCTGTGGGCCGAGCGCCGCGAGGAGCTCGGCCACCCGCTCGGCGTGGTCGAGGCGGCGCCCGCCGCGACGGCCGGTGAGCTGCCGACGGTGAGCGAACCGGCGACGCTGCTGTTCGAGATCGGCCTGGAAGAGCTCCCGCACGCGGACGTGTCCACGATGGCCGGTTCGGTGCGGGACTCGCTGGAGTCCAAGCTCGCCGGAACCCGCCTGGCGCACGGCGAGATCAGCGCCTACGCGACGCCGCGCCGGATCATCGTGCAGGTCGCCGACGTCGCTCCGGCCGAGCCGGACGCCGAGCGCACCGTGCGCGGCCCGAAGGCCTCCGCCGCCTTCGGCGAGGACGGCACGCCCACCAAGGCCGCCCAGGGCTTCGCGGGCAAGCACGGCGTCTCTCCCGAGGAGCTCAGCCGGGTCGAGGCCGACGGCGTCGAGCACGTCGCCGTGGTGCGCACCGAGCAGGGCCGCACCGCCCCGGTCGTGCTGGCCGACCTGCTCGCCCAGCTGGTGGGCGAGCTGCGCGCCGACAAGAACATGCGCTGGCGCGACCCGAAGCTGTCCTTCAGCCGCCCGGTCCGCTGGCTGCTCGCGCTGCTCGGCGACACCCCGCTGCCGGTGGCGGTGTCCTCGCTGGTCAGCGGCACCACGACCCGCGTGCACCGCACCGCCGCCGAGCCCGAGGTGCAGGTGACCTCCGCCGACGGCTACCTGGAGTTCCTGGCCGGGCACGGCATCGTCGCCGACGCCGCCGAGCGTCGTCGCACGATCGTCGGCGCCGCCACCGAGCTCGCGGCGAGCGTCGGCGGCACGGTCGACTTCGCCGGTGAGGCCGGGCTGGTCGACGAGGTCACCAACCTCGTCGAGCGGCCCAACCCGATCCTGGGCGGCTTCGCCGAGCGCTACCTGGAACTGCCCGAGCAGATCCTCACCACCGTGATGCGCAAGCACCAGCGCTACCTGCCGGTGCGCGGCGAGAGCGGCCTGCTGCCGCACTTCGTGGCCGTCGCCAACGGCGACTGCGACGTCGACCTCGTCCGCGAGGGCAACGAGTCGGTGCTGCGCGCCCGCTACGAGGACGCCGCGTTCTTCTGGCGCGCCGACCTCAAGCGCAAGCCCGAGGAGCTGCGCGAGGGCCTGCACAAGCTGACCTTCGAGGAGCGCCTGGGGTCGATGGCCGACCGCGCCGACCGCATCGCCCGGGTCGGTGTCGCCCTCGGCGCCACGACCGGGCTGTCCGGGGCGGACCAGGAGACCGTCGAGCGCGCCGGTGCGCTGGCGAAGTTCGACCTCGCCTCTCAGATGGTCGTCGAGCTCTCCGGCCTGGCGGGCACCATGGCCCGCGAGTACGCGCTGCGCGCGGGCGAAACCCCCGCCGTGGCAACGGCTCTGGCCGAGATGGAGCAGCCGCGCGGAGCCGGTGACAAGCTCCCGGAGAGCAACCCGGGCGCGGTGCTGGCGCTGGCCGACCGGTTCGACCTGCTCGCGAGCCTGTTCGCGATCGGTGCCAACCCGACCGGCAGCTCCGACCCGTTCGGCCTCCGCCGCGCCGCCGGTGGTGTGGTGACGATCCTGCGCGCCACCCCCGCTGCCAGCGCCATCACGCTGCGGGCGGGTCTGGAGGCCGCCAGCGCCGAGGTCGCCTCGCAGGGTTCCGCGCTCAGCGACGAGGCCCTGGCCGAGGCGCACGAGTTCATCGTCCGCCGCTACGAGCAGCAGCTGCTCGACGCCGACCACGAGCACCGGCTCGTGCAGGCGGTCCTCCCGCTCGCCGACGCCCCGGCGGTGGCCGACACGACGCTGGCCGAGCTGGAGAAGCGGATCAACGACGAGGACTTCGCCGCGCTGGTCGCGGTGATCCAGCGGGCCCGCCGCATCGTCCCGGAGGGCACCGAGCCCGCCTACGACGCGGACCGCCTCACCGATCAGGCCGAGCGCGACCTGCACGCCGCCGTCGCCGAGGTCGCCGACCGCTTGTCGGACACCACGACCCTCGCCGAGTTCACCACGATCGCCGGGCCGCTGGTGGCCCCGATCAACACGTTCTTCGACGAGGTCATGGTCATGGCCGAGGACGCCGAGCTCCGCAAGGCCCGCCTCGGCCTGCTGGCCACCATCACGGGCCTCGCGGACGCGGTCCTCGACTGGCGAGCCCTCTGACGCGCACCTTCGACGGGGTCCGGATCCTTCGAGGAACCGGACCCCGTCGGCGTGCGGGTGCTGCTCAGTCCGTCAGGGCGAGGGCGGGGAGGTCGGCGCCGCTGGTGCCCACCACGACCTGCCCGTGCAGGTAGGGGACGCGCAGTGCGCTGAGGCCGTCGACGCTGATCCGGGTGCCCGCGGTGGTGACCCCGGCGAAGGCGATCTCCACGGCCTCGGGAACGGCGGCCTGGGCCCGGTCCCAGCTCTCCCTGGGGCTGGTGCGCTTGAGCTCCTCGTGCGTCTTGTCCCGGAACCGCAGGAAGTTGCTCAGCACCTCGGGCAGCAGGTTGTCCTCGACCCCCTCGCCGGCCATCGGGATGCTGGTGATCACCACGAAGTCCGGGAAGCGGCCGGTGCCGTAGGCCAGGCGCACGTCCCGGAGCTGCGGACCGAGCCCGGAGGTGCCGACGACCGCGGGTTCTCCGGGGCCGTCGGCGAGCACCGCGAGCGGGTGGCCGAGCGCGAACGCCGCCTCGGCGACGGTGAGCCTGGTCTTGCGCGAGATGTGGACCAGGCGCAGGGCGTCGTCGTAGCTGCGGCCGGTCGTGGCGGCGAGCTCGCGGGCCTGTTCTTCATCTGACGGTCGGGTCATCGGGCGGGTCTCCCCAGGGGCGTTCGGACGTTGCTCGAACGCTAGCGACGCCGCCGGTGAGACCCAACCCCGAGATTCGACCCTGATGCCTCTGACCTGCGACGACCTCGCGAACATCAGGGTCAGCAGGCGTCCATGCCCGCCACGTCCTCCAGGCCGAAGTCGGCGAGGTACCCGTCGTCCTTGAACGCGAAGACGTAGCGGGTTCCCGGGCGCCCCGGAACGTCCGCGCCGTAGGTGAAGTCCGTCGGCGGCACGTCGTGCAGGTCCGGGTAGATCGCCCGGACCTGGTCGAGGGTCTGGCCGAACCCGGCGCCCTCGGGCGTCCGCATTCTGTCCGTTCCCTGGATCTCCACCACGCCGCGGGTGGGGTGGACGAACACGCCGTTGCCCGGGTGTCCCTGGCCCTCCTCGGGCCGGAGGTCGAGGACGTTGCAGCCCTGCGCCGGTTCTCCGGGCGTCTCGTCGACGACCAGGCCGGTGGCCAGCGCGTCCTGCTCGGACTGGCCCAGGCACAGCGTCTTGTAGCAGTCCGGGCCGATTGGGACGGGTTCGTCCGCGGCGCTCGCGAGTCCGGTGCCCCCAGCGGTCAGCGCCGCGGCCAACGCCCCCGCGATCCCCAGTGCTCGTCGCATGTTCACTCCCCAGTGAGTCGGTACGTCCAACACCCGGCAGACGTCCCGCGCACCTCGGAGGTTGCCGAGGGGCACCCCGCGATTCAGTTCGAGGACCGATCGTTTTCGCTTGGTGGAGGCCGGGTTCCGCGTCAGTCGAGTTCGATGGGGACGGTGCCGAGGACCCCGTAGCTGACGGCCCAGTACACGACGTAACCGGCGAGCAGCACGAAGCCGTGCCAGCGGCGCAGGTGCCCGGTGGACAGGAAGTACGCGGCCAGCGCCGTGAGCACCACCAGCGCGGGCAGGTGCCAGCCGAGCACGCTCGAATCCACCACGAGACCCCCTGCGAGCAGGATGATCCCGAGCTTGCCGGTCACCGAGAACACGACGCTGCCGATGACGTTGCCGACGCCGATCTCCGGAGCTCCGCGCCGGGTGGGTTCGACGGTGAGGAAGATGTCCTCGACGGTCAGCACGAGCGTGGCGATGGTGGCCCCGAACAGGGTCCCTTCGAGGCCGAACTCCTCCAGGATCCCCTCGGTGCCCATGCCGGTGACCCACGCGCCCGCGATGAGCCCGACCAGCGCGAGGATCGCGAGCGCGGCACCGGCCCAGCCGGGCAGCCTGCGCGCTTCGGCGAAGGGCATCCGGTCGGCGAAGCCGGGCTCCTTCGGCACGTCCGGGGGCAGCTCGGCGACCGCGGTCCCGCGGCCCTCGCGGGTCGTCGCGAACGCCTCGTACAGCTCGGCGTCGCGGAACACCGGTCGCGAACCTCGGGATTCGCGCACCACGACGTAGCCGAGGAACGCCACGAACAGCGCCAGCAGCACCAGGCCAATGGCCACGTTCATCGGCGCGAACGCCACGAAACCGATCAGGACCAGCGGTGCGACGGCGAACAGCGCCAGGTAGTCGCGCGGGATGTTCACCTTCGTCGGCGTGAGGATCGCGGCCAGGGCGAGCACGACCCCGGGCAGGGAGAGCGCTGTGCCGAACACGATCCCCAGCGCGACACCGTCGAGCTCCTCCACGTTGAGCGCCACGCCGAGGAAGATGTCGTCGAATTCGATACCGGTGAAGATGATGGCGAGCAGGAACAGGGAGATGCGGAGCCCGGCGGCCATTCCGACGAGATATCCGACGAGCTTCTCGGCGCTGTAGATCAGCAGTGCCGCGCCGGCGGCGAAGATCAGTATCGATTCCATTGGCGCCTCGCAACATCGTGCCGATGGTGCTCGCTGGTCAAACCACCATCGCGTCGCCGAGGTCCGGTGGCAACCCGTTGCTCGACGGGCGGAATCCCATTCGCAACGAACGGGTGGTCGAGCGCAACCGGCGGTGGGCTGTTGCGGCGATGCGGGAGACTGTGGGTGTGACGGCTGGGGCGTGGTTGATGCTGGTGTACCGGGTTCCGGGGGAGCCGACGAGGCTGCGGGCGACGGTGTGGCGCCGGCTGAAGGCCGCCGGGGCGGTGTACCTCGCGAACTCGGTGGCCGTGCTGCCGGAATCGGGCGAGGCCGAGCGGGCCCTGCGCAAGCTGCGGGCCGAGATCGAGAACATGGGCGGCACCGGGCAGCTGCTGCGGGCGGAGGCCCTGGCGGGGCAGGACGAGGTCGTCGCCGCGTTCAACGGTGCCCGGGACGCCGAGTACGCGGAGGTCCTGTCGCGGTGCGAGGACTTCCAGGCCGAGATCGCCAAGGAGACCAAGGCGGGCAAGTTCACCTACGCGGAGCTGGAGGAGAACGAGGAGGACCTCGCCAAGCTCCGCCGCTGGCTGGACAAGATCCGCGTCCGGGACACGCTCGGCGCCCCGCGTGCGGTGGAGGCCGTCGCGGCCGTGGACGGCTGCTCTCGGGCCCTGGACGCCTTCGCCGAACGCGTGTACGCGGCTGAGGCGAGCACCTGACAGGATGGTGTCACTCACCAATCCCTACCTGCGGCGTCTAACCACCGTTACACTCCCGGCATGACACTGGTGACTATCCTGCTGAGCCTCGCCGCGGGTGTGCTGCTGGCCTGGCTGGCGCTCGTGGTGGTCCTGCTGGTGATGTGCCCGCGCAAGGGCGTGCTGTCCGAGGCGCTGAAGCTGCTGCCGGACACCCTGCGCCTGCTGCGCAGGCTGGCCGCCGACCCCGAGATGCCGCGCGGTGTGCGGGTGCGGCTCGGCGCCCTGCTCGCCTACCTCGCGCTGCCGTTCGACCTGGTGCCCGACTTCGTCCCGGTGCTGGGCTACGCCGACGACGCGATCGTCGTGGTGGCGGTGCTGCGGTCCGTGGTGCGCCTGGCGGGTCCCGACGCCGTGCACCGGCACTGGCCGGGTTCGGACGAGGGGTTCGCGGCGTTGTCGCGGCTGGCGGGTCTGCCGCAGCGCACCCTCGACTAGCGCGGATTTCACGCTTTTGGAATTACCCATCGAGATTATCGGGTCGATTGTGCGGAAATGCCGCCCGAATTTCTTGCGCGGAAACCCCGGACCCGAGGAAACTCGGTCCATCCATTCGGTCTTGTTCTTCGGGGGTGAAATCCGGTGCGGTTCGACGTGCTGGGGCCGGTTCGAGTGCGGCACGGCACCGCGGAGGTACCGGTTCCAGGGCTGTTGCGGCAACGTCTGCTCGCCCTGCTCCTCGCCCACGCCAACACGCCGATCTCGGCCGAGTGGCTCTCGGCCGCGCTGTGGGGCGGCGAGCCGGAGCGGCGCGGCGGCAGCAAGCTGCACCTGCTGGTCCACCGGCTGCGCAAGACCCTCGGCGAACCGGAACGCCTGGTCTCCGACGCGGGCGGCTACTGGATGCACGTCGAACCCGACGAGCTCGACGTGGAGCGCTTCGAAACGCTGCTGGACCTCGCCGAACGCAACTTCGACCCGCAGCGCCGGGCCGACATGCTGCGCCAAGCCCTGCGCTTGTGGCGCGGAACCCCGTACCAGGACCTCGACCTGACCGAGCTGGCCGGCGAGGCGCAGCGCATCGACGAACGTCGCCTGGTCGCGCTGGAACAGCTGCACGCGGCCGAACTCGACTGCGGCAGGCACGCTTTCATCATCGCCGAGCTCACCGAGCTGGTGCGCGAGAACCCGCTGCGGGAACGCCTGCACGCGCTGCTGATGACGGCGCTGTACCGCTCGGGCAGGCAGGCCGACGCGCTGGCGGTCTACCGGCGCGCGCGCCGCATCGTCGTCGACGAGCTGGGGCTGGAACCGGGCCACGCGCTGCGGGAGCTCGAACAGCGCATCCTCGCCGGCGAGCACATCGAGTTCGAGCCGCCCACCGCGCGCCCGGTGACGCGCCCCGCGCAACTCCCGCACGACGTACCGGGTTTCGTCGGCCGCGACGCCGCGCTGGCCGAACTCGACCGACTCAGCGAGAAGCCCGAGGTGCCCATCGCCGTGGTCGCGGGCACCGCGGGGGTCGGCAAGTCCGCGCTGGTGACGCACTGGGCGCACGCCGCGCGGGACCGCTTCCCGGACGGGCAGCTCTACGTCGACCTGCGGGGCTACGGCCCGGACCAGCCGCTGACCACCACCGAGGTGCTGGCCGGATTCCTGCGCGCCCTGGGCATTCCCGGCGATGCGATCCCCGCCGACGCCACCGAGCGCGCCGCCCGCTTCCGCACCGTGGTCGACCAGCGGCGGATGCTCATCGTGCTGGACAACGCCGCCGCACCCGGCCAGATCCGCCCGCTGCTGCCCGGAACCCCCACGAGCTTCGTGGTCGTCACCAGCCGCGATTCGCTGTCCGGGCTCAGCGCCCGCGACGGCGCGTACCGGCTCGTGCTCGACCGCATGGAGGCCGACGAGGCGCACGCGCTGCTCACCGACCGGCTCGGCGAGCAGGTCATGAGCGCCGAGACCGCCCAGCCGCTGATCGAGCGGTGCGCCCGGCTGCCGCTGGCGCTGCGGGTCGCCGCCGAACGCATCCACCAGAGCACCAGCCGCGACGTGGGTGAGCTGCTGGAAGACCTCACCGACGAGCAGCGCGGACTGGACGCGCTGGACACCGGTGATGAGCACACCTCGGTGCGCGCGGTGTTCTCCTGGTCCTACCGGAACCTGCCCGACGACGCGGCCCGCCTGTTCCGGCTCTACGGCTTCACCTGCAGGCACGCCGGCCACCGCGTCGGCGTCTTCGCGCTCACCGCCCTGCTGGGCGCCGACGACGTGCAGACCACGCGGCGCCTGCTGGACGTGCTGGTCCGCGCGCACCTGCTCACCGAGGTCAGCTACGGCCGCTACGAGATGCACGCGCTGCTCGGCGACTACGCGGCCGAACTCGCCGAGCTGGAGCAGGACCGACCGGCGATCGTGGCCCGGCTGCTCGGTTTCTACCTGCACACGGCCGACCAGGCGCTGCGCATCCTGCAGCCGACCCGGGACCCGGACGCGGGCGGCCTGCCGCGACCGGTGGCGATGCCGACCCTGTCGAACCAGGAGTCGGCGTTGACCTGGCTGGACACCGAACGGCCCAACCTCATGTGCGCGGCGGAGAGCGCGGCCAAGGCGGGGATGAACGACCTGGTCGAGCTCCTGTTCCGGATGCTCCACGGCTACCTGTCGGGCGAAGCCCGCTACTCCGACGACGCCGAACGCCTCCGCGTCCTGGCAGCGGGAGCACCGGCCGAGGACTGCTGAACGGGTGGTGAACAGCGCGGGAATTGGTGGCCGAACGCGGTCGGTCGAGGACTGGGGGTGAATACCGTTACGACCCAATTCGTTTCGCGGAGGCGGTCGTGACTGGGTTCCCGTGGCAGGAGATCCTCGCAGTTCTCGGTGTGCTGATCCCGGTGATCGCGTTCGTGTGGGAGTTCGCGATCGTCGGGCGCAAGCGGCTCGGCTACCGGATACAGATGGACACCACGCCCTCCGGGCTCAACACCGAGCACGCGCGGGCGTGGCAGCGGTTGGAGCGCAGGTCCGGCGAGCGCCTGAAGCACCCGTCCTTCGTGCTGATCCGCATCGAGAACATCGGCAGCGCGCCCATCAACACCGGGGACTACGCCACGCCCGACAGCGACAACCTCGGCCTGTCCGTCAGGTTCCCGGGGCGCACGGTCGCCGGAGTGCTGGTCACCGAGCTCAGCGATGACAACCTGGAGACCTTCTTCCACAAGGACAAGTGGCCGGACAGCAGCGACGAAGAGGAGGAGGACGGCCACAAGGTCGGGATCGTCAAGCTGCCGAAGGTCAAGCTCAACCCCGACGACCACTACAAGGTCCTGGTGGTGCTGGAACGAGCGGGCAAGCAGGAGGGCACGTTGCCCGAGCCCGAGGTCGTCGGCACCATCACCAAGGCCGGAGACGGCCGGATCTCCAAAACCCGCGGCCAGACCGGAACTCCGCGCTGGGTCGTCGCGCTGATCTGCTTCCTGCTCATGGTCGGACTGACCGAGCCGTTCATCTTCGGCCAGACGATGAGGACGGGCGCCCCGCTGGAATGCGCCAGGGGAACGCTGGAGGTCACCGGTTCCACCGCCTTCAAACCCGTGGTGGAGCAGGCGGCCCGGAGCTACCAGGACTACTGCTCCGACGCGCGCATCGACACCAGCGGAATGCGCGGCAGCGTCGACGGCCTGCAGCGGCTGGAAGGCGAGACCGATCCGAAGCGCCGGGCGAACACGGTGGTCTTCTCCGACGGGAGCGCGGCCGCCGACTCACCGGCCCTGGTTCCCCGTCCGAAGGCGTTCATGCTGTTCAGCATCATCGCCAACCCCGGAACCGAGGTGCACAACCTGACTCAGGAGGAACTCCGCCGCGTGCTGCGCGGCGAGGTGAAGAACTGGTCGGAGATCGGCGGCCGGAACCTGCCGGTGGTCGTGGTCGACCGCGAATCCGAGTCGGGCACCCGGATGACGTTGGAGGAGCGGTTCTTCGGATCCTCCGCGCAACCAGGCGAGAACTCGACCGACTGCGAGCAGGTGCGCGGTGACGCCACCGGGCAGGTGCTGCGGTGCCGCCGCACCAGCACCCCCGCGATGCTGGAGACGGTCGCGAACACCCCTGGTGCCATCGGCTACAGCGAGTCCTTCGCGGCGAACAGCAACCCCGGTGTCATCAAGGTCCGCATCGACGGGCAGGCCGCGGACTTCGACGCCGCGGAGGCGGGCGCCTACCCGTACTGGCAGACCGAGTACGCCTACACCTACGGCGAACCGGCCCCGGAGTCCCTGCCCGCGAAGTTCCTGCGCTTCCTCACCTACCAGGAGGGCGTCGACATCCTCCGGCACTCCGGCCACCGCCCCTGCGCCGAACTCCGCGACGCCGTCGGCTGCGAACCCTCCGGTGCGGGGGAACCGCGGTGAGGCGCTTCTAGCTCCAGGCTTCGGCCGGGACCGACCAGCCGGCGAGGGTGTTCGCGGTGTGGGCGCGCAGGGCGTCGGTGTCCGGGAAGTGGTCGGGATCGAGGGCCAGGACCGCCAGGGTGAGCGTCCGCCCGGTTCGGGTGAGCCAGGCCGTGACACCGCCGCCCCGGGCCCGCAGGAGCGCCGGGCTGGTGCCGCCGGTGACCGAGCGCATCATGATCGAGGTGGCCGGAACGCCCGTCGGGGCGGCGAATTCCTGCGGGAGTTCGCCGAGGTTGGAGCACAGGCAGAGCGGAACCGGGGAGTTCTCGGCGGTCGCGGCCACCAGCGCGTCCGGCAGTAGTTGCACCAGCGGTTCCAGCAGCCTGGCCGGCGTCGGATCGGTGGCGGTGGTGAACGCCCGCTTGCTCGCGGCGCGGATGGCGGCGAGGTCGGTGACCCGGCCGCCGTCGGGTGTGACCGCGATCGACACCCCGGTGGTGGCGTTGGAGCGGTCGTCGTCCTCGCCGCGGTCGCTGACCGGCAGCGAGACCTTCACCGGCGCGTCCGCGACGACTCGGCCCGAGGCCAGCAGGATTTCGGTGAGCACCGCGATGAACAGCGAGTTCGCCGAGCCGCCCCGGGAGGTGGCCGCCGCGTCCCAGGAGTCGGCGTCGCAGTCGAACACCGCGAACGGCGGGCGCTGCGGCGCGTCGACGCCTTCCGGGGGCCGGGTCTTCGAGACCTGCGTGCCCGGCGGCAGCGCGGAACCCTTAGGGGCGCGCAGCGCGCCGAGGACGCCCCGGGCGGCGCGGAGCAGCTGGCCGCCCGCATCGCGCACGTCGTCCCACGACCTCGCCGGAGCCCACGGTGGACGCCCGGCGCTGATGCCGCGCACCGCTTCGACCACCGAGCTCACGTGCACGCCGCCGTCCCCGACGACGTGCGAGATGACCAGCGACAGCACCGATCCGCCCGCACCGGTGGGCGCGTAGGCCAGTCGCCAGCCGGGGCCGCGCACCGGGTCCAGCGGCTGCGCGGCTTCGTCGTCGGCCCAGCTCAGCACCTCATCCGGCGAGATCGCGAACGGGTGCACCGCCACCGGCGGGATCGTCGCCGACGGCACCCAGCGCGCCCGCGCGCCCGGAACGGCGCTGCGCGCGACGAGCCTGCCGAGGCGCCCGGTGCCCAGCCGGTGGGCGAGTTCGTCGAGCTCGGCGGCGGGAATCTCGCGGTCGAAGCGCCACACGCTCTGGTTGGTCACCGGGATGCCGAGCACCCGCTCGGAGCGCAGGAACAGGTCGTCGTCGAAGGTCAGCCGGTTCACCACGGCCGCACCGCCAGGCCCCACGACGCCAACTCCGAGGTCACCAGTTCGCGCAGCTCGTCGACGCCGTTGATCCGGCCCGGCGCCAGGCCGCACACCGAGATCGTGGTGCGGCTGCCGCTGTCGCTGAGCCAGCCGGTGACGCCGTCGCCGATGGTGGCGACCTCGGCGGGCTCGGCGCCGGGGTAGTGGGCGGTGGCGGACACGCTGCGCACCGGCACGCCGCACAGCTCGTCGGGAACCCGCCCGAGGCTGGACGCCAGCACCGTCGCCGCAGGTGGCGGGGGCAGCCGCCGCACCACCGCGTCGGGGAGCATCTGCACCAGGGCCAGCGGTTGCGAGGCGGAGGAGTTCGCGGCGAGCCGCTGGTAGGCGCGCTTGCACTCCGCCTTCACCTCGGCCAGGTCCTGCTCGTCCAGCACGGAGCGTTCCAGTCCCGCGATGGCGATGCGGGTCGAATTCGCCCGCACGTCAACGGTTTCCCGCCCGCTGACCGGCAGGGCGGCGGGCACGACGCCGTCGGCGCACCCGGCGGTGGCGGCGATCCGCGCCAGCGCGGCGACGAACAGCGAGTTGACCGAACCACCGCGTTCGGCAGCGGATTTCGCGATCTCGGCGCTGTCGCACTCGACGACCACGTGCGGGATCCGCCAGCCCGCCGGCGCCTCCGGCGCGGCTTTGGCGGGCGAGGGGGTCCGCTTGCTGCGCGGGCGGTTGATCGCCCAGCTCACGGCTGCCTTCAGCTGCTGGAGACCGTCCGCGACGTCGTCGACCGCGGTGGACAGGGCGCCGCCTCGGGCGGGCACCGGTGCCGGAGTCCCGCCATCGGCGCGGACCACCGCGTCGAGCAGGGCCGCGCCGTCGGCGATCGCGTGCGCCGCGACCAGCGACAGCACCGCTCCGCCGTCGGTGGTGCGGGCGAACGAGACCTGCCAGCCGCACCCGGTCGCGGGGTCGAAGTCCGCGGACACGCGCCCGTCCAGCCAGCCGAGCACGTCGTCGACCGGCTCCGGTTCGACGTGCAACGGCCTGGAGCTCACCGAACGGGACCACCTGTCCCGCGCAATGGGAAACCAAGCGCGGTCCGCTTTTCGGGAGAGCGCGCCCACCGCTATTTCGTCATTGAAATTTTGCACGCGCGCCATATCGGGCGGAGTGTCGAATCGCCAGCCGAACTGGTTTATCGCAGGCGTTCCGAGCCCGCGATGCCGCCGCACGAACAGGGCGTCGGCGAATTCGAGTCTTGCTGCGCGGGAAATGACGCCTCCTGCTGTTGAATAAGAGCCACCGGGACGCGTTTTACCAGCTTGAAACATCGCGCTTCGGAGTGGTACCGATTGTGGCCAATGGTCACCGGAGCATGAAGCGGACAATGCGGTGACCATCGACACACTCGATTAGGCGTGTGGGCGAACGATACTCTGCGGGCTCTGCGGTCAACGGGGATTGCGTTTCCGCACCACGAATACCCCGGGAGATCGCGAAGTGGAATACACCGAATTATCCGACTACCCGTTGCCGGACGGCGCGGTCACCACGTGGTCGCCGGTGTGCGCACCCGATTCGTGGTCGGACGACGACCGGCGGCTCACCCACGACCACGAAGCGCACCTGGCCTCGGCGGCGGCCGGCTCCTGGATCGGCTCGGTGCTGCGGATCCCGCTGCGCTACGACCGCGACGCCCTCCGCCGCGCGCTGCGCGCCTGGATCGCCCGGCACGAGGCCCTGCGCACCACGGTCAGCCCGGCCGGGGACTCCTGGAAGCGCCACCTGGTCGAAGAGGGCGCCGTCGACGTCGCCCCGCAGCATCGCGGTGAGCTGACCCGCGGTGGCGCCCACGACCTGCTCTCGGAGCACTTCGCCGGTGTGACACCGGATCGCTGGCCCCACTGCCTGTTCGCCACCATCGCCCAGGACGACGGCTTCGTGCTGGCCTTCGGCGCCGACCACAGCGTCATGGACGCCTACTCGCAGCTGCTCTGGTTCGGCGAGATCGTCGAGCTCTACGAGCGCGCGCTGGCAGGCGACCCCGACGACGAGATGGCCGCCCTGGACGTCGGCAGCCACGTCGACCACAGCGCCGCGGCCCGCTCGCTGTCCGAGGTCGTCGACGCCGAGCACCCGGTGGTGCGGCACTGGGAGGAGTTCCTCCACGACGGCGAGTTCCCCGCCATGGAAGGCGCATCACCGCTGGTCCCGGCCTCGCCGGAGGAGTCGCAGCACTCGCTGTCGCGATGGGCGGTCCGCCCCGGTGACGCCGCCCGGATGGAGCGGTTGTGCGCGAACCTGGGCACCGGGACGCAATCCGGCGTGTTCGCCGCGATCGCCCTGGCGATGCGCGAGCGGACCGGATCCGATCGGCTGCGGTTCGTGCTGCCGATGCACACCCGGCACGACCGCAGGCACGTCGGCGCCGTCGGCTGGTACGTCGGGCTGTGCCCGGTGGACATCGACCTGCGCGGTGTCGGCGACTTCGGCGAGGCCGTGGCGCGCACCCGCGCCGGGGTCTCCGGCGGTCGCGGCTGCGTGAAGACCTCCTTCGCCCGCGTCACCGAAGTCCTGCGTCTGGAGTCCGAACCGCGGTTCGTCATGTCCTACGTGGACGTTCGCAAGGTGCCGGGCGCCGAGCGCTGGCCGGACTGGAACGCCCGCGCGCTGCGCAGCCCGGAGCCGAGCCGCGACGAGGTCTACCTGTGGCTGGTGCACTCGGAGGAGGGCATCAGCGTCTCGGCGCGCTGCGGCCGCTCGGAGCGCGCGCTGCTCGCGGTCGAGGGCCTGATCACCGGCTTCGAGAAGAAGTTCACCGAGGTCCTGGGCGCACCCGGGGTGCTGGAGGTGGGCGCGTGAGGCTCGCCGACATGGCCGACTGGCGCACCGCGCCCGGCCGGCTCCTGCGCTGGACGCCGACCCCGGCCGCCCGCGAAGCGGCGAGCAACGCGCCGGTCGACCCGGGCCCGCCGTCGGACCTGCAGGCCGATCATCTCGGAGCTTTCAAGGAACGCGGCCGCAACCGCGCCTGGACCGGTGTGGCCACCGACGTGGACGGCGACCTGGACCGCGAGGCGATGACCCGCGCGCTGCGGCGGCTGGTGCGGGCGCACGGCGGTTTCCGCACGTTCTTCGACCTCTCCGGCCCTGACCCGGTCCGTCACCTGGTGCCCGCCGAGGCCGTCGACTTCCAGGTCGAGGAGGTCCCTGCCCCGAGCGGTGAGTGGGACGCGGCGTTGCAGGAGCACCTGACGGCCCGCTTCGACGAGGAGTGCACGCCCGACTCCTGGCCGGGTTTCGCGTTCGGCGTCGTCGAACGGCCCGGCGGGTTCGGGCTGTTCTGGGGCTGCGACCACGCCTTCACCGACGGCGCCTCGCAGATCCTGCTGGGCTCCGAGCTCGCCGACCTCTACGCCGCTGAACTCGCCGAACCCGGCGGTCCCGAGGTCGTCGCCGGGGCGCTGCCGAAACCGGAGGAGCGCGGTGACTTCCGCGACCACGTCGAGGAGGAGCGCAAGGCCGCAACGCGATTCAGCCCGGAATCGCCCGAGATCCGCGAGTGGGTCCGGATGGTCTCCGACAACGGCAACCGGCTGCCGCGCTTCCCGCTGCCGCTGGGCCTCGCCGAGGGCGGGAAGGCGCCGGTCCGCATCCGCACCCTCACCTACCTCGAAGGCGACGAGCTCGCCGCCTTCGACCGGGCCTGCAAGGCCGCGGGAGCGCGGATCAGCGGCGGGGTGTTCGCGGCCGTGGCCGCCACCGAGCGGATGCTCGCCGGGCGGGACCGCTACTTCGGGATGACGGTGCTCAGCACGCGCGACCGCGGGCCGCACTCGCGGTCGCAGGGCTGGTTCTGCACGTTCGCCCCGGTCGAGTTCGAGGTGACCGACGCCGGTTTCGGCGAGCTCGCCAACCGGGCGCAGGACGCGCTGCGCCAGGCCAAGGAGCTCTCGCGGGCGCCGATCCACCTGGTCGTCGACACCCTGCTGCGCAGCGGAACCTGCACGCCCGCCGACCTCGGCAGCCCTCAGCTGCTGTCCTACTTGGACCTGCGCTGGTTCCCCGGTGCGGGTCGTCCGGCCGATGAGCGCGGCGTGCACTTCACGGGCACCGGCCGGACCTCCAACGCCTCGATGTGGATCAACCGCGACGCCGACCGGCTCTACCTGCTGGCCCAGGTCCCCGACACCGAGCAGGCGCACGAGTCCGTCGACACCTACCACCGCCACCTGCGGGAGGTCTTCCAGGACGCGGCGGGTCAGGAGTCGTCCACGGGTGCGACGTTGCTCCTCGACGGGCCCTAGCGGTGCTGGTCACCTCAGCCGACCTGTGGGAGGTCGAGCCCGGCGAGGTGATGTCCTGGACCGCCGTCCCGGACGTCACCGCCGCACCCGAGCCCGTCGGGCTGTCGGTCAACCAGCGCAACCACCTCGCGGTCGCGGACGCCGGGGTGAGAACGGTGTGGCTGGCGGCGTGCTTCGAGGTCGACGGCCCGATCGACGCCGACGCGCTGGTCGCGGCGTTCCGCTCGCTGCTGGCGCGGCACAGCGCGCTGCAGTGCGAGTTCCTGTCCCCCACGAGCGCGGTCCGGCACGATCCGGCACGGCTGGCGGTGCGGCAGCAGCCGGTCCCCGAGGGCGACACCACGACCCGGCTGCGGATGCTCCTGGACCGCGAGTGCGCGCCGTTCGCGTACCCGGCGTTCGCGCTGGCAGCGGTGTCGCGGCCGGGCCGGTCGACGGTGGTGTGCGGGTTCGACCACGCGCACGTCGACGCCCACTCGATCGCGCTGGTAGCGAGGGATCTCGGCGCCCTCTACCGGGGAGCGGAGCTACCGGTCGCGAGCAGCTTCCTCGCGCGCGTCGCGGAGTGGTCCGCCGCACCCGCGGTGGACGATCCCGCGATGGCGAGCTGGCGCGGGTTCCTCGACGCCATCGACTACCGGCTGCCCGTGTTCCCGCTGGACACCGGCTTGCCGGAGGGGGAGGCGGCGGCCCAGGCGACGGATCGGCGGCTCCTCGCCGGGGCCGAGACCGCAGCGGCCCTGGGCGAGGCGGCCGAGCGCGCGGGCACCACGACCTACGGCGCGCTGCTGTCCACGATGGCCTCGGCGCTGGGATCCGGAGCGCTCCCGGTGCTGGTGCCGGTGCAGACGCGTCGGCCCGAGGACGCCGACGCGGTCGGCTGGTTCACCACGACCGTCCCCGCCTGGGCGGATCCCGACCTCGCCAGGACCGGCGAGCAGCTGCGCGAGGCCAGGGAACGCGCGGGTCTGCCGCTGGACCAGGTCCTCGCGGCGCTGCCGAGACCGCTGCGGGCCGCCCGTCGCGACGTGTTCATGGTCTCCTACGTCGACTACCGCCGGCTGCCGGGAGAGAGCTCGGCGCAACACGTTTCGGGCACGGCTCCGGCGGATGACGTGCAGGTGTGGCTGTCCCGGACCGAAGAGGGCATCCACGTCCGCACCCGGTTCCCCGACGTCGCCGCCGCTCACCGCGCGGTCGGTCGGTTCCTGGACTCCTGGCCGGAGTCGATCCGAAAAGCCCTGCGGCAGTAGCTGACCATCTCGCGGGCGGCGACGTTCGCCTCCGGTCGCCAGGTGATCGCGAGCAGCGCCGGATCGGTGGCGTCGGTGATCGGCAGCGCGGTGAGACCGGGGTGCTCGGCGACCATCGACTCGCTGAGGATCGCCACGCCGAGCCCGCGCAGCGCCAGGTCGGCGATCGCGCCTCCCGCACTGGCCTGCAACGCGATCACCGGCTCCACGCCCCGCGCTGCGCAGGCCCGGTCGAACACCGCTCGCAGCCCCGTTCCGGGCGGCATGCAGACGACCGGGTGCGCTGCGAGTTCGCGGAGCCCGACCGCACGCCCGGCCAGCTCGTGGCCCTCGGGAACGGCCGCGACCAGCGGTTCGCTGAGGATCGTGAGGGTATCCAGCTCGGCGGGGGCGGTTTCGGCGCCGATCAGGGCCAGGTCCAGCGTCCCGCTGCGCACGTCCTCGACGAGCCGATCGGAGTTGTCCTCCCGCAACGACAGCTCCACGCCCGGATGCGCGCGGTGGAATCCGGCGAGCGCGTCGAACAGCGGCGTGATCGTGCAGCCGATGACCATCCCGACGTCGAGGTTCCCGCGCAGCAGCCCGGTGATCTCGCCGACCGCCTGCCCGACGGCTCCTGCCGCGGCCAGCGCGTTGCGGGCGTGCTCCAGCGCCGCCTTGCCCGCCGCGGTCAGCTCCGCCGCACGCGCGGACCGGTCGAACAGCTCCGCCCCGAGTTCCTTCTCCAGCCGCCTGATCTGCGCGCTCACCCCGGACTGGCTGATGCGCACGCGCTGCGCGGCCCGGGTGAAGTTCCGCTCCTCGGCCACCGCGACGAAGTACTCCAGCTGCCGCAAGTCCATAACCGCTGATTCTAGTCCCCATCAGAACCATCTGTTGGACTTCTGATGAGTCCGGACGCAGTCTGGATCCGTGACCGAGAGGAGAACCGACATGCGCGAGAAGGCCCGCGAACCCGAAGACCTGACCAGGCTGTTCGTCGAACGCAGCAACGCGGGGGACGCCGAAGGAGTCGCCGAGCTCTACGAACCCGAGGCGGTCATGGCCTACCCGCCCGGAGAGACGACGGTGGGCCGCGAAGCGATCCAGGCCCTCTGGGAGCAGGTCCTGGCCAACCGCCCCCGCTTCGAACCGGAACCCCCGCTGCCCACCTTGATCAGCGGCGACATCGCCCTCACCGCAACCCCGCCCGCAGACGGCACGGGCGCCCGAGCCCAGGTCGCCCGCCGTCAACCCGACGGCACCTGGCTCCGCCTCCTCGACCAACCGGAGTTCCGCCCACCCCGATGACGAGAAACCCTGGAGCACCAGGGGTTTCGGCGAGCGATCAGTGGAGGTGGGAGAGCCAGAGGTGGTCCTGGGCCCTGGTCATGGCCACCAGGCGGCGGCGCTCGTGGGTCTCGCGGTCCTCGCGGGAATCGGCGGGGGGAGCGGGTTCGGCGGGGAGGAAGACCGCGCGGAACTCCGCCCCCTTCGCCTCCACCACCGTTCCGACGAGGGTGTCCGAGGTGTCGCGGCCGTCCCAGGTCGCCAGCGGCAGGGTCGTGACACCGGCGTCGCGCAGCACGCGCAGCCAGTGCTCGGTCGCCGACTCGGTCTCGGTGATGATCGCGGCCGACGAACCGTCGTCGAGCGCGAGCAGCGCGCCCAGCAGCGCGCGCTCCTGGTCCTTGCCGTGCCACTCGACGACGCGCCCGCCGCCGCGCACCGGCAGCGCGGCGCTCAACGGCAGCGACGGCCCGTCGTCGTAGCGGTTGATCGCCTCCACCTGCCCCGCGCGTTCCAGCACCATGCCCCGGTTGCGGTAGTCGTTGCGCAGCACCTCACCGCGCCCGTGCAACGAGATGCCGGCCTCGGACAACCGCCAGCCACCCGCCAGGGCCTGCTGCTGACCGTCCCCGACCAGCAGCAGCTGATCCGGTTCGTCGCCGCTGATCGCGTGCGCCAGCCGCAGGCCGATCAACGTCAGCTCCTGGGCCTCGTCGACCACCACCCCGGTGTACTGCCGGGGCAGCGGGCGCCGCTCCAGCTCGGCGAGCGCGCGCTTGAGCACGTCGTTGTGGTCGAAGACGCCGCGCTCGGACAGCTCCCGCTCGTAGTCGCAGTAGAAGCGCCAGGCGTGGGACCGGAAGTCCGCTGGCAGCTGACCGCCCCGGCCCTTCCGGGACAGAGTCCGGTAGGCGTCGAACGACGAGATCCCGCGGCCCTTGATCACCCGGTCGATCTCGTCCTTCCAGTACTCCCGCGAGTTCCGGACACCGCGCAGCACCTCGTCCCGCGACCACACCGCGTCGAAGGCCCGCCGCACCTCCTGCTCGTCGACGTCAGCCGAACGCCCGCGCCCGGCGAGGAAGTCCCGCGCCCACCCGTGCAGCGAGGCGAACTCGATCTGCCCGGACAGCTCCGGGGTCATCTGCCCGAACCGGCCGGCGGCCCGCTCCGGGACCCGGTCCAGCGGAGCGGTGTAGAGCAGCTTGCCGGCACCGCGACGGGCCAGGTACGCCAGCCGGTGCAGCGCGAGGGTGGTCTTGCCCGTCCCGGCCGGGCCGCTGATCTGCGCCGGGCCGGAGAAGCTGCGCCGCACCGCGCCCAGCTGCGCGTCGTCGAGGAAGTAGCGCCAGTCCCGGAACGGCCGCCGGGACGACGGGGCGACCGGCTCCTGCAACACCTCGGGAACGCTGCCGCGCTGCCTCGGGATGCGCTGCGAGTTCCACATGATCGGCGTCAGGTCGAAGGTGCGGCTGTCGAGGTGCTTGGCCAGCCCCAGCGCCTCGTCGGCGGTCAAGATCCGCTCACCGCGCTTGAGCAACCGGTCCAGCTCGTCCTCGGTGATCGCCAGGTGATCGGCGCTGCGGCCCTTGCGCCCGGTGTGCTCGATCGGGTGCACCACGACGGTGCGCAACAACGACTCGCTGAGCAACCCGGACCCGATCGCGGCCCCGGCCAGCAGCTCGGCGGTCCACACGAACGCCGCGCGCGAGTCCTCCCAGTCCGGCTCGGCTTCCCGGAGCAGCACCACCAGCACGCCCATCCGGCCGACGAGCACCAGGTCCGGCCGCTGCCGGGGGGTGTGCGGTGCGAACTGGTTGAGCAACGGGTACCAGCCGTTGTCGCGCTCGGCGGCGAAGCGGTGCAGGACGCGCTTCTGCCACGTCGGCAAGGGCCGGTCCCGCAGCTGGGCCTCCGCTTCGCGCCGGAGTAATTCCTGGCGGTGGTGGAAAGTCCCGGTCACGGCGCCTCCTGTCCAGCTCCACCGAGCTTGATCGCGCGCAGCATCGAACACGCTCGGTATCGACATTAATGCGTTCCGTTGCGATTTCGAGCGAGTTGGGACGGCGTCACCTGGATGTAGCAGGGGGCTGATCGTTGACCAGGAACTCCAAAGTGGAGATCGGCAGCGCACCGTGCCCGAGGACGGTGTCGTGGAACCGGCTGATGTCGAAATCCGCGCCCAGCCGCTGCCGCGCGGCGTCCCGGATCCGCTCGATCTCCAACCGCCCCACCAGGTACGACAGCGCCTGACCGGGGTAGACGATGTAGCGGTCGACCTCGGAGGCGGCCTCCAGGTCCGACAGGGTGGTGCTCGAGATCATCGTCTCCAGCGCGCGCTGCCTGCTCCAGCCGAACGCGTGCAGCCCGGTGTCGACGACCAGCCGCGCCGCCCGCAGCAGGTCCTGCACGACCATGCCCAGCCGCATCAGATCCCCGGAGTACAGCCCCATCTCGTCGGCCAGCCGCTCGGTGTAGAGCCCCCAGCCCTCGGTGTAGGCGTTGAAGCCGGTGAGCCTGCGCAGCAGCGGCAGCTCGGTGAGCTCCTGGGCCAGGCTGACCTGCAGGTGGTGGCCGGGAACGACCTCGTGGAAGGCGATGACCTCGGAGGCGAACCGCGGGCGCTGCTCGGCGTGCAGCGTGTTCGCGAAGTACACGCCGGGCCGCGAGCCGTCCAGCGCGGGCGACATGTAGAAGCCGATCGGCGTGCTCTCCGACGGGGTGCCCGGCACCGGCCGCACCTCGCACGGTTGCTGCGGCAGCCGCCCGAACCAGCGGGGCGCTTCCGCGGTCGCCTTGTCGATGGCCTCGCGCGCTGCGGTCAGCATCTCCTCGGGTTCGGTCCAGCACAGCGACCGGTCGGTCTGCATCCGCCGCAGCACCGCCTCCGGATCGGGTTCGCCCCAGAGCCGTTCGCCGAGCCCGGAGATCTCGGCGCGCAGCGACGCCAGCTGGGATCGCCCGATCCCGTGCAGCTCACCGGGCGTGTGCTCGGTGGTGGTGTGGGCGCGGATGAGCCGCTGGTAGATCTCCTGCCCCTCGGGCAACCAGCACAGCCCGGGGTGTTCGGCGTCCCGCGCGTGCGGGGCGATCTCCCGCGCCAGCACTGCCCGGTACTCGGCCAGCGCCGGGTTGACCACGTCGCGGATCAGGCGTTCGCGCCGCTCGGAGAGGTCGTCGGGGAGCTGCTGGGTGAGCAGCGGGTCCTGGTCGGGGTGGGCCAGGCGGGAATCCAGGTCCGCGATCGCCCCGTCCAGCAGCGGCCGCACCGGAACCCGCCCGGCCCGCACGCCGTCGCGGTGGCGTTGCGCGGCAGCGGCCGTGAAGTCGGGGATGCGGGCGATCCGCCGCAGGTAGTCCTCGGACTGCTGCCTGCCGCTCACCGGCACCTGCCCGAGGTGGAACAGCAGGCCCGCGACCGGCGCGAACAGGTTGCCGATCACGGTGTACTCGGGGGAGCGGGCGTCGAGCCGGTCGACCGTGGACTGGGCGTGCTGCACGACGACGGCGACGGTCAGCCGCTCCTCCAAGCTGGAGTGGGTGGTGTCGACGGCCATCGCCCGCACCCGGATGTCCTCGGCGTGGTCGCGCTGGGCGAGCTCCGCCGCGGCCGAGATGTCCGGCAGCAGGTGATCACGGCCCGGCAGCCCGTAGAGCGAGGCACCGATCGGGTCGGAGTCGAATTCGAGATCCAGCAGTTCTTCGGCGAGCTGATCCGGCGTCGTCACGCGAACAATCCTGCCCCTCCGCACCGACATCCGGCAGGGCGACGCGGAACGGTATTGGTTGAGGGGACAATGAACCCGTGGACCCGCTGCACGATCCGGACGACGAGACCCTCCTCGATCCCAGGCAAGCCCGCGAGCTGGCCGGGCTGGTCGAGACCGCCCGCCTGGCCTCGGCCGTGGTCCGCTACGGCATGCGCACCCGGGTGGGTGTGGCGACGGTCGTGCTCAACCAGGACAACCCGCTGCCGGTCGCCAACCACGCGTGCGCCCTGTGGGGCACCGGCGCGCAGGTGGCGGGCACTCTGATGGAGCTGGAGCAGGTGTTCGCCGAGGCGGGGCGGTCCGAAGCCGTCGTCTACGCCTCGCCGACGACGGTCGGGGAGATCGAGGGCATCGCCGACGACGCCGCCTGGCGCGCGGTCGAGGAGCAGGTGGTGCTGCTGCACCGCACCCGGGGCTTCAGCAGCGGCGTCACGCGCCCGGCCGAGGACCGGGACCTGGAGGGCATCGTCGAGCTCTACGCCGACGAGACCGGCCTGTCCGAGGAGGGCGAGCAGCGCCTGGCCCGCCACCTGGCACATCGCCTCGACGAGAACCGCAGCGTGCTGCTCGTCGTCGACGACCCGGGCGTCGACCGGATCGCCGGCTTCGTCCAGGGCTTCGTCGAACGCGGCGTCGGCCTCGTCGAGCAGGTCGTGGTCCGGCCTGGCCGCCGTCGGCGCGGCATCGGCCACGACCTGGTCACCGAGACCTCGGAGGAGCTCCGCCGCATGGGCGCGCTGCTGGTCGCGGCCCACACCGAGGAAGGCGGCACGGCTCAGCGCTTCGCCGAAGCCATCGGCTTCGACGTGGCCTACGGAGTAACGGCCTACGCCCGCAGAATCGACGACTTGCTCTGACCAGCGGGCGATCCCGTTCGCGAGCGTGCCCTTTCGAATTTCGCGCGAAATTCGAGCGCGAGCTTCGGGACTCGAACTTCGCGCGAAATTCGAACGGCCACCACCCCATCGGGCGTCCCGCGATGCGGACGCTGGACCGCGTGGGTGAGGTGCGCGCCACGAAAGCGCTCCGGTGGAATTTCCTCGCCCTCGGGTGGCGTTGGTTGCTGTGGCTCGAACTGTCCAGAATCCGGGAGGAAGCCTGTGTCCAGCGGCTCAGCGTCAGAGACGACCAGCACGAGCCAGGGCATCTCCTCCCTGCCCCGGGAGATCTGGATCCTCGTCGCGGGCAGCTTCATCGTCGCCGTCGGCATGGGGATCGTCGCGCCCGCGTTACCTGCGTTCGCCACGAGTTTCGACGTGGGCGTCACCGCCGCCGGGTTCATCGTCAGCGCCTTCGCGATGATGCGCCTGCTGTTCGCCCCGCTGAGCGGACGTCTGGTCTCGGCGGCGGGCGAGCGCACGATCTACGTCATCGGCATCACGATCGTCGGCATCAGCAGCACGGCGTGCGCGTTCGCCGACTCCTACTGGCAGCTGCTGATCTTCCGCGCGCTCGGCGGCATCGGCTCGACGATGTTCACCGTCTCCGGCGTGGGCCTGCTGATCCGGCTGTCGCCACCGCACCTGCGCGGACGCGCCTCGGGCGTTTGGGCGACGAGCTTCCTGCTGGGCAACGTCTCCGGGCCGATCGTCGGCGGCGTGATGGTCGGCTACTCGCTGCGGCTGCCGTTCGTCACCTACGGCATCGCGCTGTTCGGCGCCGCCTTCCTCGGCTGGTTCATGCTGCGCAAGTCGACGTTGGCCGCCCCGCTGGGTGATGACGCCACCCCGTCGATGCCGCTGGGCGAGGCCCTGCGCATGCGCTCCTACGTGGCGTCGCTGCTGTCGAACTTCGGCAACGGCTGGGCGGTCTTCGGCGTCCGCATCGCCCTGGTCCCGCTGTTCGTGGTCGAGGCACTCAAGGCGCCGCAGTCGATGTCCGGCATCGCCCTGTCGGTGTTCGCCGTCGGCAACGCCGGCGTGCTGCTGCTGTCGGGGCGGATGACCGACCGGCACGGCCGCAAGCCGATGGTGCTCATCGGCCTGGTCGTCTCGGGCGTGGCGACGGCGTCGCTGGGCTTCACCACGTCGGTACCGGTGTTCCTGGCGGCGTCGCTGATCGCGGGCATGGGCGCGGGCGTGCTCAACCCGGCGCAGAACGCGGCGGTCGCCGACATCATCGGTGGCAACAGGCGCGGTGGAACGGTGCTGGCGACCTTCCAGCAGGCCGCCGACCTCGGCGCCATCCTCGGACCGCTGATCGCCGGGGCTCTCGCCGACACCGTCTCCTACCAGGCCGCGTTCCTGGTCACGGGCGCCACGGCGGCCCTCGGCCTGCTGGCCTGGGTGGGTGCTCCGGAGACCCGTCCGCGCCCGGGATCCGGCACCGAACAGGTGCGTGCCGCGGCCTGAGGTGTCGATCGCCCCCGTTCCGGGTACTCGGGTGTGACGCCGCCGGCGTTGCGGTAGCCCCTGCCCGATGCGGGAGGACGACATGAACACCACCGGTATTCCGGGGCACGAGCTGACCGAGGACCTGCTGCTGCGGGAACTCCGGCACCTGCACCAGACGCGCAACGAGACGTTCCTGCACGGCTCGCCGGACGCGCTGCGGGAGCACACCGCCCGCACGTTCGAGCTGGAGCAGGAGTACCTGCGCCGCTATCCCGAGCGGGACGTCGACCCGCGTCGAACGCGTGATGGTGCACGAGAGGAGCCGCAGCATGCCTAGTCCACGCGTGGTGATCATCGGTGGCGGGCACGTGGGTCTCACCCTGGCACTCCGCCTGCAGAAGAAGCTGGACGCGGGTGAGGCGAGGGTGACCGTCATCGACACCCAGCCGCACATGACCTACCAGCCTTTCCTGCCGGAGGCCGCCGCCGGTTCGCTGGAACCGCGTCACGTGGTGGTTCCTCTGCGCGAGGCGCTGGGTCGTTGCGAGGTGCTGACCGCGCAGGTCAACAACATCGATCACGCCAACCGGTGCCTGACCGCGACGTTGGGCGACGGCAAGGCGGAGAAGCTCGACTACGACATCCTGATCCCGGTTCCCGGCTCGATCTCGCGCGCGCTGCCGATCCCGGGCCTGGCGGAGCAGGGCGTCGGGTTCAAGACCATCGGCGAGGCCATCTACCTGCGCAACCACGTTCTGTCCAGATTGGACATAGCCGCGAGCACCGAGGACGAGCAGCTGCGCAGGCGGCTGCTGACGTTCCTGTTCATCGGCGGCGGGTACGCGGGCATCGAGGCCTTGGCGGAGCTGCAGAGCATGGCCCGGTACGCGATCCGCAGCTACCCGCAGCTGTCCGAGCACGACATGCGCTGGGTGCTGGTGGAGGCGATGGGCCGCATCATGCCCGAGGTCAGCCCGCACATGGGCGAGTACACCAAGCAGCAGCTGGAGAACCTGGGCATCGAGGTCAAGCTCAACACCACCGCGAGCTCCCTCGTGGACGGACACGCGGTTCTGTCCGACGGCGACGACTTCCACGCGGACACCATCGTCTGGACCGCCGGCGTCAAACCGCACCCGATGCTGGAGGACAGCGATCTGCCCCGAGACTCCAAGGGGCGCCTGGAATGCACGACGAGACTGCAGGTCAAGGGCACCGACAACGTGTTCTCGGCAGGGGACTGCGCCGCCGTCCAGGACCTCACCAGCAGCGACCCGGAGGCGCTGACCAGCCCGTCGGCCCAGCACGCGGTCCGCCAGGCGAAGCTGCTGGCGGACAACATCATCGCCCAGCTGCGCGGCGAGGAGCTGCGGGAGTACCGGCACAAGCACGCGGGCTCGGTCGCGGGCCTGGGTCTGTTCCGGGGCGCCGCGGAGGTCTACGGCATCAAGCTCAAAGGACTCCCGGCGTGGCTGCTGCACCGCGCGTACCACCTGATGAAGATGCCGACGACGTCCCGCAAGGCCCGCATCCTCGGCGACTGGATCCTGGAGCTCCCGTTCCGCCGCCAGGTCGTCGCCTTGGGCGAACTCCACGACCCGAGAGCGGAGTTCGTCAAAGCCGCCAACACCAGAGGCCTGCCCAAACCCCACGGAACAACAGCCGCCGGATGATCGAAGTGACCGTCCTCACGGAGTCAACACGACTCCGTGGGGCGATCAAGGCGATGGGCACGTTTCCCCAGCTCAAATGGGCTGCGACCCCTAATGGGGGCCCCCTGAAAACGGCCCCGAACGGCTGTTGTACTGTATTGGCACACGAGATGAGCGGGGCGGAAACAAACCGAACACCTCGGTAGAACAGAACAAGGGGCTGTGGCGCAGCTGGTAGCGCACTTGACTGGCAGTCAAGGGGTCAGGGGTTCGAATCCCCTCAGCTCCACCCCAGTGACCAGGGCCGATGCTTCCGAGCATCGGCCCTGGTCTTTTGCTGCCTGTCTAACTGCCTGTCTATCGCTCAGAGCCCGTATCGGGTCGTCGTGCTGTCCGGGTGGTACCGGCTGAACTCTCGTTCGTGTCGTTCTGCCATGAGGCAGGCTGCCGTAGTGCTGCAGCAGCACCTGTGTGTGGAAGCTACGTCGACGGTAGTGGACTCAAGCGGACTTAGAGTGTTGGCGTGTTGGGCCTGCCTGCCCAGCACTACGTTTCTGGTGGTGACGTTGGTTCCCCGTTCGCGTAGAACCGGGTTACCCGGTCGACGATGACCTCGCCGGCGACCTCCGGCAATGCAATTAGGAAATGCAGCTTGTGCTCGGATAAGCCGCGCCCAGGCCTGTCTTGGGGCGCCGGCACCGATCTCTACCACGCCGTTCGGCGAGTACCGGGCGATGCAGTCCAGGGCGGCACCGTTGGGGACGGCCCACCCGAACCGGCGCTTGGCGGCGTGTAGCTCGATATCGGTCGACTCCGGCTGTTCGACCACGCACTGAATGCAGAACTCGTTGGGGCGGCCGTCCAGCACGTACCCGGTGTGGTCACGCTGGTGGGCGAGCTGGGCGACGTAGTGATCCAAGTACGGGTTGCCGGGCGTGCCGGGGATCGTAGCGAGCCGGGAAGCTTTAGTAGAAGCCCTTGCTGCGGAACAGGTCCTGCAGTTCCTTAACGATCTCCTGCCGCTGGGCGTCCTCGGGCCACGGGCCTGTGATCCTGCTGGCCACTAGCACCCTGCGCACAGGGCTCGCGCCAGCCCGGCTGGTGCAGCGCGTTCGAACGTGCGGTCTAGTATTGCCGATGTGTGCCTCGATAGCACACCAGTTCACCGAGGTAGGGGAAGTACCTACGGTGGACAACGAAGCGCCCCGCGCCACCTGAACAAGGTGACGCGGGGCGCTTCGTTGTCCACCGCCCGTTGCCGCCACCATGGCCCAACCGAAGCGCCAGGGTACCGGGACACCCCTCATCCCCCGGCCCCTGGCACCTCGCCACCCCCTGAAGGGCCCGGCCAGGCTCCGGGCCTTTCCGCACACCGTCCGTCTCGGTTCGGCCGGTGAAAATCCGATCTCAAACGAGAAGGGAAATCGAAGTTAGCATCCGTCTGCGTTCCTCTATCTGTTCGAATCTTGACACTCGTCAAGGCCGCCGTCACGCACCCGCAGAGCGCGCCCGGCGGGCTTGGTCGAGGCTGTCCCGCAGCGCCTCTTCCAGGTCCGCGGCTTCCTGCGTGCGGGGCTCCGGAACGGCGATCTGGCGGTTGGCGAGCTTGGCATCGATCAGCGCCCGCAGCGCCTCGCGTGAGTGGTCCCGGTAGCCGGTGGGGTCGAACGTCGCGCTCGACAGCGACAGCACCAGCTGTTCGGCCATCCGTTGTTCCTGCTCGCGGGACGGCGGAGCCTGGTCGGTGAGCCATCCGAAATCCGGTTCCCGCACCTCATCCGGCCACAACAGCGTGACCAGGCTGATCCCCGGCCCATAGGGCCGCAGCAGCGCCAACCGCTCCCGAGTCCGGATCGCCACCCGCCCCAGCCCCACGTGACCGGTGTCGGTCATCGCGTCACGCAGCAGGCTGTAGGCACCGAGTGCGACCTGGTGCGGCTGCAGGAAGTACGAGCGGTCGAACAGGATCGGATCCACCGCGCCGGTCGGGACGAACTCGGCCACCTCGATGGTGTGCGCACTGGGCAGCGGCAACTCCGCCAGCTCGTCCTCGGACATGACCACCATCCGACCATCCGGCAGCTCGTAGCCCTTGGCGATCTCCTCCCACGGCACCCGGCGGTCTTCTACAGTGCAAACCCGCTCGTGGCGGACTCGGGCGCCGTCAGCTCGGTGAACCTGCCGGAAGCTGATCGAGCGTGACTCCGTAGCCGCTGCCAACCCGACCGGGATCGCCACCAAACCGAAACTGATCACACCGTTCCACAGTGTTCTCACAGCGCCAGCCTGCGCCCAGCTGGCAGGCCCACCCAAGGCCCTTTGACCCTTCACTCCCCCGATTTCATCCGCCGAAACTGACCCCACCTGCCTGAGCGGGCGGAAGGACGACCAGGCCCCTGGTCGCCCGCCAGTCCACTGACATCGACAATGACCCGCCCCCAGGCAGGCCCATCTTCAGCGGCAATGCCCTGCGACGCGCGTCTGAGCCAGTCCTGCTCTCGCAGCAGCTGGGTAGCTCGTTCGGGAATGTGATGGGGCTCCGCTGACCCTCCAGGAGTTGCCAGATGATCCTGTGCCGGTTCAAGATCGTGGCTGCTCTTGCGGATGCGACCTGATCTCCGCCCTGCCGTGTTCGATCGCGACCAACTGATCCACTAACTCTTGGTGAACCTGGCGTGCCCGCTGCTGGGTGAGGCAGCGTCGGACGGGCTTGGCGATCTGGCCACAGGGCTCGGGATGGTCGTCTCGTACTCCTCTCGACCGGTCACCTGATCGACGCCGATCCGCGCTGTCGAGAACACAAACGTTCCAGCGCGGGTGGTGACTTCGGTCTGCAACATGGGAAGACCATATGCCCGTGGCGCGGCCACATGGCAGGGCTTTCAACTCGGCCTGATCGTCGTCGGCCCGTCAGCGGCCAGACCGAATCCTGGCTGCTCCAGGCCCAGGCAAGCGACGCATGGCCGGGGAGCTAGCGGAGCGGTTCAACCGGTACCACCTGGTCGACGGCGGGGTCTCGGCCGTCGACCAGGTGGTACCGACCTACCGGGGAGAAGGCAGTTCGCTCGGGTAACTCGCCCTGATCGTCGACCCGACCACGGCCGAGCTGACTCGTTCTTCTCCGGTGATCCGGTTGGACAAGTACCCGCGGACCAGGTCCTTGGCCTCGGCCAGCATCGCCTGGTCGCCGTTGGGGTCACGCCGGAACGCCAGGTGCAGCACGGCGTCCGCCGCTTCGACGGCCACGGTCAGCGGCAGGGCGAGGTCGGCCGGGTCGAGCTGGAACTCCTCGGC
>NZ_JBFAQJ010000022.1:0-106613 GCF_040677225.1 Saccharopolyspora sp. NPDC049357 | reverse complement strand
ACCTCGTCGCCGCGCCGCGGGCGGCGGGGGTTGCGCGGGCGCCCCCCGCGGATCCGCCCCACCCAATACCACATAACCCCCTCTTGCGCCCCCCCCCCGGGTGGTGCACCCGGGTCGACGGCTTTTTCGGCCTGATTGCGACGAGCACCTCTTGCCAGGACCTGGTGATAGCGGGTGATCGGCAACTACCCTTGACCGGCGGTTGTTCCATCGGGGAACACCGGTTCGCAGGAGAGGGAGCCCAGTGCCGACCACGACGCTCGCCATGCACATGAGCGACGGGCTGCTCGACGCCCGCACCGCGGTCCTGTTCGCCGTCGTGGCGATAGCCGGCCTGGCGGTGGCGCTGGTGCGCGCGAGGGCCGATCTGGACGACCGCACGGCCCCGATGGCGGGGCTGGTCGCGGCGTTCGTCTTCGCCGCGCAGATGATCAACTTTCCGGTGCTGCCCGGCGTGAGCGGGCACCTGCTCGGCGGTGCGCTGGCCGCCATTCTGGCCGGCCCGTGGGTCGGGGCGCTGTGCGTGGCGATCGTGCTGGTCGTCCAGTCGCTGCTGTTCGCCGACGGCGGCCTGACGATGCTCGGCGCGAACATCACGAACATGGCGTTGATCGGCACCGCCGTCGGTTACCTGGTGGCGCTGGCGCTGCGGAAGCTGGCCACCCGCAGCCGGGCCGGTCTGCTGGCCACCGCGTTCATCGCGGCGTGGGTCAACACCGTGGCCGCCTCCTGCGGGTTCCTCGTCGAGTACGCCATCGGCGGCGCCGCCGGGTTCGGCCTGGCGACGGTCTCGGTGGCGATGATCGGCGTGCACTGCCTGATCGGGCTCGGCGAGGGTCTGATCACCGCCGCCACGGTCGGCGCCGTCGCCAAGGCCCGGCCGGACCTGGTCCACCTGTTGCGCGGTGCCCGGCGCGAGGAGGTCGCCCGATGAAGCGCTTTCTGCTGATCTTCGCCCTGGTCGTGCTCGCCGTCGCCGGGGGTGTCGCCTACTTCGCCGACTCCGACCCCGACGGTCTCGACGCCGTCACCCAACAGGGCTGCTCGGTCGTGCAGACCGAGCGCGGCGAGTCGTTGGAGGGCAACTGCATCGCCCAGCACGCCGGAGACCACGCCCTGGCCGACGGACCGCTGGCCGACTACGCCGTCGGCGGTGACGAGAGGTTCACCGGTGTCGCCGGGGTCATCGGCGCGGTGGTCACCCTCCTCGCGGCGGGCGGCCTGTTCTGGGGGCTGCGTCGCCGCTCCGGATCAGAGGAGGCGTAGGTGGGCACCGGGCACGCCGACGCCCTGCACCTGCCCGGTGACACGGCGGTGCACCGGCTCGACCCGCAGGTGAAGATCACCGCCGCGTTCCTGCTGGTGCTGTGCGTGGTGGCCACGCCGCGGGAGATCTTCTGGGCCTTCGGCGGCTACGCGGTGCTGCTCGCCGCGCTGGCCGCCATCGCGCGCATCCCGCCGCGCTGGCTGGCCGCGCGACTGCTGATCGAGGTGCCGTTCGTGGTGCTGGCGCTGCTGCTGCCGTTCACCGCGGGCGGCCCGAGCACGGAGGTCGCCGGCCTCGCGCTGTCCACCGAAGGACTGCTGGCCGGGTTCAACATCATGGTCAAGGGCACGCTCGGGCTCGGGACCTCGCTGCTGCTGGCGGCCACCACCGCGCCTCGCGAGATCGTGCTCGGCCTGCAACGGCTGCGCGCGCCGAAGCTGGTGATCACCATCATCACCCTGATGCTGCGGTACGCCGAGGTGATCGTCGCCGAAGCCGGCCGGATGCGCATCGCGCGGATCTCCCGGGGGCACGACCCGAGGTTCCTGTGGCAGGTCGGGGCGACCGCGCGCGGCGTCGGCAGCCTGTTCATCCGCTCCTACGAGCGCGGCGAGCGCGTGCACCTGGCGATGGTCTCGCGCGGCTGGGAAGGCGAGATGCCCGAGCTGGAACCGGCTCGCCGCACCTCGTGGAAGACCTGGAGCACGGGCCTGGCCGCGCCCGCCGCAGCGGCCGTCGTACTGGGGGTGTCGCTGTGGACCGCGTGACCGAGCAGCCCGCCGGGCTCCGCGAAGCGGTGACCGCACCCGCGCTGGAGATCACCGGTCTGGCGCACGCCTACCCCGACGGGCATCGCGCGCTGCACCACGTCGACCTGCGCGTCGAGCCGGGGGAGCGGGTCGCCGTGCTCGGCCCCAACGGTGCGGGCAAGACGACGCTGACCCTGCACCTCAACGGCGTGCTGCGGCCCACGGCGGGCAGCATCTCGGTGGGCGGGATGCCGGTGGAGACCCGGCACCTCAAGGAGATCCGCCGCCGCGTCGGCCTGCTCTTCCAGGACCCCGACGACCAGCTGTTCATGCCCACCGTCCGGGAGGACGTCGCGTTCGGACCGGCCAACTTCGGGGCGCGCGGCGCCGAGCTCGAACAACGCGTCCAGGAGGCCCTCGACGCGGTCGGGATGACCGAGCACGCCCACCGCTCACCGCTGCACCTTTCCGGTGGCCAGCGCAAACGCGTCGCGCTGGCCGCCGTGCTGGCGTGCCGCCCGGAACTGCTGGTGCTCGACGAGCCCTCGGCGAACCTGGAACCGGTCGCGCGCCGCGAGCTGGCGGAGGTGCTGCTCGCCGTGGGCGGGACGACGCTGATGGTCACCCACGACCTGCCCTACGCGCTGCAGCTGTGCCCGCGCAGCGTGATCATCGACGACGGCCGGGTGGTCGCGGACGGCTCCACCGCCGAACTGCTCGCCGACGAGGAGCTGCTCGCGGCGCACCGGCTGGAACTTCCGTTCGGGTTCCGCGTGCCGTGACCGCTTGACCCCCGCCATCCGGCGAGTGACCGTGATCACGGTCCGCGCGACGGGGAGGTCAGGCGATGTTCGACAGGTCCGGCATCGAACGCGACGAACGAGGCATCGCCCGCTACACCGGGCTGGCCGAGTCGCTGGTGGACATGCTGCGAGGCGCGGTCGAGCGGTTCGGCGACCGCGAAGCGCTGGTGGAGGTCGGCGGCGGGCGCGTGACCTACCGGGAGCTGTGGGACGGGGCCGCCCGGATCGCCGGCGGGCTGCGCGCGGCCGGGATCTCCCGCGGCGACCGCGTGGCCAACCTGCTTCCCGCCGGCGTCGACTGGGTGCTGGCGTTCCTCGGCACGCAGCTGGCCGGCGCGATCGCGGTACCGGTCAACACCCGCTTCGCCAAGCCCGAGGTCGACTACGTGCTGGCCGATTCCGGCGCGGCGTTCACCTTCCACCCCGGCGCACCGCTGCCGGACGGACCACCCTCCGCCGTCGACGACCTCGCCCGGGACGAGGTGGCGGCGATCTTCTACACCAGCGGCACCACCGGGCGCCCCAAGGGGGCGATGACCACCCACGAGAACTTCTTGTCCAATGTGGAGAACGTGTGCCGGGTGAAGGGCATCGACGTCGAGAACGGCTGGCGGACGCGAAACCTCGTGTCCGTTCCGCTGTTCCACGTCACCGGTTGCAACACGCAGCTGCTGCTGCAGCTCTCCTACGGCGGATCGACCGTGGTGATGCCGTCGTTCGACGTGCGCCAGTTCCTGCGGATCATCGCCGAGGAGCGGATCAACCTGTTCACCACGGTGCCCGCCATCTACGCGCTCGCGCTCAAGCAACCGGACTTCGCGGAGTTCGACACGTCCTCGGTCGAGCACGTCTCCTACGGCGGCGCTCCCACGGCGCCCGCGCTGGTCGAGCGCATCAAAGCGGCGTTCCCGCGGGCGCGGGTGGGCAACGGCTTCGGGCTGACCGAGACCTCGTCGATCTCGACGTTCCTGCCGCACGAGCACGCGGTCGCCCACGCCGACTCGGTCGGGTTCCCTGCGCCCGTGGTCGACGTGGCGTTGGACGAGCCCGACCCGGTCACCGGCGTGGGCGAACTGCTGATCCGCGGACCCAACGTCGTCGCCGGTTACTGGAACAAGCCCGAGGCCACCGCGTCGACGTTCGTCGACGGTTGGCTGCGCACCGGTGATCTCGCCCGCGTCGACGACGCCGGGTTGGTCTACGTCGTCGACCGGGCCAAGGACGTGATCAACCGGGGCGGCGAGAACGTCTACTCCGTGGAGGTCGAGAACGCCCTGGCGGCCGCGCCGGGCGTGGTGGAGGCGGCGGTCGTCGGGGTGCCGGACGACGTGATGGGGGAGAAGGTCGGCGCGGTGATCGTCGCCGACGACACCTTCGACGCCGAACGGCTGCTGGCTCATCTCGGGGAGCACCTGGCGGACTTCAAGATCCCCCAGTTCCTGCACCTCAGCGAGCGGCCGCTGCCGCGCAACCCCGGCGGCAAGCTCCTCAAGCGCGACCTGCGCGCCACCTCCACCTGGCAAGGGCCGCTCTGGGGGCGGTGAGCACGGGCACCGGGCGGTTCTCGTCCGAAGCGTCCGTGATCGAAGTCCTCTTCGTCCGGTCGGTTCGGACCAAAACCGCCGCCTGGTGCGATGAACGACTCATCGCGAGGGCGCTCCGCCGCGGGTTACCGTTGAGCCGAACTGATTCGCGGTGCGAACGATCGAGGGCGGATGTCAGAGCAGTCGCGCGGGAAGTACGCGCTGATCCTGGGCGGGATGTCGGCGTTCGGGCCGCTGTCGATGGACATGTACCTCCCCGCCCTCCCGGCCATCTCCGGCGAGCTGCACGCGGGCGCCTCCCAGGTGCAGCTGTCGCTGATGGCTTGCACGATCGGGCTCGCGCTGGGGCAGCTGGTGATGGGTCCGCTGTCGGACACCTACGGTCGACGCCGCCCGCTGCTGATCGGTGTCGTCGTCTTCGCCCTCGCCTCGCTGGCCTGCGCGCTCGCGCCCTCCGCCTACGCGCTGGCCGCGCTGCGGCTGGTGCAGGGCTTCGGCGGAGCGGCCGGCATCGTGATCGCGCGAGCCGTGGTGCGCGACCTGTTCTCCGGCGTCGCGCTGGCGAAGTTCTTCTCCCTGCTGATGCTGGTCAACGGTGTGGTCCCGGTGCTCGCGCCGGTGCTGGGAGGACAGCTGCTGCGGGTCACCTCGTGGCGCGGGGTGTTCGTGACGCTGTGCGCGATCGGTGCCGCGCTGCTGGTCGCCGCCCTGCTGGCCCTGCCCGAGACGTTGCCGCCCGAGGGGCGGCGTCCCGGCAGCCTGCCGCAGACCCTGCGCACCTTCGGCGGACTGCTGCGCGACCGGAAGTTCACCGGTTTCGCGCTGTCGGCGGCGCTGGCCTTCGCCGCCATGTTCGCCTACATCTCCGGTTCGTCGTTCGTGCTGCAGGACGTCCACCACCTCTCGCCGCAGATGTTCAGCCTGGTCTTCGGCGTGAACTCGATCGGCATCGTGACGATGGGCCAGATCAACGGGCTGCTGGTCGGCAAGGTCGACTCGCGGCGGTTGCTGGCGATCGGGCTGAGCTGCAACGCCCTCGGCGGCGTTTCCGTGGCCGTGTCGACGCTGCTGGGCCTGGGGCTGCTCGCACTGCTCCCTGCTCTGTTCGTGACGGTGGCCAGCATCGGCCTGGTGTTCCCGAACGCCACCGCTCTCGCCCTGTCCGGGCACCGCGAGACGGCCGGGAGCGCCTCGGCGCTGCTGGGCGTGCTGCAGTTCATGATCGGCGGTCTGGTCTCCCCGCTGGTCGGCATCGCAGGCTCGGACACCGCGGTCCCGATGGGCCTGGTGATGGGCGCGCTGTCGGTCTCGGCGGTCGTGGTGTTCGCGGTGCTCACCAGGGGCCGCGCCCGAACCTGAGCCGCGTTGACACCTCCCCTCCGGTGAAGGGAGGGCGTCAGCGGCCGACCCGGAGGACGGGTCCGCAGTCGCGGGTCGGGACGGTGGCATCGCGGTGGTTGATCTCGTCGATGTGGCGCCCGGCGTCGGCGCGCAGAGCCGGGAGCAGCGCGGGATCCGCGACGGCCTCCCTGCGAATCCAGTCCTGGTTGGGAGCCAGGGCCTGGTCGGCGTGGACGAGCACGTAGTCGCGGGCCAGCCGCGGATCGCCGAGGACGCCGGTGGCCGCGCTCCAGTGCCCGTGCGCGTGGATGATCGTCGGGCGTGCGCGGTCGAAGACGTGGTCGCGCAGGCCGCGCATGTCGCCGCGGTGGTGGTGCTCGGCGATCGCCGCATCGGTGAGCCCGGCGAGGTCGACGATGCGGAGCCGGCTGGTCAACGCCGTGCCGCCGACGTCGGGGACGAGCAGGGTTCCGCTGCGCAGGCCGAGGAGATCGGCGTAGCGGTCGGGCACGTGACCGTAGCGTTCGGTGATCGAGCAGAGCGGCACATCGGGAGCGGCGCGAAACGCCGTGGCATCGCGATGCAGCCGCGGTGCGCCGACGAGTCCGGCGAGCACGACGACCAGCACCAGTGCGACGCGCCACCGGCTGCGTTGACCGGCGAGGCCGGCTGTGACGACCAGCGCCGTGGTCAGCGCGGCGAGCGTCCAGACCGGGGTGGCGAAGCGGTACTGGCTCATCCAGTCCTCCGGCAGCAGGGTGTAGGCGAGGACCGCGAGGACCAGCGGGATCAGCAGCGCGGGAAGCGCGGCGCGGTGCTCGCGACGACGCCCCAGCACCACCACGCCGATCAGGAGGGCGACGGTGGCCGGCCATCCGGGGTAGGAGAGGAGCTCGCGCAGCCGGTCCAGTTGAGGCGCGCCGAGCGCGATCCCTCCCTTGGCGACGGCGGTGTTGGGCACCAGAATTCCGAAGTGGACGAACCGCCAGGCGAGGAAGAGTCCGAAGGGGACGATGAAGGACGCGCAGGAGATCAAGATCGCGCGGATCGCCGCGCTGCGCGCGCACCAGACGGCGAGCAGGGGGAACGCGGCGGCGAGCAGCGCGCCGTCGGGTCGCGTCATCGCGGCCAGCACCGCCAGCGCTCCCGACGCTGCGGCGATGCGCGGGTGCAGCAGCGTTCCGGCGAGACTCGCTCGCAGCAGCAGCGTGGCCAGCGCCGCGGTGATGAGCGCGTACAGCGGGTTCTCCAGACCGGAGAAGCTCCAGATCACGAACGACGGCAGCGCCGCGAGGACCGCGCCCGCGACCAGCGGAGCCCACGCGGCCCGGGAGGTCAGCGGCCGGGCGGCGGCGTAGCAGCAGACGAGCACGCCCGCGCAGCAGCCGAGCGCCAGCAGCTTCGGAAAGGCGACGTAGTCGGGAACCCCGAACAAGGTGCCGGAATCGAACAGGCCCAGTGCCCGGCCGAGGGTCAGCAGCACCAGCCACGTCGGGTTGGAATAGCCCTCGACCGGCATCGCGCCCTGCTGGAGCACGAGGCCCGCTCCGCTCGCGAGGTTTCGCGCGTAGGCGAACGTGATGGCCGCGTCGTCGATGAGCCAGGAACCGTAGGCGCGCGCGTGCACGGCGATCAACGCGGTGCCGCAGCCGACGGAGAGGACCGGGCCCCAAGCCGATCGGTGCCGCAGCGTCGTGCGGAGTGAGCGTGCCGGTGCGGAGCGATCGGCCAGCGTCTTGGCCATCGATACCCTCTTTTGAGTAGTGAACGGACATGTCTGCGCGGCTGCTTCGTGGCGACGCTAGTTTCGAAGCGGGGTGCGCGCGAACGCTCGATCACTCGTCCGGGCACCGGTTCTGGGACTGCGATCACGACCGCTCTGGTTTAGCTTGCCTGTGCCGTGATCAGAGCCGTCGTCGATTGCGGTGACGTGCGACGTACGTCGCCGGGACACTCCCGGCGACGCAGCCAACGCAGGTGGGACACGGTGAAGACCTTGTGGGTGCTCGCGGTTGCGACGTCGGTGCTGTTCGTCCCCGGCGCGATCGTGCTGCTGGCGGCCCGGGTGAGACGGGTGAGCTGGTTCGCCGGGGTGGCGCCGCCGATTTCGTTGGGGATCGCATCGCTGACGGCGATGGGCTGCGCGCTGATCGGCGTCCCGTTCGGACCGGGTCCGCTCGGCCTGGTCGTCGGTCTGGTGGCGCTGGTCGGCGTGGGGGTGCGGTGGCGGAGTCCCCGCAAGCCGTTGACCGGGCCGCGGCGTCGGCCGGTCGAGGTGGCCGGAGCGGCGTGCGGCGTCGTGCTGGTCGCGGGCGCCATCGCGGCAGGCGTGCGGTCGTGGTTGGCGGGCATGGGTTCGCTCCGCACCCTGCCGCAGGAGCACGACATGGTCGTGCACACGACGTTGACGGCCTTCATCGAACGCACCGGGCGGGGCGCTCCCTGGCAGCTGCTCCCGGCCGACCTGCTCACCGGAGCACCCGCTCAGCCGTATCCGGCGGGGCTGCACCTGCTCTCGGCGGTCGTGGCCCGGTTCGCCGGGGATGCCGTGGTCGGGTTGAACGCGGTGTCCATCGTGGTCTGCGCGGTGGTGTGGCCGGTGTCGGTGGCGACGCTGGGCGTGCTGGCGGCCCGACGAGCGCGAATGGGCTTCGGAATCGCGATGCTCGCCGGGGGAATGGCCGCTGTGGTGGCGATCGGCCTGCAGCAGCCCATGTTCCTGCTCAACCACGTCGGCGGGATGCTGCCGAACGCGACCGCGCTTGCGATGACGCCGGGCATCGTGGCCGCCCTCGTGACGATGCCGCTGGCAACGGGCCCGGTGCTGGCGGCCGGGCTCGCGTGCGCGGGCGCCGTGGCGGTGCACCCGAGCGCCGGCGTGACGGTGGGTGTGAGCCTGGTGGCCTGGTGCGCGGGCGAGCTGTTCACGCGGGGCGGAGCGGGTTTCGCCAAGGAGCGGGTGCGCGCGGTGGGGGCGGCGGTCGTGGTGGCGGGGGTGATGTCACTGCCGGGACTCGCCGCAGTGCTGTCGCAGAGCGCGACCGTGACCTCGTTCCCGTCGGAGAAACCTGCTGAGACGCTGGCGCAGGCGGTGGGACGGGTTTTCGCGGTCCCCTACGACGGGTTCCCGGGTGACACGGTGCCGTTGGGCGCCGGGCAGTTCGCGGTGATGCTGCTGTTGCTGGCGGGATTGGTGGCGATCCTGGTCAGGGGAGGGCCGTGGGGGCTGATCACGACGTGGGGCGCGTGGGCGATCGTCGTCGTGGCCATGTACGTCAGCCCCGGTCGCGGCTGGGAGGCCGGGATCACCCGCTACTTCTACAACGCGACGTTTCGGATCTCCAGCCACCTGAACCTGTTCGTGCCGGTCATCGCGGCGTTGGGCGTCGTGTTCACGGCCGCGGCAGTGGCGCGGCGGCTGCCGCGGCTGCCGTCGCTGCGCCCCTCGGCAGGGCGGTGGGCCGCGGTCGGGCTGGTGATGGTGCTGGCGGTGACCTACGGCGTGGCCGTTCTGCCGGGATACCTGCGCACCGGCCAGTCCACGGTGGCCAGCCGGTTCAGCAATCCGACTCCGTACGTGCGGGTGTCGCCGGACGATCTCGCCGCGATCCGGTGGCTCGTTCCCCGCGTGCTGCCCGGCCAGCGCGTGCTGAACTCCGCCAACGACGGGTCGACCTACCTCTACGTCCTCGGTGGCGTGCCGGTGGTGAACGTGCTGACGCTGGGCGCGGCCACGTGGCCGCCGAGCTACGCGCTGTTGGCGGACTTCAACCGGTATCGGACCGACCGCTACGTGCGGCGCGCCCTGATCGATTTCGACATCGCCTGGATCTACGTGGACACGAAGACCCCGACGATCAGTTCGGCGGGAGCGCCCGAGAACTGGGTTTCCGGGCCGTCGTACGGGCTGGCACCTGGACTGCTGAACCTCGAAGCGCTGCCCGAGGTCCGTCCCGCGTTCCGCAGCGGCACGGTCGCGGTGTACTCGGTGGACCTGAACGCGATTCGCACGCTCGACGCGGCGCCGCCGGCCGGACGCCCTCCCGTCGTCGTGGGCTCGACGAGGTGACGATGGCCGATGCTTGGTCGCACGCGGTTCCGCTCTGGGCGACGGCGGTGGTGTGGACGTTGCTGGCGGGGTTGCCGATCGCCTCGGCGATGGGACTGCGGGGATGCGCGGCGTGGGCCGCGGCTCCGGCTCTGGCGGTGACGACCCTGTCGATGGCTGCCGTGGCGGCCGGGGCCGCGTCGGTGCGGTGGTCGCCCGTCGTGGCGCTGGGCGCGGTCGTGCTCGCGACGCTGCTCGCGATGGCGGTGAACGGGCTGGTCGGCGGACGCCCTGCGCGTGACCCGGGATCGGTGCGGGCCTGCGCTGCCGGCGGTGTGCTGGCCGGGGCCCTGCTGGGCGGGGTCGCGCTCGTGCTGGCGTTGCGAACCCCGGCGGCGTTGTCGCAGAGCTTCGACGCGGTGTTCCACTACACCGCGCTCGCCGCGATCCGGGACTCCGGGGACGCGTCGTCGCTGACGGTGGGCGCGTTGGACGTGCCGGGGGCACCACCCCGGTTCTACCCGGCCGCGTGGCACGACCTCACCGCAATGGTGCTCGCCACCGCCGGTGGAGCGATCCCGGCCGGGGCGAACGCGGTCGCCGGGGTGATCGCCGTGCTGGTGTGGCCGTTGGCGTGCGTCTTCTTGGCGCGCCAGGTGTTCGGCCCGAAGCCGGGGACGTTGGCCGTCACCGGGCTCTACTCGGTCGGGTTCACCGCGTTCCCGTGGGGCCTGCTCAAGTGGGGCGTGCTGTGGCCGAACCTGCTGGGGATGAGCCTCGTCCCCGTGGCGCTGGGACTGGTGCTGGCGGTGATGGGCCGAGCGGTCGACGACGCCGTGGGTCGGCCTCGCGCGCTCGTGCTGCTCGCCGTGACGCTCGTGGGGATGGCGTTCGCGCACCCGAACACGGTGGTGTTCCTGGCGGTGCTGGCCTCGGTCCTGATCCTGGTGACGACCGCGCAGCGGGCGCGCGAGCACGTCGCGGACGGCCGCGTCGGTCGCGCGGGGTGGACCGTGGCCGCAGCGGTGGTCGTGCCGGTGGCGCTGCTGGCCGGGTTGCGCATGACGCCGCTGATGCGGGAGGTCGCGGCCGTGTGGTGGGCACCCACCACCACCGCGGCCGGAGCCGTCGGCGAGGCGCTGCTGCACGCCACGCACGGACGTCGCGCGGAGTGGCTGCTGGCGGCGGTGGTCCTGGTGGGGATCGTGCGATCGCTCCGCGATCCCGGGTTGCGGTGGCTGGCCGCGGCCCACGCGGTGTCGGCGGCGCTGTTCGTGATGGCCGCGTCGATCCAGTCGCCGTGGACGATGCTGCTGACCGGCTTCTGGTACAGCGACTCGTGGCGGATCGCGGCGATGCTGCCGATCACCGGGGTGCCGCTGGCGGCGCTGGGCACGGTCGCGATCGCCGAGTGGCTCCGGGAGCGGATCGACCTCCGGGTCGCGGTGCCGGTCGGCGCGACCACGCTGCTGATCGCGGCGATCATCGCGGGCGCCACGAAGGGCATGCACCTGGGCCGCTCCGCGATGCTGGTGCACAGCACGTTCGCCGCCGAGGACGCCCCGGCGACCAACATGGTCAGCCCGGACGAGGCGGAGTTCTTCGCGCGGATCCGCGACCGCATCGAACCGGACGCCGTGGTCGCCAACAACCCGTGGGACGGCAGCGCGCTGCTGTGGCCGCTGCAGGGCCGCCGCGTCCTGTTCGGACAGCTGGACGGCCGGAAGCAGACCGCCGAGCAGAACTACCTCGCCCAGAACCTCGTCTTCGCCGCATCCGACGCGCGCGCGTGCCGGATCGCGACGAAGCTGGGCGTGCGCTACCTGCTCGTCGGCGAGGTGCACTTCTGGCCGGCCGACCCTAGGGTCGACGACTACCCCGGTGTGCGTGATCCGGGACGAATAACCGGTTTTCGACTGGTCGAACGGCAGGGTGAACTGGCCTTGTTCGCGCTGTCCTCCTGCTCGGAGAACTCCAACCTGGATTCGTCGGCGCCGGCGCCCGACGGACGGAGGGGAACGCGATGACTGCACGGGACGACATCTGGGTGATCATCCCGATGTACAACGAGGCGACGGTCATCCACGAGGTGGTCACCGAGCTCAGGCAGGCGTTCCCGAACGTGGTGTGCGTCGACGACGGCAGCGCCGACGATTCGGCCGCCCTGGCGCGCGATGCCGGGGCGGTGGTGGTGCGTCATCCGGTGAACCTCGGGCAGGGCGCCGCGCTGCAGACCGGGGTCGAGTTCGCGCGAACGCGGCCGGGTGCCCGATGGTTCCTGACCTTCGACGCCGACGGCCAGCACCAGGTGTCCGACGCCCTCCGGTTGCTCGACGAGCTCGCAGCGGGTGATCGCGACATCGTCATCGGCACTCGTTTCGGCGACGGCGCAGCGTCCGTCCCGATCCTCAAACGAGTGGTCCTCCGCACGGTGGTGCGGTGCAGTCCGAGCTTGCGACGCCTGCAGCTCTCCGACGCGCACAACGGGTTGCGGGCGTTCAACCGATCGGTCGCCGACACGATGGAGATCACCTGCGACGGCATGGGTCACGCCTCCGAGATCATCGGCATGATCCGGCGTCTTGGCTGGCGGGTCGCCGAGAGCCCGGTGACCATTCGGTACACCGCCTATTCCATGGCGAAGGGACAGTCACTGCTCAACGCGGTCAACATCGCGTTCGAGACGGTGGTGCGGACCAAGACGGAGCACATCAGATGACAATTCAGGTGATACTGGTCGCCGCCGTGACGGCACTGCTGGTGTTCTTCCTCCGGCACCACGGCACGACGTACGTGACCGCCGCTGTCCGAATCGGCTTCATCATGTTCCTGGCGTTCGGCGTGTTCGCCGTGCTGCGCCCGGACACGCTGACGGTGCTGGCAGCCGCCGTCGGCGTCGGCCGGGGCTCGGACCTGCTGCTGTACGGGCTGGTGACGGCGTTCGCGTTCTTCTCGCTCAACACCTACCTGCGGTTCAAGGAACTACGGGTGCGGTTCTCGCGGCTGGCGCGCGCGGTCGCCCTCGACGAAGAGCGCGATCGGACCTCCTGAACCTTCTCGTGAGACGGCTTCGGGTCGGCGGCGTCGGGGTCCTGGAACCGGGATGTCGCGCTGCGACAGCAGGTGCTCCACGACGCTGCCGATGCCGGTGACGAGGTCGATCTGCGGTTTCCAGCCGAGTTCACGGCCGATGAGGGACCAGTCGAGCACGGAATCCCGCACGTCTCCCTGCCGCGCGGGCAGGAACGCCGGTTCGTCGGGAGCACCGGTCGCCGCGGCGACGATGGAGTGCAGTTCCCGGTCGGAGGTCGGCACTCCGGTGCTGACGTTGTAGCGCTTGCCCGATCCCCGCTCTCCCGAGGCGGCGATGAACGCGGCGATGACGTCGTGGACGTGCACGTAGTCTCGGGTGTTGCGGCCGTCGCCGTAGATCGCGGTCGGCGCGCCGTCGAGCATCGCACCGGCGAACACGGCCACGACTCCCGCCTCGCCGAGCGAGAGCTGGCGGGGCCCGTACACGTTGGCCATCGCCAGGTGCGTGCACTCCAAGCCGTGCAGCCGCCGGTAGGTGTCGAAGTAGATCTCGCCCGCGAACTTGGACGCCGCGTACGGCGAGAACGGTTGAACGCGTTCGGATTCGTCCGTCGGAACGGTCTCGGCGTGCCCGTAGATGGAACCGCCGGAGGTGGCGTAGACCACCTTGCGGGCGCCCGACAACCGGGCCGCTTCGCCGACGTTGACGACGCCCAGGACGTTGGCGCGAGCGTCGGCGAGCGGGTCGGCGACGCTCGCGCGCACGTCGATCTGCGCGGCGAGGTGGTACACGACCTCCGGGCGATGTTCTCCAGCCAGGGCAACGACTTCGGGAGAGCAGACGTCGACGCGATGAAGGCTCAGGTTTCCGGTGTCGAGCGATGCGGCCAGGTTGTCCACACTTCCCCGGCTGAGGTCGTCGACCACGCACACCTCATGACCGTCACGAACGAGCTGCTCCACGAGGTGCGAGCCGATGAAACCGGCCCCGCCTGTCACCAAAGCGCGCACAAGTTTCCTCCTGAATGACGAAAACGATTCCGATCCCAGGTGCCTGAGGCCACCCGCTGCGACCTGATACCTGCGAGCGTGGGTGGCCCCGAGCGCGAGCCGCAAACCGGGAGGTGGCACACCACTCAAACACGTGATGCTCCCGACGGCCGCGCAGATTCTCGAACGAGAAACGTGAAAACGGTGTTCTCGCGCGGTGATGTTCGTCCTTTGGGGACACCGGAACCGTGGCGGCGCTCGTGCGTTCTGCGGGGGTGCGCTCGCACGCGTAGCGTGCGACTCCGTGACCGGAGGTGAGCAGTCAGGGGCAGTGGCGCTCGCGGTGGGAACCGTTCTGGTCGGAGCGGCGGGCTACGCGTTCGTCGCGTTGGCGGGACACCTGTTCGCCCCGTCCGAGGCGGCGGCGGTGTCCACGTTGTACATGGTCGTCAACATCCTCGGTCCGGGTGTCTTCCTCGCCTTGGAGCAGGAGGTGAGTCGCCGCACCGCGCACGCGGTCGCGCTGGGGCGGTCGGTGCGAGAAGCCGTGGCGTGGACGGCGATTCGCGGTGCGGCGTTGCTCGTCGCAGGACTGCTGGCACTCGTGGCGTGCGCGCCGCTGCTGGTCGACGACGCGCTGGCGGGCCACAGCGGGCTGCTCGTCGTGGCCGCGGTCAACACCGCGCTCACCGCGATGATGTCGCTGGTGCGCGGGGTGCTCGCTGGTCTGGACGATTTCGGTGGCTACGCGGCGTCATTGGGCGCGGAGGGGATCGGACGGCTCGTGTTCGTCGGTTCCGCGTGGGTCGCGGGTCCGGTTCCGGTGACGTGGTACGCGGCCACGTTCGCGGCGGGGACCGGGTGCAGCGCGCTCGTCGGCGCGCTGTGCGCGGTGAGGCGGAGGCGTCCGCTCGTGCACCCGGGTCCTGGGGATGCTGCCGTGCAAAGCGTTTCGCGTCCGGGCGCGTCCGGCGGGTTGCCGTCGCTGGCGGTGGCGACGCTGCTGACGTACGTGATCGCCAACCTCTCGGTCGTGATCGTCACGACTCGGCTGCACGATGCCGCGCTGGCAGCGGCTTTCGCCGCCGGACTGCTGCTGGCGAGGATGCCGCTGTTCGTGTTCTCGCCGGTGCAGGCGTTCCTGCTGACCGCGCTGACCGATGCTCAGGCGCGCGCGCAACGGCACCGGTTCCGGGCGACGGTCAGGAACGGCATGGCGGTGGCGTTGGCGTTCGGAGCGGCCGGGTTCCTGGGCGTTGCCGGCCTCGGCGGGTGGGCTTTGCGAGAGTTGTTCGGAACGCGAGTTCCCCTGTCGACGCTGACCTCGGTGTGCCTGGTCGGCAGCACGGTGCTGCTGATGGGAGCGCAGGTGCTGCACGCGGCGCTGATCGCACGCGGTCGGCACCGGAAGGTGGCGGCGTCCTGGCTTGCGGGAGCGGTGGTCTTGGTGGCGGTGCTGACATCACCGGCCGAGCCCGTGGCGGCCGCGGTCGCCGCGCAGGCGCTCGCGGCCGTGACGGTGGTGGTCGGCATGGCGTGGGCGCTGAGCCGGTCCTCGACGACACCCGGGAACACGGGAACCCCGGCGGGCGCTGTCGGCACCCTGGCGGGGGAGCGCTAGGCGAGAAACCGAATCCCCTTCCGCTGAGGACGTTTCAGACCGGACTCGGCGCGGCCCAGGTCAGGACGTCGCGGCAGGTGTCGATGAGCCGTTGCCGCAGCCCCGCAGCTTCCTCGGCGAACTCGCGCTGCCGCCGCGCGTAGTCGGCGCGTCCCTGCGGGGTCTCGATCGGCACCGGCTCGTAGCCGAGCTCGGAGAGATCGTACGGGCTGGCGCACATGTCCAGCTCCCGGACCCGCACCGCCAGCTCGAAGCAATCGGCGATGAGCTCGCCGGGCACGAACGGGTCGAGTTTGTAGGCCCACTTGAAAAGATCCATGTTCGCGTGAAGGCAACCGGGCTGCTCCAGCCTGACCTGGTCGGCTCGGGACGGTTGCAGCTCGTTGAGCGGGCGCGCCTGCGGGGTGAAGAACCGGAACGCGTCGTGGTGGGTGCAGCTGATCGGCATCGACTCCACGACCTGGTCGGTGCCGTCGTGCCCCAGCCGCAGCGGCCAGCCGCTGTGCCGGACGTCGCCCGGCTCGGTGCGGTAGACCATCGCCCACTCGTGCAGTCCGAAGCAGCCCAGCCGGGCCGGACGGGACGCGGTCGCGCTGAGCAGGCCGAGGATGAACTCCGCCGAATCACGCCGCTTGTCGGTCAGCGCCGCCGGGTCCAGCGCGACACCGCCGGGCGCCTCGGTGAAGCCCTTGCGGGACAAGAACTCCTGACCGTTCTCCAGCACCACGCCGACGCCGGGCTGCCACCGCTCCAGGCGGGCCGGGCGGAACGAGTAGTAGGTGAACAGGAAGTCCAGCACCGGATGCTTGCGCTGGTTGTGCTGACGCCGCCGGTGCGGCGAGGTCCACCGGGCCACCCGCTCGCGGTGGGCGGTCTGCCGCTCGCGCCACTCCTGCTCGGTCAACACCAACATCGCTGGTCAGGGTATCTGCCCGGGGTTCAGCGGTGGAACTGGACCCAGTCCAGCTGCAACGCCTCGCCGCCGACCTGCGAGCTGATGACCAGGTAGACCGTGTGCTTGCCCGACACACCGCGCTCCAGCTCCACCGGCACGGTCTTCCAAGCGCTGTCGTGGTGGAGGTCCGCCACGTTGATCTGGCCGACCCGCTCGCCGTTGGGGCTGGCCAACCGGACCGCGATCGTCGCGTTGGCCGACGACGGCACCGAGGTGCGGAACCGCGCGGCGACCTCGGTGGCGGGCACGGGCCCGAAATCCACCTGGTCGAACCGCAGCACGTGGCCCGGCAGCAGGGGGCCGGCGTAGGTGACGCCCTGGTAGGTGGTGGTGCCGAACGAGCGGCCCGTCCAACCGGCGAGCTCGGCCTGCAGCGCATCGTAGGCACTGCCGGCCGGGCGGCTCGGCTGGATGGTCGATTGGGGGTCTTCTTCCTCGTTGCCGACCGCGTAACCGAACACCGCCGCGCCCGCGACCAGCACCAGCGTCACCGCACCCGCGATGATCGTGGTCCGCCCGACGCGGCGCCGGGACGCGGGCTGCTCGGGTGACGGGTGCGAGGAGCCGGGTCCGTGCTGACCCTGCCAGGCGCCGGACTGGGCGGACAGGTTCGGTTGTTCGGCTCGCACCTGCTGCGGGGGGATCCACGGCTGCGGGGTGCCCGCCATCGGCCGGGGGGTCGACGGCGGCGTGGGCGTCACGCGCGGGATCGACTGGCGGCGGTCGGCGGGCCGAGCCGGCGGGCGGGGCACCGCCGCCGGGGCCGCCACCGGGGTGGGGAAGCGCTCGGTCGCTTCGGGCGAGCCGGGGTCCAGCAGGGGTTCGAAGGGCTCGTCACCGGCGGACCTGACGATCTCGTGCAGCCTGCGGCGCACCTCGACCAGCGGCATTCTCCGACCCGGCTCCTTGATCAGGAGCCCGCCGAGGACCTCGCCGATCGGGCCGGTCTGGTGGTGGCGGGGCAGCGGCCCGTGCACGATCGCGCTGATGATGACCAGCGGGTCATTGGTCTTGTCGTACGGCGGGTGGCCTTCAGCCGCCGAGTAGAGCGTGGCGCCGAGGCTCCACAGATCGGCCTGGGAGTCGAGAGCGCCCCGGCGCGCGATCTCCGGGGGCAGGTACGCGGGCGTGCCCAGCAGCATCTCGGACCGGGTCATGGTGGTCTCGGCGATGTTGCGGGAGAGCCCGAAGTCGGCGAGCTTGACCTGCCCGCGCGGACCGAGGAGCACGTTGCCCGGCTTGACGTCGCGGTGCACGATGCCGACCCGGTGAGCGGCGTCGAGCGCCGCGGCCACACCGTCGATCATGACGGCCAGCTGGTAGTGGTTGAGCGCGCGGTGCTTCTTCAGGATCGCCGACAGGCTCCGCCCCGGCACCAGCTCCATGACCACGAACGGGCCGGCGGCGTCCTCGCGGACCACGTCGTAGAGCATCACGGTGTTGGGGTGGCTGAGGGTGGCCATGGCCCGGGCTTCGCGCAGGGCTCGTTCGCGCAGCTCATCGGCGCCTTCTTCGGGCAGGTTGGCAGGCAGGTGGAGTTCCTTGACCGCCACCGGGCGCTCCAGGACCTCGTCCGTCCCGGACCAGACGTAGCCCATCCCGCCCTTGCCGATGGTGCGGTCCAGCCGGTACCTGCCGCCGATCACGCGGCCCGAAGAAGATGTGTCCGCGTGGGACGGCGAGAGCTGATCATCTCGCACGCATGGACACTACCGAGCGCGGTTCCGGGTTCGCGCCGGGGGCATCCCCGGCGCGAACTGGGAAAACGGGATTTTGCGGCCGTTCGGGCAATCCCGTGCGCCCGTCTTTTCCCGTGAAGTTGGGCCATCTGGAGGAGAGTCCTCCGCCCGCGCCTCGTCCGGTCAGTGGACGTGGGTGCCGTCGCGAACGGTGCCCACGTACTCCTCGACGAGGTCCTCCAGCGCCACCACACCGACCGCCGCGCCACCGGCGTCCACCGCCGCGGCCAGGTGACTTCCCGCCCGGCGCAGCGACGTCATGGCCTCGTCCAGGCGCGCGGTCACCGGCACCGTCGGCAGGTCGCGCCGCCGGGCGTCGGAGATCGGCGTCTGCGGATCGTCGCCCGCCTGGTCGAGCACGTCCTTGATGTGCAGGTAGCCCAGCAGCCTGCCGTCGTCGTCGCGCACCGGGAACCGGGAGAAGCCGGTGTCGGCCACCAGCCGCTCCACATCGCCCAGCGTCGGACGACCCGGCAGCGTCGTGACCTCCGGCAGCGGAACCAGGACGTCGGCGACGGTGTGCTCCACCGACGACAGCGTCTGGGCGAGCCTGCGGTGCTCGGAGTGCTCCAGCAGCCCCTCGCGCCGCGACTCCACCAGCAGCTCGGCCAGCTCCGCGGAGGTGTAGGCGGTCTCCAGCTCGTCCTTCGGTTCGATCCGCAGCAGCTTGAGCACCGCGTTGGCCATCATGTTGAACAGCGCGATGAACGGGCGCGCCAGCTGCACGAACCCGACCAGCGCTGGCACCAGCCACAGCGCCATGCGCTCCGGCTCGGCCAGCGCCAGGTTCTTCGGCACCATCTCGCCGACCAGCACGTGCAGGATCACCACGATCGCCAGGGCGATCGTGAACGCCACCGCGTGCGTCACCGGCTCCGGGATGCCCAGAGCGGTGAACGGCGCTTCCAGGGTGTGCGCGACGGCGGGCTCGCCCAGCCGTCCGAGACCCAGCGAGCACAGCGTGATGCCCAGCTGCGCGCTGGTGAGCATCAGCGAACCCTCCTGGCTCGCCTTGATCACCGTGCGCGCCCCGCCGACGCCTTGGGCCAGCAGGGCCTCCAACCGGTCGCGGCGGGAGGACAGCAGGGAGAACTCCGCGCCCACGAACAGCGCGTTGAGCAGCAGCAGGAGCACGCCGAGCAGCAGTGCGTAGGAGTCGCTCATCGGATCGCCCCCATCGCCTCGGCCTGGGCCGGCTGCTTGGTGAGGCGCAGCTCGGCGATGCGGTGCTTGTCCATGCGCATGACGGTCAGCCGCCAGTCCTCCAGTTCGAGCTGGTCACCGACCGACGGGATCCGGCCCAGCCGCCACAGCAGCAGGCCGGCCACGGTCTCGTAGTCGCCCTCGGGCATCTCGAAACCGGTGGCCTCGGCGAGCTCGTCGGGGCGCAGCAGACCGGAGATCAGCCACGAGTCGTCGCCGAGCCTGCGCACGGCGGAGATCTCCAGTCGGTCGTGCTCGTCGCGAACGTCGCCGATGATCTCCTCGACCACGTCCTCCAGGCTCACGATTCCCGCGGTGCCGCCGTACTCGTCGACGACGACCGCCAGCTGGAGGCCGGAACCGCGCAGCCGGTTGAGCAGCGCGTCTCCGTCCAGCGTCTCAGGCACCGTCGGCACCGGGCGGGTCAGCGTCTCCACGCGGGTGGACTCCCGGCGGGAGGCCGGGACGCCGAATGCCTGCTTGACGTGCACGACGCCCTGGATCTCGTCGAGGTCGCCGCCGTGCACCGGGAACCGGGAGAACCCGGTCCGGCGGGCGAGGTCGAGCAGGTCCACGAGCGTTTCGCCGACCTGCAGCGAAGCGACGCGCACGCGCGGGGTCATCAGTTCCTCCGCGCTGCGGTCGCCGAAGCGCAACGAGCGGTCCATCAGCCGGGCCGTGGACTCGTCGAGCGTGCCGTGCGCGGCGCTGGAACGCACGATCGAGCCGAGCTCGTCGGGGGAGCGCGCCGAGCGCAGCTCCTCCTGGGGCTCGATGCCGAGCCTGCGCACCACCCAGTTCGCGCTGTTGTTCATGGCGTCGATGAGCCACTTGAACACCTGCGAGAACCCCGCGTGGTAGCCGGAGACGGCGCGCGCGGTCGGCAGCGGGCGGGCGATGGCGAGGTTCTTCGGCACCATCTCGCCGAAGACCATCGACAGCGCGGTCGCCAGCAGGATCGCCAGCGCCAGCGACACGCCCCCGGCCACGCCCAGCGGCATGCCCAGGGCCGTCAGCACCGGCTGGATCAGGTCGCCGATGAGCGGCTCGGCCACGTAACCGGTGATCAGCGTCGTCAGGGTGATCGCGACCTGCGCGCCCGAGAGCTGGAACGACAGCGTGCGGTGCGCGCGCTGCACGGCGCGGGCGCGCTTGTCGTCCACGGAGTGCACGTGCGCGTCCACCGTGGAGCGTTCCAGCGAGGTCAAGGAGAACTCCGCTGCCACCGCGAGACCGGTGCCCAGCGTGAGCACTGCGATGAACAGAAGGCCGGCAACGGCCAACAGGATTTCGATCAACCCTCGGCCCACCTCGTGCGAGTGACCGACGATCGGAGATAGCCGGGTCTACTGCCCGGCTCGGTACTGCTTCCCTCTGGGGATTGTGCCGCTGGCACTGAAGTGCTCACTCCCGTGAATTGAATGGACCAGGTGAAAAGGTCATACCGAGTATACCGGCGTTGACGGCATGCAATCGGTAGCGGCGCGATCACGATTGCCGGGTTTCCCGGAGTTCGGCGGCGGCCGGGTGCGCGCGCGGATGTACCTCGGGGAGTGCTCCCACCAGGTGCGTTGGGGTGCAGCGGAGTCCGTTGTGGCCGGTCGTTGGCTGCTTCTCGCCCCGATGGTCTGATCCAGTCTACCTAGAAGTAACCTGCGACGGAGTTGTCGCGGTCACCGCCGCGCTGAACAATCACGAGAGGACGTGATCGTGAGCACACCCACGGTTGCGGACGCGCCGCAGAAGGGTTTCTTCGGGCACCCGCGCGGTTTGTTGACGCTGTTCTTCACCGAGATGTGGGAGCGGTTCTCCTACTACGGCATGCGCGCCATTCTGGCGTACTACCTCTACTACGCCGTATCCGAAGGCGGCCTGGGAATCCCCGAATCGACCGCGCTGTCGGTCGTCGGCGTCTACGGCGCCTCGGTCTACATGACCGGCGTCCTCGGCGGCTGGCTGGCCGACCGGGTCGTCGGCGCCCAGCGGGCGGTCCTCTACGGCGGCGTGATCATCATGCTCGGCCACATCGGACTGGCCCTGCCCGGTGGCATGACCACCGTGCTGATCGGCCTGGTGCTGCTGGTCATCGGCACCGGTCTGCTCAAGCCGAACGTCTCCGGCCTGGTCGGCGGCCTCTACGGCGAGCAGGACACCCGCCGCGACGCCGGTTTCTCGATCTACTACATGGGCATCAACCTGGGTGCGTTCATCGCGCCCTTCGTCGTGGGCACCCTCGGCGAGAAGGTCAACTGGCACCTGGGCTTCGGCGCGGCCGCGGTCGGCATGGCGCTGGGCCTGATCCAGTACACCCTGGGTCGCAAGAACCTCGGCAGCGCCGGCCTGGTCCCGGTCAACCCGCTGCCCGCCGAGCACAAGGGCCGGGTCCTCGGCCGCGCGGGCGGCATCGCCCTGGGCTTCGTCGTGGTGCTGGTCGCGCTCGCGGCGAGCGGCATGATGGGGCTCGACGGTCTGGTCAACCTGATCAGCATCATCTCGGCGGTGCTGCCGATCATCTACTTCGTGGTCATGCTCTCCAGCAAGCAGATCACCAAGGTGGAGCGCGACCGGCTGATCGCCTACATCCCGCTGTTCCTGGCCACCGCGCTGTTCTTCCTGCTGTTCGAGCAGCAGCCGAACACGCTGGCGAACCTGGCCGAGTCCGACACCGACCTCAACGTGCTCGGGTTCGCCGTCCCGGCCTCGTGGTTCCAGTCGGTCAACCCGCTGGCGATCATCATCCTGGCGCCGGTCATGGCCGCGCTGTGGATGAAGCTGGGCGAGCGGCAGCCCTCCACTCCGCAGAAGTTCGTCGGCGGTCTGTTCTTCGTCGGCGTGTCGTTCCTGTGGGTCGTTCTGTCGAAGTTCGCCGCCGGTGACGACGGCAAGCACCTGCCGATCATGCTCGCGCTGGTGTTCGTGATCATGACCGTGGGTGAGCTGATGCTCTCGCCGGTCGGTCTGTCGGTGAGCACCAAGCTGGCGCCGAAGGTCTTCGCCTCGCAGACGATGGGCCTGTACTTCCTGGCCCCGGCGATGGGCCAGGGCCTGGGCGCCCAGGTGGTCAAGCTGTACTCGGTGGACAACCAGCAGGTGTACTTCTCCATCGTCGGTGTGGCCACGATCGCGTGCGCGCTCCTGCTGCTGGCCTCCGCGCGCAGCGTGAAGCGCTACATGCACGGCGTGAACTGACGGTTCAGCGCGCGAAGAAGGCCGGTCCCGTTCCCGGGGCCGGCCTTCTTCGTCGTCGTGGCGAGGATCAGCGAAGGTCGAAGGTGCGGGAGTCGCGCGCGTCCGAACCCGACGGGTCCGGCTCGGGGTGGCCCGGGATGGCGACGTCCTCGGCGGGCAGGGCGCCGTGCACCAGGTAGTCCGCGCCGATCCGGTTCGCATCGGCGTTGCCGGACAGCGCCCAGACCCCGTGCTTGCCCGCGTCGCGTTCGGTGACCAGCACCGACGACGGCAGCGAGTGGTGCATCTCGACGGCACCCTCGTACGGGGTCGCGACGTCGTGCTCGGAGTTGAACATCAGCACCGGGGGCAGCTTCTCACCGGTGATCTTGGTGGGCTGCTGCCGGGGCGCGTGCCAGGTGCGGCACGGCGCGACGGTCCAGCTGTTGTACCAGGCGGCGAACGGGTGCCCGGTCGCCATCTGGCGGGAGTCGCGCTCCCACTCCGCGCGGCGGGTCGGCCAGGGCGCGTCGGCGCACTCGACCGCGTTGTAGATCGCGTTGCCGTTCTCGGCCAGCGCGTCCTTCGGGGTGACCATCGCGGCCAGCGCGCGGTCGTCGCCACGCAGCTGGAAGTCGGCGAGTCCCTGGGCCAGCGGCTGCCAGTCGGATTCGCCGTAGAGCGCGTTGAAGCTGATCTCGATCAGCTCCGAGGGGCCCAGCGGTCCGCGCGGCGCCTTCCGCAGGTCCTCCTGCGTGCGCTGCCAGGCGGCCTTCACCGCCGACCCCTCGGTGCCGAGGTGGAAGACCTGGTCGTGCCGGGCCACCCAGTCGAAGAAGTGGTCGAGCCGCTGCTGCGCGGCGACGTCCTGGGCGAGGTTGTTGCCGTACCAGATCTCCGAGACGTCGGGGTTGACCGAGCTGTCCAGGACCATCCGGTCCACCCGCTCCGGGAACAGCTGCCCGTAGACCGCGCCGAGGTAGGTGCCGTAGGAGTAGCCGAGGAAGCTGATCTTCTGCTCGCCCAGCGCGGACCGGATGAGGTCCATGTCGCGGGCGTTGGTGGGCGTGTTCAGGTGCGGCAGGTACTTCCCGGCGCGCTGCGCGCAGCCGTCGGCGTAGGTCTGCGCTCGCTGCCAGTTGGTCTCGCGGGCGGCGGGGGAGTCCGGATCGGGCAGCGGGTTGGCCCAGTAGGTCGCCGGGTCCACGCAGCTGATCGGGGTGCTGTGCGCGGTGTTGCGGGTGTCGAAGCCGATCAGGTCGTAGGAGTCGCGCACCTGCGGCGGTACCAGTTCGCCCAGGGTGCCGGCGAAGTCGGCTCCGGGGCCTCCGGGCCCGCCGGGGTTGACCAGCAGCGAGCCGCGCCGCGCCTGCGGGTCGCGGGCGGGCAGCTTGGTGACCAGGATCTGCACCCGCTCACCGCCGGGGTTGGCGTGATCGAGCGGGACCTCGATGGTCGCGCAGCTCAGCTGCGGGTAGGGCGTGGCGATGTCCTTCGGGCACTGCCCGAACTGCAGGGCAGGTCGGGGCGCCGCGATGCTCGCCGCGGGTGGCGCGACGGCCAGTGCCGCGACCGCAGCCAGGCCGAGCGCGATCGAACGCTTCACGTGGGGGGCTCCTCAGACGCGTGGAGGCAGTTGATCTCGCAGCGTAGGAGCGGTGGCGGTGGCGACCTACGCACTCGGTGCCGTGTCGCCGGAAGAGTGGATCAGCTTCGCCCGGCCAGGTGAGCGTCGGTGCCGAGTTCGCGCGGCAGCTCGTCGAGGACCTGCGTCGTGCGGTCCAGCCACCGGATGCTGCGGTGCAACGACGTCGGTCCGTCGGTGAGCGATTCGGCCAGGTCGTGCAGCTCGTCGGAGCGGCGGTGCGCCGCCGCGATCGCCTCCTCGAACGGGACCTGCCCCTCATCGGTGAGGGACTCGGCGGCGTCGGCCAGCGCCCACAGCTGCTCGGCCAGGCGCTCCCGGGTGTCGGCGTCGACCATCTCGGCCGTGTCGCCCAGCGCCACCGAGAGGTTGCGGACGTAGTAGGCGCAGCCGCTGAGCTTGGTCGCCGTGCGCTGCACCTGGCTGCGCCGGGACCGGAACCGGTAGGCCGTGAGCGGGTTCGCGCTGGTGAGCACCTGCTGCAGCGCGTCGTCGAGCGCGCGCGTGGGTTCCTGCAAGCCCGAGGCCGTGCCCTGCTCGCTGAGCTCGGTTCCGGTGCTGCGCAGGAAGTCCCGCAGCGCCTTGAGGAACTCGCCGGTGTTGGTGCGGACCAGCTCGCGGGTGCGGGTGGGCAGCACGAACACCGCCGCCAGCACCCCGGCCAGCGCCCCGACCGCGGTCTCGGCCAGCCGCGTTTCCAGCACGGAGGCGTCGAAGGTGCCGAGCATCCCGTACAGCGCCCCGAGCAGGGTGGTGATGAAGAAGGTCATCGCGGCGTAGGAGTAGCCGACGAAGTAGAAGGCCAGGAACACGCACAGCAGGATCACCGACAGCTCGGCGGTGAGGTCTCCGCCGACCTGGGCGGCGACCACGATGCCGGCCAGCACGCCGAGGATGGTGCCCGCCGTCCGCTGCCAGGCGCGCACCAGCAGCTCGCCGCGGCTGTTGGCGCTGATGAACACCACGAACGCGGTGATCACCGCCCAGTACCAGCGGTTCGGCGAGACCAGCTGCCCGAGCACGATCGCCAGGCCCGCGGCCACGGTGACCTGGATGGCGGTGCGCAGCTCCGGTCGTGCCAGCCCGGTCTGCTCGTCGCCGGACTCCTCGGTGTCCTCCTCCGCCGCGCTCTCCGGTTCGTCGCGCTGCTCGCCCAGCTCACCGGCCGCTTCGGCGAGTTCGGCCAGTTCGGTGCCGAGCCTGCGAACCGCCATCGCGAGGTCGACCGATCCGCGGTCCTCGATCTGCTCGGACACCCGCCGGGTGGCCTCCCGGATCTCGCGCGGGCGGCTCTCCAGCACCGACAGCAGCGCGCCGACCGCGTGCGGCACGGCACCACCACCGCTGGGGTGGTCGACCAGCCGCAGCAGCCGGATCACCAGGTTCTCCGCGGCCAGCTCCACGTCGAGGATCCGCTGCCGGAGCACGTCACGACCGGATTCGGAGAGCTCGTCCATCCGGCCGACGGTGGTCTCCAGCATCAGCGAGGTCTCGTTCAGCCGCACCGAGCGGTTGTGCAGCTTGCGCCGCCGGGCCGTCGACGTCGGCTGGTCGGCGACGTCGCGCACCGCGTGCAGCAGGCCGTGCACCTGGGCGCGCAGCGTGCGGCGGCCACGCGCCAGCACGCCTTCGGGATCGTCGCGCAGCACCAGGAACCGCAGGGCGGCGGCCATGATCGTGCCGATGAGCACCGCCGCGACCAGCGCCGGGAAATGCGCGAGCTGCGGGCGCAGGAACATCGCGAAGAAGTAGCCCATGAACGCGACCATGCCCAGCGGGAAGTACCGCGGGCCGAACCTGCGCACGTACACGGCCACGAAGATGACCAGCAGGAAGACCCCGCTGTGCAGCGGCGGGGAGAACTGGGTGGCGATCGCCAGGCCCAGGGCCGCCAGCACCGGCAGCGGCAGCAGCGCGTAGGTGACGGCCTGCTCGCGGGGCTCCGGGTCGTTGACGCCGAGCGAGCCGTTGATCGCCACGACCGCGCCGATCATGGCGCTCGGCAGCGGTTGCCCCCACCAGGCCAGCAGCGGCACGGCGATGGCCAGCGTCAGCGCCACCGCGAGGGTGACGCGCACGGCGGTGCGCAATCTCCGCAACGACGGATCGGAAGCGAGGAAGCGGTTCCACCACTCGCTGCCCATGCCGCGCGTTCTCCTTCGCCTCAGCTGTCGTTGGCGTGAGATTACGCCGAGCGGGCCCCGCGCTGTTGGATCACCGGCCGCGGTGGCGTCGCACGCTCTCCTCGACGACGTCGAGGACCGAGCCCAGGTGCTTCGCCGGGAGACCCATCGCCAGGTGCGAGACCAGTCCTTCCAGGACCAGTTCCAGGTAGGCGGTCAGCACGTCGACGTCGACGTCGTCGCGCAGGTTCCCGGACCGGCGCTGCCACTGCAGACGCGCCCGGGTGGCGGCGGTGAGCAGCTCGGAGCGCTGCGCCCAGCGGTCCCGGAACTCGTTGTCGGTGCGCAGCCTGCGGGAGACCTCCAGCCGGGTGCCCAGCCAGTCGGCGCCGAGCGCTTTCGCCTCGACGCCGGAGGGGGCGTCGAGCAGGTTGCGCATCACCTGCACCAGGCCCTGTTCGGCGACCACGTCGGCCATCCGCGCGGCGTCGTCCTCCGCCAGGGCGAGGAACAGCGATTCCTTGTCCTTGAAGTGGTGGAAGATCGCTCCGCGGGACAGCCCGGTGGCTTCTTCCAGACGTCGCACGGTGGCACCCTCGTACCCGAAGCGCGCGAAGCAGGACCGCGAACCGTCGAGGATCTGACGGCGTCGCGCGTCCAAGTGGTCCTGGCTGACCCGGGGCATGGCGTGAATCCTGGCAGGACAGTCCGCGCCATCGCAATCCGTACGTACGTTTTGTTGACTTTTCGGGCCGAATCCAGCGCAACCGCACCGGATCGGGCGGTGTTTCGCGCCGCTTCTAACAGGTGTGCGAGCGCAGAACAAGGGTCGCGACTGTCGGGGGCTGCCGGTAGCGTCGGTAACCGGCCAATCACGGGCGGTGATCATCTTGGCGATATCGACCGATCCTGCAACCGGCGAGTTCCCGACCTCACGAGTGCGCACCAGGGCGGAGGCGGAAGCCTACGTCGCGTCGGTGTGCTTCAAGCACGGACCTCCCCGGCTGCTGGGTGTCGAACTCGAATGGACCGTGCACCACCGATCTGATCCGGGACGTGCCCTCGACGCTGCGACTCTCATCACCGCGCTCGGCTCGCACGCACCCCGCTCCCTGGTTCCCGACAGCCCGCAACAACCGCTGCCGAACGGCTCCGTGCTCACCGTTGAGCCTGGTGGCCAGGTCGAGATCTCCAGTCTTCCCACCACATCGCTGCGCTCGCTGCTGAGCGTCGTGGCCGCTGACACCGACTACCTGCACCGCCTGCTGGACAAAGCGGGACTGGTGCTGGGCGACAGCGGAACCGACCCCTACCGGTATCCGAACCGGATCCTGCGCGTACCGCGCTACCAAGCCATGGAAACCGCGTTCGACCGCATCGGCCTGGACGGCAGGCTGATGATGTGCAGCACCGCCGGAGTGCAGGTGTGCCTGGACGCGGGCGAACCGGACCGGATCGCCGCGCGCTGGAACGCGCTGCACGCCCTCGGACCGGTCATGATCGCCGCCTTCGCCAACTCGCCCCGGTTGTTCGGCGAGGAGACCGGCTGGGCCTCCACCCGCACGCGCGTGCTGCTCGACACCGACCCGCCGCGCACCAGACCCGGCCCGACCAAGGGTGACCCGGTCAGCGGCTGGGCGCGGCGCATGCTGGACATGTCGGTCGTCTGCCGACGCCGAGACGGCGAGGACTGGTCGGCGCCCAGCGGCCTGAGCTTCGCCGAGTGGATCCACGGCGGGCTGCCGGAACCACCCACCCGCGAAGACCTGGACTACCACCTGACCACGGTGTTCCCGCCGGTCCGCGCCCACGGCTACCTGGAGGTGCGCTTCCTCGACGCGCAATCCGGATCCGACTGGATGCTGCCCACCGCCGCGCTCGCCGCGCTGTTCGGCGACGAGTCCATCGTGGACAAGGTCGCCGTGATGGCCGCGCCCGCCGCCGGGCGCTGGGTGCACGCCGCCCGCTTCGGCCTCGCCGACCCCGTGCTGGCTCGCTGCGCCCGGGAGATCTTCGACCTGGCCTGCCGACTGCTGGGCGCCACGGGCGACGGGCTTTCCGACCGACTCGCCGAGCACGTCGCTCGGCGCCTGAGCTGAACCCGTCACGACCGGAGGTGTGGACGGTGAAAGACGTCCAAGAACTGGGAACCGAAGAGCTGCGCGAGCACGTCGCCGCCGAACTGGCGCGCACCCGGCAGCGCAGCGCGCAGCTCACCGACGCCGTCGACGACGAGGAGCTCGTCAAGCAGCACTCACCGCTGATGTCGCCGCTGGTGTGGGACCTCGCGCACGTCGGCAGCCAGGAAGAGCTGTGGCTGGTGCGCGACGTCGGCGGACGCGAGGCCGTCCGGCCCGACATCGACGACCTCTACGACGCCTTCCAGCACCGCCGCGCGGACCGGCCCGAGCTGCCGCTGCTCGGCCCGCGCGAGGCCCGCGACTACATCGCCACCGTGCGCGACAAGGTCTTCGACCTGCTCGACGAGACCCCGATGGAAGGCCGCAGGCTCGTCGAGCGCGCCTTCGCCTTCGGCATGATCGTGCAGCACGAGCAGCAGCACGACGAGACGATGCTGGCCACCCACCAGCTCCGCGACGGCCCACCCGCGCTGACCGCCGAACCGCCGCCGCGCTCCTCCGACGCGCTGCCCGCCGAGGTGTTCGTGCCGGCCGGACCGTTCACCATGGGCACGTCCACCGAGGCGTGGGCGCTGGACAACGAACGGCCCGCCCACGAAGTGCACGTGGACGCCTTCCACCTGGACACCACACCGGTCACCAACGCCGAGTTCGCCCGCTTCATCGAGGCCGGCGGCTACCGGGATCCGCGGTGGTGGAGCGAAGCCGGGCAGCGCTACCGGCACAAGGCTTCCCTGGAGGCGCCCCGGTTCTGGTTCCGCGACGGGCAGCGGTGGATGCGCCGCCGCTTCGGGCACGTCGAAGAGGTGCCCGGCGACGAACCCGTGGTGCACGTCAGCTTCTACGAGGCCGAGGCCTACGCGGCCTGGGCGGGGAAGCGGCTGCCCACCGAGGCCGAGTGGGAGAAGGCGGCCCGCTTCGACCCAAGCACCGGGCGCTCCCGCCGGTACCCGTGGGGCGACGAGGACCCGACACCCGAGCAGGCCAACCTCGGGCAGCGGCACCTGCAACCCGCACCCGCCGGCGCCTACCCGCTGGGCGAAGCGCCGTGCGGTGCGCGGCAGCTCATCGGCGACGTGTGGGAGTGGACCTCCAGCGACTTCCTGCCGTACCCGGGATTCGCGGCGTTCCCGTACCGCGAGTACTCCGAGGTGTTCTTCGGAACCGACCACAAGGTGCTGCGCGGCGGCTCGTTCGGCACCGACCGGTCGGCCTGCCGGGGCACCTTCCGCAACTGGGACTACCCGATCCGGCGGCAGATCTTCGCGGGCTTCCGCTGCGCCCGCACCCCGAGCCCGGACGAGCGCTGAGCATGTGCAGGCACCTGGCTTACCTCGGGACACCCGTGCCGCTGGCCGAGCTGCTGCTCGACCCGGAGCACTCGCTGCTGGAGCAGTCCTGGGCGCCGAACGACATGCGCGGCGGCGGGACCGTCAACGCGGACGGCTTCGGCGCCGGCTGGTTCCGCGACGACGGCACCACCGGCGTCTACCGCAACGGCGCTGCGATGTGGACCGACACGTCGTTCCCCGGGCTGGCCCGGGACCTGCGGTCCTCCGCGGTGGTGGCGGCCGTGCGGTCGGCGACGGTCGGCATGCCGGTGGGACCCGAGCTGTGCGCGCCGCTGACCGACGGCCGGTGGCTGTTCAGCCACAACGGCAAGGTCGGCGGCTGGCCGGACTCGCTGGCCAAGCTCGCCGCGCGACTGGACCCGGCGGAGCTGCTCACCGCCCAGCCCACCGATTCCGCCGTGCTGTGGGCGCTGCTGCGCCGGAGCCTCGCCGACGGCGCCGAGCCCGGGACCGCGATGGCGGAGCTGGTGCGCGACGTGCACACCGCAGCACCCGACTCGCGGCTGAACCTGCTGCTCGGCGACGGCACCCGGATCGTGGCCACGACCTGGACGCACTCGCTGTGGGTGCGCCGGGAGCCCGATGCGGTGACCGTCGCCTCCGAACCCTTCGGCCGGACCGCTGAGACCGGCGGAACCAGATGGGTCGAGATTCCCGACCGCCGCCTGGTGGTCGCCGACACCGAACACACCGAGATCGTCTCCCTGGGGGAGGATTCGTGCGAATTCCCGAGCTGACCGTGCGCTTCACCGAAGCCGATGCCGATCGCGAACTGCGCGCCGAGGTCCGAGAAGGACTCACCGACGACCCGAAGTGGCTTTCGCCCAAGTGGTTCTACGACGCGGTGGGCAGCGAGCTCTTCGAGCGCATCACCGAGCTCGACGAGTACTACCAGACCCGCGCCGAGCACCAGATCCTGCGGCGGACGGCGCTGACCATCGCCGAGCTCACCAACGCCGCCACGCTGGTAGAGCTCGGCTCCGGCTCGTCGGAGAAGACCCGGCTGCTGCTGGACGCGCTGAGCAAGCACGGCACGCTGCGCCGGTTCGTGCCGCTGGACGTCTCCGAATCGGCTCTGCGATCGGCGGTCGCCGCCATCGAGGCCGACTACCCGGACCTGGAGGTCTCCGGAGTCGTCGACGACTTCACCACCGGCCGCCTCGACCACGGCGAGGACCGGCTGGTGGCGTTCCTGGGCGGCACGATCGGCAACCTCCTCCCGGAGGAGCGCGCCGGGTTCTTCGCCTCGCTGCACGCCGCGATGCGGCCGGGGGAGTGGTTGCTGCTGGGCACCGACCTGGTCAAGGAGCCGTCGCGGGTGATCCGCGCCTACGACGACGCCCAGGGCGTGACGGCCGAGTTCAACCGCAACGTGCTCACGGTGCTCAACAACCGGCTCGGCGCCGACTTCGACGCCGACGCCTTCGAGCACGTGGCGCGCTGGAACAGCGATCAGGAGTGGATCGAGATGCGGCTGCGCGCCCGGCGGCCGATGCACGTGCGGGTGCGCGAGCTCGCGCTGGACGTCGACTTCGCCGAAGGAGAGGAGATCCGCACCGAGATCTCGGCGAAGTTCCGGCGTAATCGCATCGCCGACGAGCTGGCGGTGGCCGGTTTCGAGCTGGGGAGCTGGTGGCTGGACGACGCGTCGGAGTACGCGCTGTCGCTGTCGATCGCGCGCTGAGTCACCGCTCGAGCTCCTGCTCGGAGGGTCCGGGCAGCCGCGCCATGCACCGCACGCAGGGCATCCCGGCCGGGTGGTCGGACACCTCGGCGACGTACGAGGGGATCTGGATGCCGCACAACGTGCGCCAAGCGGCTGGGAACGGTCCTTCCGGCTGCGCCGCGAGGTGCGTTTGGCGACGCGACTCGGCCACCACTCCCGCGGCGAACCTCACCGCGACCACTGAGCTCATAGTGCCGCCCCCGGTGGTTGTGCCCGGCCCGGCCGCAGGCTGGTGTCCACCGGGTCTCCCGGCAGACCGCGGGCGGGCAGGGCGATGTGGACTCGGTTGATCATCTGGCACCTCCTGCGAACGGGACTCGTCCGCCGGTGGCACGTGACGCGAGGCTAGGTGTGTTGACCCGTTCGGCCTAGCGACGTTGCGCGAGAACGCCCAACTGATCACCCGAAGGGATTGCCCGGGTGCGGCTGTCCGCACTGCTGAGCACGGGGAGTGGGGCTGATAGGGCCGGCCACGCGGCGCCAGCTACTGGGGGGAGGTGCTGGTGCGGCGTGACCGGCGGGGCACAGGCTACACCCCGTGGGTGCGCGATCATCGGGGGTAGTCGACCAGACGGCGGGTCATGGCCCGGAGGCCTTCGGCGCGGGACACTGGCCTGACCGCACGTGGTCGCAAGAGCAGGAGGAAGCATGTCGGATTCGCTGCTGGCTCGGCACAAAGCCGTGCTGCCGGACTGGCTGTCGCTGTACTACCAGGAGCCGATCGAGATCGTCAGCGGCTCGGGACGGCACGTCACCGACGCCGACGGCAACACCTACCTGGACTTCTTCGCGGGCATCCTCACCAACGCCATCGGCTACGACATCGACGAGATCAGCGGCGCGATCCGCCGCCAGGTCGACACCGGAGTCCTGCACACCTCAACGCTGTACCTGATCCGGCAGCAGGTGGAGCTGGCCGAGCGCATCGCCGAGCTGTCGGGGCTGCGCGAGCCGAAGGTGTTCTTCACCAACTCCGGCACCGAGGCCAACGAGACCGCGTTGATGCTGGCGACGCAGAAGCGCCGCAGCAACCAGGTGCTGGCGCTGCGCAACTCCTACCACGGGCGGGCTTTCGCGACGCTGGCCGTGACCGGCAACCGGGGCTGGTCGGCGACGTCGCTGTCGCCGGTGAAGGTCAGCTACGTGCACGGCGGCTACCGGTACCGCAGCCCGTTCGCGGAGTTCTCCGACGCCGACTACATCGCCGCCTGCGTCGACGACCTGCGCGAGGTCATCGAGACCACGACGGCCGGTGACGTGGCCTGCATGATCGCCGAACCGATCCAGGGCGTCGGCGGCTTCGCCACCCCGCCGGACGGGTTGCTGGGCGCCTTCGCCGAGGTCCTCGACGAGTACGGCATCCTGCTCATCTCCGACGAGGTCCAGACCGGTTGGGGGCGCACCGGCGAGCACTTCTGGGGCATCCAGGCGCACGGCGTCACGCCGGACGCGATGACCTTCGCCAAGGGGCTGGGCAACGGGCTGGCGATCGGCGGTCTGGTCGCCGAGGCCGCGCTGATGGACGACATCGGCGCGAACTCGATCTCCACCTTCGGCGGCAACCCGATCTCCACCGGTGGTGCGCACGCCGCGCTGGAGTACCTGCTCGCGCACGACCTGCAGGGCAACGCCGCGAAGCTCGGTTCCCAGCTGCTGCAGGGACTTCGCTCGCACGACAGCGCGCTCGTCGGCGACGTGCGCGGCAAGGGCCTGATGATCGGTGTCGAGCTGGTGGCGCCGGGCGGGAAGAAGCCGGTGCCGGAGGCCGCCGCGCGGGTGATGGAGCTGGCCAAGCAGCGCGGCCTGCTGATCGGCAAGGGCGGGCTGCACGGCAACGTGCTGCGCCTGGCTCCGCCGATGACGCTGACCGAGTCCGAAGCCGCCGACGCGCTGCGGATCCTGACCGACGCGATCTCGCAGGCCGAGCGGGAGCTGTGACGTCCTCTGTGGACTCATCGTTGAGGCGGTGGAGCACGTCCGGTCGGTCCGGTGATTTTCGGGGCTGACCGGACGTGATCGGGGATCATCTCCTACGCTGCCGGGCATGCCCGCTCTGAGCCCGCAGTCGGTCCTGGAAGGCCGCAACTCCAACCGCGCGCCGGTGTCGCTGATCATCGGCCTGGTGGTCTCCGGCATCTGCATGCTGCTGGCCCTGGCGTCCTACTTCCTGCTCGTCCCCGGCGCGCCCGGCAACGTCGTGCTCGGCATGCTGCTGGCGCTGCCTACCGCGATCGTGCTGGTGGCGCTGTTCTTGCTGGTGGACCGCCTGGAACCGGAGCCGCGGCTGAACCTGCTCGTCGCCTTCGGCTGGGGTGCGGGGGTGGCGCTGCTCGGCGCCTTGATCGTCAACACCCTCGGCGAGTCGGTGCTGGCCGTGGTCTTCGGTCCGGAAACGGCGACGGTGCTGACCGTTTCGGTGATCGCACCGGTGGTGGAGGAGAGCTTCAAGGGCGCTCTGCTGCTGTTCCTGCTGGTGGTCCGCCGCAACGAGATCGACGGCCCGACCGACGGAATCGTCTACGCGGGCCTGTGCGGACTGGGCTTCGCCCTGGTCGAGAACGTCCTCTACTACATGCAGGGCCTGGCCTCGGTTCCCGGCGAGATCTGGGGCACGGTCCTGATCCGGGGCGTGGTGGCCCCGCTGGGACACCCGATGTACACGGCGATGACCGGGTTGGGCATCGCCTACGCGGCCACGCACCGGGGTGCCGGCCGGATCTTCGCGATCTTCTTCGGCTGGTGCGCGGCGGTGTTCCTGCACGCGCTGTGGAACGGCGGATCGGTGCTGTTCGGGATCGGCGGCCTGATCCTGGCCTACATCGTCGAGGCCGTCGTGCTGCTCATCCTGGTGATCATCCTGATCCGCGACCGCAGGCGTCTGGTGCACCTCATCGGCCGGTACCTGCCCGCCTACATCCCCAGCGGTCTGGTGGCCCCGAACGACCTGAACATGCTCGGCACCATGCAAGGCCGCAGGCAGGCCCGGCACTGGGCGCGTTCCCAAGCGGGCAACGTCGGGGCGCAGGCCATGGGCGACTACCAGCTCGCCGCGACGGAACTCGCGCTGCTGCACTCCCAGGCCGAGCGCCGCACGATCGAGCCGCAGGCGTTCTTCACCCGCCGGGATCAGATCGTCGGTCTGATGCGCGTGGCCCGGGACGCCTTCTTCCTCCGCAGGCCCCAGCCGGCACCGGCTCCGTGGGCACGCAACGAGCAGTCGGGCTTCTTCACGCTCCCCAAGCAGCTCAACGAGATGCCGACCCACAAGCTGCGCATCCAGCCACCGTCGCAGCCGCAGCCGCCGCAGCACCCGGGACAGGGGCCGGGGAACCCGCCCCGCCCGGGACCGCAGCCGCCGATGCCGCCCGGCCAGCCGATGCCTCCTGGACAGCAGATGCCGCCCGGTCAGCAGTGGCCGGGGCAGCCGGGGCCTCAGCAGGGGCCGGGGCAGCAGGGACCGTGGCCGCCGCGGTAGTGGTGGTCTGACGGTCGGTTTTCGGCTGCGGCATCGGTAAGCTGAGCCATCAATGCAGGACCGGACCTGCTGAGGCGGCCACCGATACTGAGGCGGCATCGATGTTCACCCTGACCCACCTGGCCGGTTTCGTCGCGGTGGCCGAGGAGCAGCACTTCGGCCGCGCCGCGCAGCGGCTCCGCATGACCCAGCCGCCGCTGACGCGGCAGATCCAGCAGCTGGAGAAGGAGCTGAAGGTCCAGCTGTTCGACCGCACGAGCCGCACGGTGCGGCTGACCCCGGCCGGACGGGCCTTCCTGCAGGACGCCCGGCGGTTGCTCAGCGAGGCGGAGAACGCGGCGCTGTCGGTGCGGCGGGTGACGGCCGGGCAGGCCGGGATGATCCGCGTCGGGTTCACCGCGACGTCGGCCTACGGCGAGCTCGGCAGGGTGCTGGCGACCGTTCGCGAACACCTGCCGCACGTGGACGTGGTGCTGCACGAGCTCGTCACCCGCGACCAGATCGAACGCCTCTCAGGCGGTTCCCTGGATCTTGGCCTGGCACGGCCCCCCGCCGCGCGGCCGGAGCTGGCGTCGCGCCGGTTGCGCGCGGAACCGCTGCTGGCAGCCCTGCCCGAGGAACATCCGCTGGCCGAGGGCTCGGAACCCCTGGACCTGGCGCGGTTCCACGGCGCGGACATGGTGATGTACTCGCCGACCGAAGCCCGCTACTTCCACGAACTGCTGGTCACGATCTTCGGCAACGCCGACGTGCAACCGACCTACGTCCAGCACGTCAGCCAGATCCACACCGCCCTCGCGCTCGTGCAGGTGGGACTCGGCTCCGCCCTGGTACCCGCCACCGCGGCCCGGCTGCGCCTGGAAGGAGTGTCCTTCCGCCCGATCCACCTCCCCGAACCGGAACCGGTCGAACTCCACCTCCTCTGGCGCCACGCCAACGACAACCCGGCCCTGCGCGCCCTCCTCGACCTGCTCTGAGACCGGTCCGCCCGCGCGAGGTCAGCCCGGGACGTGCTGCGGGAGCTGGACCGAGAGGTCGACGATGTCCTGCGCGATGACGTCCCACGGCCCCGTGGCGTGGAGGTCCTTGCGTTGGCTCGGGCCGTACTCGGTGGGCCGCGGGATGAACGCCGTGCGGAGCCCTGCCTGCTGCGCGGCCTCCAGGTCGGTGTTGTGGGCCGCGCACAGCATGACGCGTTCCGGTGGTAGCCGGAGGAGTTCGGCGGTGCGGAGGTACGCGTTCGGGTCAGGCTTGTAGGCGCGGGTGATGTCGGAACCGATGATCACGTCCCACGGCAGTCCCGCGTGCTTGGCCATGTTGGTCAGCAGGGCGGTGTGGCCGTTGGACAGCGGCCCGATGATGAAGTGCCGCTTCAGCTCGGTCAGTCCGGGGACGCTGTCGGGCCAGGGCGGAAGCCGGTGCCACGCGCGGTTGAGCCAGTCCACATCGGACGGATCGGCGGTGTCGAGGGGGAGGCCGAGCTCGGCCGCGGTGGCGTCGAGGTTCTCCCGGTGCAGGAGGTCGAGGTCGACGAATTCCCGCTCGCCGCTGCGAACCGGCGCCATCGACGGTTGGTAGCGGCCGCGCCACGCCAGCGCGAACTCGTTCGGGTCGACGGCGCCGGAGAACTCCGCCACCGCCTGCGAGATCCCGGTCCTCCAGTCGACGACGGTGCCGAAGGTGTCGAACAGCACCGCGTCCACCAGGTGCTTCGGTCGCATCGTCGCCCTCCCGGGTCGTGTCCAACGCTCGCAGGTTACGGGCTCGTCGGCACGCCCGGAAGGGCGACGTGGTGGGTCAGCTGCGGGACTTCGGGGCGTTTTCGGCGGTCTTGCCCGGATCGGTGACCGCGACCGGAGCGAGGAGGTCGTTCATCTTCGCCACCAGCTCCCCGTCGAGCCGCACGCCTGCGGCGACGGCGTTCTCCGACACCTGCTCAGGCCGGGAGGCACCGATGATGGCGGCCGAAACGTTGTCGTTCTGCAACACCCACGCCACCGCCAGCTGAGCCGGCGACAAGCCCGCCTCCTCGGCCAGCGGCTTGAGCTGCTGGACGCGCTCCAGGACCTCGTCGCGCAGGTAGCGGGCCACGAACGTCGAGCCGCGCTCATCGGTGGCGCGCGAACCCGCCGGTGGCTCGGCGCCGGGCCGGTACTTCCCGGTCAGCACGCCCTGGGCGATGGGGGAGAACACGATCTGCCCGATCCCCAGCTCGCGAGACGCAGGGACGACCTCGCCCTCGATGACCCGCCACAGCGCCGAGTACTGCGGCTGGTTGGACACCAGCGGGATCCGCAGCTCCCGAGCCAGCGCGTGACCCGCGCGGATCTGCTCGGCGGTCCACTCGGAAACCCCGATGTAGTGCGCCTTCCCGCTGCGGACGACGTCGGCGAAGGCCTCCATCGTCTCCTCCAGCGGCGTCTCCGGGTCGTAGCGGTGCGCCTGGTAGAGGTCGACGTAGTCGGTCTGCAGCCTGCGCAGCGAGTTGTCGATCGACTCCATGATGTGCTTGCGCGACAGCCCGCGGTCGTTCTTGCCCTCGCCCATCGGGTGGTAGACCTTCGTGAAGATCTCCAGCCCCTCGCGGCGCTCCGACCGCAACGCCCGCCCGAGCACCTCCTCGGCGCGTCCGCCCGCGTACACGTCGGCGGTGTCGAAGCTGGTGATGCCGTTGTTCAGCGCGGCACGCACGCAGGCCACGGCGGCGTTCTCCTCGACCTGGGAGCCGTGCGTGATCCAGTTGCCGTACACCAGCTCGCTGATGATCAAGCCGCTGCTGCCCAGATGCCGGTAGTGCATTCGCGTCCTCCTGGTCGCCTCGAAGCGCAAGCCGCCGTTCGTAGCATAAGCCGCTGCTCCACCCGATCGGCTAACTCTCATTCGATCCTCGCAGGTCAGACCTGCATTTACGATCAACTGAGCGTGTTCGCCGATGATGATCTCTTGCGTAAACGCGAGGTAACCGCCAAGGTATCCAGCGCACGCCGCGCTTCGGCCGGGTGTGTGGCCTGGCGAGACAACGGAGTCTTGCCAGGCGTCGAAAGTTCAGGGCCGATGTGCGACGACGCCCGGCCCGACGGATTCGAAGAGGACTTCCAGGTGCGCAACATCCGCCGGCAACCGACCGCCGACGACAACGCAAGCCCCACCCGCCTCCTCCTCCGCGCGGCCTGGCTGCAGCTCTTCACCTCCTTCGTGCGCTGAGGCCGCTCTGCGGCGACGGCCGGTCCTGCGCTCAGGACCGATCCGGTCCGCGGTGCGGCAGGGCTCCGGCGCCTGATCCTGAGCCGAACCGGACGCTCACCCCGCGAACCGGGGTGAGCGCCCGGATGACGTCAGTACTGCAGGCCGAAGCCGTAGGGGAACAGGGGTTTCTGGCCGTCTCCGTCGTTGATGGGTTGTTGGTCGGCCGAGTTCATCCAGGTCATCGGCAGGGTGCCGGTGGGGTTGTAGTCGCCGAAGAGGACGTCGGCCACGCCCGCGCCTTCGGTGCCCGGCAGCCAGGAGGCCAGCAGTGCGTCCCAGTTCGGCAGGTCCTGGCTGATGTCCAGCGGACGTCCCGAGACCGTGACCGCGATGACCGGAACTCCGCTGTCCGCCAGCTTCTTCAGCGTCTCCTGGTCCTCCTGGTCCAGACCCATGCCGGCCGGGCGGTCGCCCTTGCCCTCGGCGTAGGGGGTTTCGCCGACGACCGCGATGGCGGCGCTGTAGGTGTTGTCGATGCCCGTGCCGTGGCGGTCGTAGGTGACCTGCGAGCCCTTGGCCGCGTCCTTGATGCCCTGCAGGATCGTGGTGCCCGGGGTGATCTGGCCGCTCTCGCCCTGCCAGCTGATCGTCCAGCCGCCCGACTGGTTGCCGATGTCGTCGGCGTTCTTGCCCGCCACGAACAGCTTCCCGCCGTCCTTGGGCAGCGGCAGCAGGCCACCGTCGTTCTTCAGCAGCACCTGCGACTTGCGGACCGCGTCGCGGGCGAGCGCGCGGTGCTCCGGGCTGCCGACCGTGCCGGTGAACTGCCTGTCGGTGTAGGGGTTCTCGAACAGGCCGAGCTCGAACTTCTTGGTGAGGATGCGCCGGTTGGCATCATCGATGCGCGACATAGGCACGTGCCCGTTCTCCACCTCGCCGCGCAGCAGCTCGGTGAACTTCTTCCAATCGTTGGGCACCATGATCATGTCCAGGCCGGAGTTGATCGCGGTGGCGACCTCCTCGGCGGTGAAGCCCAGCTGGCCGTCGATCTGGTCGATCGCGTCGTAGTCGGAGATCACGAAGCCCTTGAAGCCCAGCTCGCCCTTGAGCACGTCGTTGACCAGGTACGAGTGGGCGTGCAGCTTCAGGCCGTTCCAGCTGCTGTAGGAGATCATCACCGAACCCACGTCCCGGTTGACGGCCTCCTGGAACGGCGGCAGGTGCACGCGGCGCAGCTCCTGCTCGTCGATCTCGGTGTTGCCCTGGTCGTCACCGCCGGTCGTGCCGCCGTCGCCGATGTAGTGCTTGGCCGTGGCCAGCACCGATCCGGGGGCGTTGAGCGCTTCACCCTGCAGGCCGTTGATGGCCGTGGCGTGGGCGGTGGGCCGCTCCGGGGTCTCGCCGAAGGACTCGTAGGTGCGTCCCCAGCGGTCGTTGCGGGCCACGCACAGGCACGGGGCGAAGTCCCAGTCGATGCCGGTGCCCGAGATCTCCTCGGCGGTCGCGCGCCCGATGTCCTCGGTCAGCTTCGGGTCGTCGGCCGCGCCCAGGCCGATGTTGTGCGGGAAGATCGTCGCGCCGTGCACGTTGTTGTGCCCGTGCACGGCGTCCACGCCGTAGATCAGCGGGATGCCCAGCGGGGTGGCGGTCGCCGCGCGCTGGTAGTCGTCGTACATGTCCGCCCAGGACTCGGCGGTGTTGGGGTCGGGCGCCGACCCGCCGCCGCTGAGCACCGAGCCCAGCGACGCCGAGGCCGCGGTCTGCGGGTCCGCCGCGACGCGCTCGGCCTGCGTCATCTGACCGATCTTGTCCTGCAACGACATCCGCGACAGCAGGTCCTCGACCCGATCGGGAACCGGCGCGGACGCGTCGCGGTAGGTCGGAGCGGCAGCGGCAGCGGCCACCGTCGGGGTGATCACCGCCGTGCACGCGAGGGCGGCGCCGATCGCCGCCACGCGCATCCGTCTGCTGAAGGCCATGAACGCATCTCCTCGGCGTTGAGAAAGCACTGTGCTGAAAGGCATTCGCGCGACTTCGAGTCGAATTCCGAAAGATTTCGGATTCCTGCGCGGATCGAATGCCTCCGAACCGATACAGTCCTGGGACGTCGCGGTGTGGTCGGGTTTGTCGCGATTGCCGAACATAGCACCGGGAACGCGAATCGCGTGATCGTTGGCGAAAGTTCGACACGATGGCCCAAAAGTCGGCGCCATGTTCGCCGGAACGCCGGATCAAATGGGAATTCCATGTGCGCTCGGGAGGAATTCGGCGAACAATCCCCGTCGTTCACCCGTCCCTCGGTTGAGAGGAACTCGCGATGAAGCGAACCCGACCCTGGCGCAGGCGCGTCGCGCTGCTCGCCGGCACCCTGCTGCTGGGAACGGCGGCGGGCGCCGCGCCCGGCGGTGCCGCGCCGGTCGTGCAGGTGTGGGAGACCACCGGCGACAAGAGCAAGCTCCTCGAACGCCAGGAGGACGAGGAGTTCGGATCCGGCGGCAGCGCCCAGACCATCATCGACGTGGACCCGTCCACGACCTACCAGACCATCGACGGGTTCGGCGCCGCCTTCACCGACTCCTCGGCCGCCCTGGTCGCCAACGACCTCGACCAGGGCGCGCGCGACGAGCTGATGAACGACCTCTTCGGCGCCGACGGCATCGGGTTGAGCGTGGTGCGGCAGCCGTTGGGCGCCAGCGACTTCGCCACCGCCGAGTCCGGCGACTACACCTTCGACGACACCTGCTGCGACCTCTCCGACTTCAACACCGGTCACGACGAGGCCTACATCCTGCCGATCCTGCGGCAGGCCAAGCAGATCAACCCGGACCTGAAGGTGATGGGCACGCCGTGGAGCGCTCCGGCGTGGATGAAGACCAACGACAACGTCGACGGCGGTGAGCTCAAGACCGAGAACCACGGCGTGTTCGCCGACTACCTCGTCAAGACCGCCCAGGCGTACTCCGACGCCGGTGTGCCGCTGGACTTCCTGAGCATCCAGAACGAGCCCTACCACCCCGAATCCGGGGACGGTTCCTCCGGGTACCCGTCGATGCACATGTCCCCGGAGCAGCAGGCCGCGGCGATCGGCGACGAGATCGGCCCGAAGTTCGCCGAATCCGGCCTGAAGACCCAGCTGCTCGCGTGGGACCACAACTGGTCGCACCCCGAGTACCCGGGCATCGTCGCCGACGACCCGGAAGCGGGTCAGCACGTCGCGGGCGCGGCGTTCCACTGCTACGAAGGCGACGCGTCCGGTCAGAGCGAGTTCCAGCAGGCGCACCCGGACAAGGGCATCTGGTTGACCGAGTGCTCCGGCGGTGACTGGTCGCCGGACTTCGCCCAGAACCTCAAGTGGCAGACGCAGAACCTCGTCATCGGCGGTACCCGGAACTGGGCCAAGGGCGTCGCGCTGTGGAACGTGGCGCTGGACCAGAACCACGGCCCAACCAACGGCGGCTGCTCCGACTGCCGGGGCGTGGTCACCGTCAACACCGACGACGGGCAGATCACCTACAACGAGGAGTACTACGTCCTCGGCCACGTCGCGAAGTTCGTGAAACCCGGTGCGCAGCGCGTCGAATCGACCAGCAACCCCAACGGCGTCGAGTCGGTCGCCTTCCGCAACACCGACGGCTCCACCGCCCTGCTGGCGCTGAACGCCTCGGACTCCGAGCAGACCTTCCAGGTCCGCACCGGCGGTCAGAGCTTCGAGCACACCCTCCCGGCGGGAGCCGTCACGACCTTCACCTGGCAGGGAACCTGACATCGGGTGGGGTCCCCATCTTCCCGTCGAGGTCCATGTGTTCGGTGCGGTAGCTCGCGCCCGGCTCGGGTCATGCCTGCCGTCGACCACGTAGGGTCGCCGCGTCAGATGAATGCGGGCGGGAAGGTTGCGGTGGAGCTGACGCTGGTCGGGCAGGCCGTGGGCATGTTCGCGGTGACCAACATCGATGACATCGTGATCCTGGCGCTGTTCTTCGGTCAGGCCGCTGGTCATCCTGCGGGCGCTGTGCGGGTCGTGGCCGGGCAGTACCTGGGCTTCGGCGCGATTCTGGCCGCGGCGATCGTCGGTGCGCTCGGCGCCGGTCTACTGCCCGAGGTGGCTCTCCCGTACCTCGGGTTGCTTCCGCTGCTGCTGGGCATCCGCGCCGGGTGGTCGGCGTGGCGCGAACGCCATGACGGGGACGACGGAGAGATCCCGAGCGCGGACGATGGCCCGACGATGTGGGCCGTCGCCGCGGTGACGTTCGCCAACGGCGGGGACAACATCGGGGTCTACATCCCGGTGTTCGCCACCGCCGGCTCGGGCGGACTGGCCGTGTTCGCGGTCGTGTTCCTCGTGCTGGTGGCCGTGTGGTGTGCCGCAGGACGGTACTTCGCAACCCGGCCCGTGATCGCTCGCTCCCTGTCGCGCTGGGGTCACATCGTGCTGCCCGTGGTCCTGATCGGCCTTGGCCTGGTGATCCTGATCGAAGGTGGAGCGTTCGGGCTGTGAGCCGCGGGGAGGCCGGATAGGTGAGCTCTGACCGCGATGGTGTGGCCGGTGCGAACCCCGTCGGCAAGGCGCGAGGCGGCTGCTGCCGATCTCACGCAACGCCGCCGGGGTGCGAACCGAGCGAGCAGGGTCAGCGCGCGGTCGGACTTGCTGAAGTCGAAAGCGCGCTCGAACCCGGGGAAGTGTTCGAGCAACTGCGCACGTCGGGTGCGGTCACTCGCCGACGGCCACGACCATGCCGCGGAGTTCGTAGCCGCCGATGGCGTCGTTGAACGACACCTTCGGCGGGGTGTGCAAGCGGACGCCGGGCAGGACGAACAGCCTGGTCAGGAAGACGTCGGTCTCCTGGATGGCGATGTTGTTGCCCGGGCAGCGGTGCGGGCCGTCGCTGAACGACAGTCCCGGTGCCGTCGCGTCTGTGAGCTCGCGGTGCGGGCACACCTGCAGCGGCTTCTCGCCGAACGCGGCCTCATCGGCGTTGGTGCTGGTCACGTCGATGTCGATGACCTCACCGGCCGGAACGGTGTGCGTCTGGCCGTCTTCGCCGGGCAGCTCCACCTCAGCCGTGGTGCGGCGCAGCAGGTGCGCGACCACCGGCTCCAGCCGCAGGAACTCGTGCAGGATCGCCAGCCGCTCGGACTCCTCGGCGTTGACGTAGCGCTCGCGCAGAGCGTCGTCGGTGAACAGGTGCCAGGCGGCCAGGTTCACGAACTCGCGGGTCGTGACCATGCCCGCCGCCGCGACCGTGATGCACTCGCCGAGGATCTCCGCCGACGAGCAACCGTCGGCCAGCAGGTGCGAGATGAGGTCGTCCTGCGGCTCCTTGCGCCGGGCGCGCACCGCGGGCAGCACGTCGGCGAAGTAGATGCCGCCCCAGTTCACCGCCTGCCGCCACACCCAGTACAAGCCGTGCAGGCTGGTGAAACCCGGCTCGCCGAACTCCTCCGGGAAGAACCGCTCCAGGCGTCCCGCCAGCCCCGGCCGGCTCTCGGTCAGCCCGATCACCGCGCACGCCACGCCGATCGCCAGCTCGAAGCTCAGCTCGGAGAGCACCGCCGTGCCGTTCGCGGTGAGCTTGGCCAGCTGCTCGTCGCTGACCCGCTCCATGATCCCCCGGTAGGACTCGTCGACCTTGCGGGGAGTGAAGTACTTCGCCGTCTGGCGGCGGTGCTCGCGGTGCTCCGGGCCATCCCTGTAGAGGACCGGACGGCGGATCTTGGCGGGCATCTTCTCCACGGTCTCCACGCCGAGACCGGCCTGGACCGTGTCGGTGCTGCGCAGGGCCGCGCGGGCGGCGGCGTGACCGCGAACTCGCCACACACCGTCGGAATCCCGGCTCACCGGGCATCCGCCGGTGCTCTCCCCGCGATCGATCTTGCGCGCGTCCGTGCCGTCGTCGGTCGTCGACATCTGTGGGACCGGTCCTTTCCCGAAGCCGGTGGCGGAACATGATCTTGCCTCACCTTTGGTAGCAGGCGCGCGATGGTCGGCGCAGCCGGGTCTGGCGCTTCGTAGCGGAAACTTCACCGAGCGCAGCGGCCGTTCAGCGGATCGGGCAGTGGGCCGTGCTGAGCGCTGTGCGTCACCCAATAGGATGGCCGCAACTTCGGATGAGGAGCAGCAGTCGTGCAGTCGCAGTTCGGCCCGTACCGGGTGGAGGGCGTCATCGCCCGCGGGGGAATGGGCGAGATCCTGCGCGCCTACGACACCCGCCACGACCGCATCGTCGCGCTCAAGCTGCTCGCCCCGCACCTGGCGGCTGACCAGGAGTTCCGCGAGCGCTTCAAGCGCGAGGCGCACGCCGCCGGCCGCCTCAACGAACCCCACGTCATCCCGATCCACGGCTACGGCGAGATCGACGGCCGCCTCTACTTGGACATGCGCCTGGTCGAGGGCGAAGACCTCGGCGCGCGGCTCAACGCCCACGGCCCGATGCACCCGCAGGACGTGGTGCACGTGATCGAGCAAGTCGCGCAGGCGCTCGACGCCGCGCACGCCGCGCGCGTGGTGCACCGGGACGTCAAGCCCTCCAACGTGCTGCTCGGCGCGGGCGGCTTCGCCTACCTCGTGGACTTCGGCATCGCGGCCTCCATCCAGGACGCCACGAGCCGCACCTCCGGCAGCGTCACCATGGGCACGCTGGCCTACATGGCGCCGGAGCGCTTCGGCGACGCCCCGTCCGACCACCGCGTGGACGTGTACTCGCTGGCCTGCGTTCTCTTCCAGTGCCTCACCGGAGCCAAGCCCTACGGCGTGACCAGCACCGAAGCGCTGATCTACGCCCACCTCAACCGCGAGCCCCCGAAGCCCTCGGCTGAGGTGGCCGGCGTGCCGCCGGAGTTCGACCGCGTGGTGGCCACCGGCATGGCCAAGAACGCCGCCGACCGCTACGCCACCGCCGGTGAGCTCGCCGCAGCGGCCCGGCGGGCGCTGCGCAGCACCGCCCCGCTCGGGGCCGCCGGAGCCGAGCCCGAGCGGCGCAAGTCGCGGTGGCCGATCGCCCTCGCCGGCATCGGCGCGGTCGCCGCGGTGGCCGGCGTCGCCGCGGCGGTCATGACGCTGCAACCCGAACCCACCGACGGCCAGGCGACGCCGATCGTGCCCCCCACATCGCCCGCGGCGCCGACGAGCCTGCCCGCGACGAGCGCCTCGCTCGTGCCCACCAGCTCGCCGACCGTTGCGCCGCCCTCGGAGGCGCCCGCGCCGCCCAGCACCACCGCGAAGCCGACGACCTCGCGGCCGCCGTACGTGCCGAAGACGTGCAAGACCATCACCTACGAGGGCAAGGCGCGCGGCAACGGGTGCTTCAACGCCGACCGCGACCACATCGGGATCAAGGACACCTACAAGGACGGGTACTGGGTCAAGATCCGCTCGGAGACCGACTACCACCACACCGCCGAGTGCCGGGACACCAGCAGCGAGGGCGAGTACGTCGAGTGCAAGCTCCAGCTCAGGCCCGAGGGTTCGGTGCGGGTGATGGTCGAGCTGTGGGACGCGAACAAGAAGCTCGCCGACACGCCCTGGTCGGAGTTCGCGCCGGTCAGCAAGTGAGTCAGTCGACGACGCCGGACTGGTAGGCGAACACCACCAGCTGGGCGCGGTCGCGCGCACCGAGCTTGACCATCGCGCGGCTGACGTGCGTGCGCGCCGTGGCCGGGCTGACCACCAGTCTTCCGGCGATCTCCTCGTTGCTCAGGCCCTCCGCCACCAGGGCCAGGACCTCGCGCTCGCGGTCGGTGAGCGTGTGCAGCTGCGGGTGCGGATCGCGGGTGCGCGGCGCCAGGTGGACGAACTCGCGCACCAGCTTCCGCGTCGCCGACGGCGCGAGCAGCGCCTCCCCGCCCGCGACCAGGCGGATCGCGCGCAGCAGGTCCACCGGAGTGGTGTCCTTGAGCAGGAATCCGCTGGCACCGGCGCGCAGCGCGCTGAAGACGTACTCGTCGATCTCGAACGTGGTCAGCACGATCACCTTGGTACCGGCCAGATCCGCGTCCGCCGTGATCCGCCGCGTCGCCTCCAGACCGTCCACACCGGACATCCGGATGTCCATGAGCACCACGTCGGGGTGGTGCTCGCGCACCTTGCGGACCGCGTCGAGCCCGTCGGCGGCTTCACCGGCGCAGTCGAGGTCGTCCTCGGACTCGATGAGCGTCCGCAACCCGATGCGCACCAGGTCCTGGTCGTCGACGATGAGCACGGTGATCACCGCTGCGCTCCGATCGGCAGCCGGGCGTGCACCCGGAATCGGCCGCCGGAGGACCCGGCGCTGAACTCGCCCCCGAGCGCCTCCACGCGGCGCCGCATCCCCGGGATGCCGAGGCCGTCGCCGCCGGTGGTCGCGGGGGAGGGGTTGGTGACCTCGATGCGGACCTCCTCCGGCGAGTAGTCGACGGTGACCTCCGCGCGCTGCTCCCGGCTGTGGCGCAGCACGTTGGTCAGGGACTCCTGCAGTATCCGGTATCCGGTGAGGTCGACCGCCTTCGGCAGCTCCGGCATCTCGCCGCGCACGCGCAGGGAGACCTCCACCCCGGCCTCGCGGGTGCGGTTGACCAGGTCGGGCGCGCGGCTCAGACCGGGTTCGGGGCCGTGCCCGGTTCCGGCGCGGACGACGGCCAGCGTCGCTCGGAGTTCGTCGAGGGCGTCGCTGCTGGTGCGGCTGATCGCGTTGAGGGCGATCTCGGCCTGGTCGGGCTTCTTCGGCAGCACGTGCAACGCCACGTCGGCCTGCATCTTGATCGCAGCCAGCCCGTGGCCGACCACGTCGTGCACCTCCTGGGCGATGCGCAGCCGCTCGTCGTCGACCCGCCGCCGCAGCGCCTCGGACCGCTGCCGGGCCACGGCCTCCGACTGGGTGCGCGCCACCAGGCCCGCGGCGAAGGGCACCAGCACCCACGCCGACGCCGGGAGGATGCCCGCCCACCCGGGGCCGGTGAGGAAGGTGTGCGCCCACAGCAGCAGAAGAGCGATGCCGGCGGCGATGCCCGCGGTGCGGGGTGGCCTGTGACGCGCGGTCGAGTACACCGCGACAAGCAGCGCCAGCAGGATCGGCCCGTACCGGAACCCGGCGACGAGGTAACCGGACACCGCGACGGCCACGACCCCGAGCACCACCAGCGGCATGCGGCGTCGCCACGCCAAGGTCAGCCCTGCGACCACGACGAACGCGATGGCGATCCCGTTCAGGCCGCGCATCCCGTGCCCCGCCCACCGGTGGGCGGCGATGGTCCCGACGACTCCGACCGCGGTCACCAGCAGCGCCAGAACCACATCGCCGAAGCGAGGGCGCAACACACTCATGCCGACCAGTCTCACCGACCGGCCCGCGCTCCGGCGTCCTCCCAGTGCCGACACACCGGCTACGTCCTCGGACGTACTCAACGGTCAGCGTCATCGATAACTTCAGTGTCGAATGAATTCAATCCCGGATGGCGCCAGGAGGAACGGCCAGGAGCGAGGGACAAGTCGATCATCCAGCCGGTGGAGACGCTCTCCGCCGGGCAGCGTCAAGGCGCGCCCGCGCGGCGTTCGGGAGCAAGGCCGTCATCGTGGACGAGCCCACCGCAGCGCTGGGCGTGGCCGAGGCGGGCAAGGTCCTCGAACTCATCGGCAGGATCCGCGCGAGAGATCTGCCGGTCGTGCTGATCAGCCACGACATGCCGCACGTGTTCGACATCGCCGATCGAATCCGCGTGCACCGGCTCGGCAGGTGCGTCGGCGTCGTCTCGTCGCGCACCCGCGACATGAGTCAGGTCGTCGGGCTGATCACCGGAGCGTTGGAGGCAGGGCAGGACGGGACGTTGCGCGAAGTCTCAGGTGCTCGGCGCCGGGAAGGCCGAGTCCGTCAACTGTCCACAATGGAGTGGTATTCGGTCAGGCGGGCGACGTAGTCGTCGATCTGCTCGTCCAGCTCGGCCAGCCGGGCGCGCAACCGCTCGGCCTGCTGCGTCGAGGCACCGGGCAGTTGCGCGGCGAGGTGCCCGTACTCGGCCAGCACCGTGGGGAGGTTGCTGGTGTCCTGCTGCCTGGGAATTCGCTCCATATCACGATGGTGCGGCCGAACGTCCGATTCGTCGATTCGATCTACGGCGTGCACACGTCCCTGGTCGGGTGATCTCGAGCGGATATGCTCACCGAGAACAACCGACCGGGTGAATTGGGGAGGCGCGATGAGCGACGCGGACGTGGTGGCCCAGGCCCGAGAGCTGCTCAAGGCCACGCCGGTGCTCGACGGTCACAACGACCTGCCCTGGGCACTGCGGGAGCAGGTCCGCTACGACCTCGACCAGCGCGACATCGCCACCGACCAGACCGGTCGCCTGCACACCGACCTCGCGCGCCTGGACGCCGGGGGAGTGGGCGGGCAGTTCTGGTCGGTCTACGTGCCCACCGAGCTGCAGGGCGACGACGCGGTCAGCGCCACGCTGGAGCAGATCGACTGCGTCAACGCCCTCGCCGCCCGCTACCCGGACCGGCTGCGCCTGGTCCGCACCGCCGACGAGATCGAGGCCGCCCGCGCCGATGGCAAGATCGCCTCGCTGATGGGCGCCGAAGGCGGGCACTCGATCAACTGCTCGCTGGCCACCCTGCGCGCCTTCTACGACCTGGGCGTGCGGTACCTGACGCTGACGCACAACGACAACACCCCCTGGGCCGACGCCGCCACCGACGAGCCCGCCCACGACGGGCTCACCGCCTTCGGCGTCGAGGTGGTGCGCGAGATGAACCGGATGGGCATGCTCGTCGACCTCTCGCACGTCGCCGCCGAGACCATGCGCGACGCGCTGCGCGCCAGCCGCGCCCCGGTGGTGTTCTCGCACTCCTCCTCGCGCGCGGTCTGCTCGCACCCGCGCAACATCCCCGACGACGTGCTCGCCCAGCTGCCCGGCAACGGCGGCGTGGCGATGGCGACGTTCGTGACCAAGTTCGTGCTGCAGGAGTCGGTGGAGTGGACCGCCGCCGCGCAGCGCGAGCTGGTCGCGCACGGCCTCAGCGACCTGTCGGGCACCCCGGAGGCCAAGGAGGTGCTGCGCAAGTTCGAGGAGGCCAACCCGCAGCCGGTGGCCACCTCGAAGACCGTCGCCGACCACCTCGACCACATGCGCGAGGTCGCCGGCATCGACCACATCGGCGTCGGCGGCGACTACGACGGCACGATCTTCCTGCCGCAGGACCTCGACGACGTCTCCGGCTACCCGAACCTCATCGCCGAGCTGCTCCGCCGCGGCTGGTCGCACGCCGATCTGGGCAAGCTGACCTGGCACAACGCCGTCCGAGTGCTGCGCGACGCCGAGCGCGTGGCCGCGGAGCTGCAGCGCACCGAATCGCCGTCGATCGCCACCATCGAACAGCTCGACGGCTGAGCTCCTCGTGACTCGCGCCCGGCGGTGATCTCCGCCGGGCGCGTTCTGCTACACCTCCCGCCTCGGGTCCGGCAGCCGCGCGTGCGCCGACCCGGTGAGGCGGGGGCGTTCCTCGCGTCCGCGCGCAGTCGCAGTCGGTAGTCGACTAGTCCAATGTGGTCAGGATGGGCCACTCGATCCGGCCACCTCCTGGCGGGTCTGCGCGGGACACGCGCATCCGGTGTCCAATATGGAACCGGGGAGAAGGTGCGTGGTCGAACACCGGCGCGAATCACCGTGATTCATGTGGTTCTTCGTTCGCCCTGCGGTGCCGCAGGGGCGCTCATACGATGCCGGTTGCGCCTCCTGGCCGGTGGATAGGAGGAGGACCGATGGTCTTGTCGTTGCCGGACGAGACGCTGTCCGGAGTGGATCCCGAACACCCGCAGTGGTCGGCGCGTCCGGGGGAGCTGCCGCGCAGCGCCGCCGTGCTGGCGAGAATGCGTTCGGAGAACTTCCCGGTGGCTTCCCGCGTCCTGCCCGGAGGTGTCCGCAGGCACCTGCACGCCCTCTACGGCTACTTCCGGCTCGTCGACTACGCCGGGGACGAGGCGCCCGGCAACCGCGACGCGCTGCTGGACTTCCTCGAACACGACCTCGAACGCGCCTACCAGGACACCGCGCGCATCCCCATCATGCAGGCGCTGGCGCCCACGGTCACCGAGTGCGGAATCCCGATGCGCACGCTGGTCAAGCTGATCGAGGCCAACCGGTGGGACCAGCACGTCAAGCACTACGACGACTTCGCCGGGCTGCGGGACTACTGCGCGCTGTCGGCCAACCCGGTGGGGGAGTCGGTGCTGCACGTCTTCGGCCGCGCCGAGGAGGGCCTGATCGCCCTGTCCGACCGGATCTGCACCGCGCTGCAGATCCTGGAGCACCTGCAGGACCTCGCCGAGGATCAGCGGGCCGGCCGCGTCTACCTGCCCGCCGAAGACCTCAAGCGCTACGGCTGCGACGAGCAGGACCTCACCGCGCCGCGCGCCTCGACCGCGCTGCGCGGGCTGGTGCGCTTCGAGGTCGACCGCGCTCGCCGGATGCTGCGCGACGGCAGCGTCCTGGTCGGAGCGCTGTCGGGGACGGCCCGGGTGGCAGTCGCCGGCTACGTCGCGGGCGGGCTGGCCACCGTCGCCGCGTTCCGCGCCGCCGGACACGACCCGCTGGCCGCGCAGGTCAGCCCGACCAAGTCGCGGACGTTCACCGAATGGGCGCGGCTGCACGCGATGGGAGGGACCCGGTGACCTCACCGACCCGGTTCCGGGACGCCTACCAGGAGTGCGAGCGGATCACCCGCGAGCAGGCCCGCAACTTCTCCTACGGCATCCGGTTGCTGCCAGGTCCGAAGCGCGGTGCGCTCTCGGCGGTGTACGCCTTCGCCCGCCGCGTGGACGACGTGGGTGACGGCGACCTGCCGCGCGAGGAGAAGCTGCGCGAGCTCAAGGCCTGCCGCGAGGCCGTGCACCACGCCTCGACCGATTCGACCGATCCGGTGCTGGTCGCGCTCGCCGACGCCGCCACCCGCATGCCGATTCCGCTGGAGGCGTTCGACGAAGTCATCGACGGCTGCGAGGCCGACGTGCGCGGCGCCAGCTACACCACCTTCGACGAGCTGCTGCACTACTGCCGCTGCGTGGCCGGTGCGATCGGTCGGTTGTCCCTGGGCGTGTTCGGCACCGACGAACCGAGGGTCGCCACCGCGCGGGCCGATGCGCTCGGCGTGGCGTTGCAGCTGACCAACATCCTGCGGGACGTCCGCGAGGACCAGCTCAACGGGCGGGTGTACCTGCCCGCCTCCGACCTCGCGCACTTCGGCGTGCGGCTGGAACCCGGCGGCGGCTTCGTCGAGGACAACGCGAGGTGGAACAGGCTGATGCGGTTCCAGGCAGCGCGCGCCGACCGCTGGTACACCGAGGGGTTCCGGCTGCTGCCGATGCTGGACCGGCGCTCGCGCGCCTGCTGCGCCTCGATGGCCGGCATCTACCACCAGCTGCTGGTGCGCATCGCCATCAACCCCAACGCCGCGATGCACCAGCGGACCTCGCTGTCGAGCTGGCGCAAAGCCGGAGTGGCCGCCCGCTCGCTGGCCGGGATGACGCCGTGAACCGCGGGTCCGTGGTGGTCATCGGCGGCGGGCTCGCCGGCATGGCCGCTGCCCTGGACTGCCGGGAGCGCGGGTACTCGGTGCGGCTGCTGGAGGCGAGACCCCGGCTCGGCGGGGCGACCTACTCGTTCGCGCGCGGAGACCTGCTCGTCGACACCGGCCAGCACGTGCTGCTGCGCTGCTACACCGCCTACCTCGACCTGCTGCGCAGGTTCGGCGCGGCCGACGGGATCCGGATGCAGCAGCGGTTCCGCGTCCCGGTGCTCAGCCCGGGTGCGGTACCGGCGTCGCTGAGCCGCTGGAACCTGCGCGCTCCCGCGCACCTCGCCCCGGCGCTGCTGAGCTACCGGCGGCTGAACTGGGCGCAGCGGGTCCGGGCGGCGCGGACCGCGCTCGCGCTGCGCGGCATCGACCCGGCGGACCCGGCGATCGACGAGCAGAGCCTCGGCCAGTGGTTGCGCGATCGGGGAGAGACGCCGCGCGCGGTCGAAGCGCTGTGGGGTCTGCTGGGCGTGGCCGCGCTCAACGCCGAACCCGACGACGCCTCGATGGCACTGGCCGCCAAGGTGTTCCGCACCGGCTTGCTCGAAACCGCCGACGCCTGCGACATCGGAGTCCCGCAGCGACCGCTCTCCGAACTGCACGGCGAGGCCGGGCGACGCACCCTGCTCGCAGCGGGCGTCGACGTCCGGCTCCGGTGCAAGGCGCGCGCGATCCGCCGCGGGCCGAAGGGCTTCCAAGTCCCGGTCGAGGAGCAGGCCGGCGCGAGCGTGCTCGACGCGGACTCCGTCGTGGTGGCCACCCCGCACCCGGCGGCGTCCGCTCTCGTCGACGAGCTGCCCGTGCGCGGCTCCGCTGAGTGGTCCCGGTTGTCCTCCTCGCCGATCGTCAACGTGCACGCCCACTTCGACCGACCGGTCACCGATCACGAGATGGCCGCCGTGCTCGACTCGCCCGTGCAGTGGGTCTTCGACCGCACCCGCATCTCCGGTGCCGGCCGCGGTCAGTACCTGGCGCTGTCGCAGTCCGCCGCGCAGCAGGAGATCGGGATGCGGACCGAGGACCTGCGCGAGACCTTCCTCCCGGCGCTGCGCGAGCTGTTCCCCGCGGTCGGGAAGGCGGAGCTGCTGGACTTCTTCGTCACCCGCGAACCCCACGCCACCTTCCGGCAAGCCCCCGGCAGCGCGGCACTCCGGCCCTCGGCGATCACCGACGTGCCCGGCCTGGTGCTCGCCGGTGCGTGGACGGCAACCGGCTGGCCGGACACCACCGAAGGCGCGGTCCGCAGCGGCATCCGCGCCGCCGAAGTGGTCGACGCCGAGCTGCGATCGCGAACGAGCGTGGAGGTGACGGCATGACCACACTGCTGCCTCCGGCCCTGCGCACAGCGCGGGAGCTGGTGGAACCGACGCTGCGCTCGGCGGTCGCGCGGCTGGACGCCGAGACCCGGCGGGTCGGCGAGTACCACTTCGGCTGGACCGACGTGGACGGTGCGCCGACCGACGCGGGCGGCAAGGCGCTGCGTCCCGCGATGGCCCTCGCGGCGACCGAAACCGCCTGCGGCACGGCGGAACTCGGCGTCCCGTCGGCGGCGGCGGTGGAGCTGGTGCACAACTTCTCGCTGCTGCACGACGACGTGATGGACGGCGACACCTCCCGCAGGCACCGGCCCACCGCCTGGACGGTCTTCGGATCCTCCGCGGCGATCCTGGCCGGTGACGCGCTGCTGGCCGTGGCACCGGAGGTCCTGCTGGAATCCGACGCCCCCAACGCGGCGGTGGCGGTGCGCTCGCTGCTGACGACGACACGGGTGCTCATCGCCGGGCAGACCGCCGATCTCGGCTTCGAACGCCGCCAGGACGTCGACCTCACCGAATGCCTGAGCATGGCGCACGACAAGACCGCCGCGCTGCTGGCCTGCGCCTGCTCCATCGGGCCGCTGAGCGTCGGCGCTCCGCGGGAGAGCGTCCGCGCCCTGCACGCCTACGGCACCGAGCTGGGGATGGCGTTCCAGCTGGTCGATGACCTGCTGGGCCTGTGGGGAGACCCGGAGGTCACCGGCAAACCGGTGCTGTCGGACCTGCGCACCCGCAAGAAGTCGGTCCCGGTCGTCCACGCCCTGACCTCGGGTACAGCGGTGGGAGAGCGGTTGTGGGAGCTCTACGAGCAGCCCGAGCAGCTCACCGAGACGCAGCTGTGCGAAGCCGCCGAGATGGTGCGGCGCGCCGGATCGGAGGAGTGGACGCGGGGGGAGTGCTGCCGCCGGCTCGAACTCGCGGAGGCGCAGCTGGAAGTCGGATCGCTGGGCGACACCGCGGCACTGGGAGAGCTCGCCGAATTCATCGTACGGAGGAAGCTTTGACCGAACAGCTGCAACAGCCCACGCGATCGGCCACCACCGCCGCCCAGATCCCCAGCCAGGGAGCGGCGCGAGCCGACGCCCGGACGGCGGCGCTGGCCGCCCGCGACCACCTGCTGTCGCTGCAGAGCCCGGAGGGCTGGTGGAAGGGCGAGCTCGAGACCAACGTGACCATGGACGTCGAGGACCTGCTGCTGCGGCAGTTCCTCGGCATCCGCACCACCGCGGAAACCGCGCAGACCGCCCGCTGGATCCGCTCCCAGCAGCGCGAGGACGGCACCTGGGCGAACTTCCACGGCGGCCCCGGCGACCTGTCCACCACGGTCGAGGCCTACGCGGCCCTCAAGCTCGCCGGTGACGACGTCGACGCCGCGCACATGCGGGCCGCCCGGGACTGGATCCTGGCCAGCGGTGGCCTGGAGGGAACCCGGGTGTTCACCCGGATCTGGCTCGCGCTGTTCGGCGAGTGGTCCTGGGACGACCTGCCCGCCATGCCACCGGAAGTGGTGCTGCTGCCCGAGTGGTGCCCGCTCAACGTCTCCGACTGGGCGTGCTGGGCCCGGCAGACCGTGGTGCCGCTGACCGTGGTGTGCACCATGCGCCCCCGCCGCGACCTGGGCATCAACCTGCGGGAGCTGCGCACCGGACGGCCTGCGGTGCCACCGAAGCGCGAGTGGTCCTGGGGCTACGGCTTCCACGCCCTCGACCGCGTGCTGCACCGATACCACCGCCGACCGGTGAAATCGCTGCGCACGCACGCGATGCGGCGCGCGGCGGAGTGGATCGTGGCGCGTCAGGAGGCCGACGGCTCCTGGGGCGGCATCCAGCCGCCGTGGGTGTACTCGATCCTGGCGCTGCACCTGCTCGGCTACCCGATGAACCACCCGGTGGTCGCCAAGGGGCTCGGCGGCTTGGAGCGCTTCCTGATCCGCGAGCAGACGCCCGAGGGCACCGTCCGCAGGTTGGAGGCGTGCCAGTCGCCGGTGTGGGACACGGTGCTGGGCGTGCAGGCGCTGCGCGACGCCGGTGTTCCCGCCGACCACCCGTCGCTGCGGCGAGCGGTGGACTACCTGCTGGCCGAGGAGATCCGGATCAAGGGCGACTGGTCGGTCAAGCGCCCGGAACTGCCCGCCGGGGGAGGCTGGGCGTTCGAGTTCGACAACGACGGCTACCCCGACATCGACGACACCGCCGAGGTGCTGCTCGCGCTCAACCGCGTCGAGCACCCCGACTCCGAGGCCGTGCGCGGTGCGATCGCGCGCGGTGTCCGCTGGTTGCGCGGGATGCGGTCGAAGGACGGCGGCTGGGCCGCGTTCGACGCCGACAACACCCGGCAGCTGGTGCGCAAGCTCCCGTTCTGCGACTTCGGCGAGGTCATCGACCCGCCGTCGGCCGACGTCACCGCGCACGTGGTGGAGGCGCTGGCCGTCCTCGGCGAGCAGGACGAGGTGCTGCGCGGCGGGGTGAAGTGGCTGCTGTCCAACCAGGAGCGCGACGGATCGTGGTTCGGGCGGTGGGGCGCCAACCACGTCTACGGCACCGGTGCGGTCGTGCCCGCCCTGGTCGCGGCCGGAGTGGACCGCCAGCACCGCGCGTTGCGGGACGCCGTGCGCTGGCTGGAGAACCACCAGAACGACGACGGCGGCTGGGGTGAGGACCTGCGCTCCTACGACGATCCTCAGTGGATCGGACGGGGCACCTCCACGGCGTCCCAGACGGGCTGGGCGCTGATGGCGCTGCTGGCCGTGGGAAGGCACGACACCGACGCGGTGCGCCGCGGGATCGGCCACCTGGCCCGAAGCCAGCGCGCCGACGGCGGTTGGGACGAACCCCAGTTCACCGGGACCGGGTTCCCCGGGGACTTCTACATCAACTACCACCTGTACCGGGTGATCTTCCCGCTGAACGCGCTCGGGCGCTACCTGCGGGACGGGGAGTGACATGTCGACGAGGATGCTGATCTGCGCGCCGATGCGACTGGAGGCGAGCGCGCTGCGCTCCGCCCTCGGCGGGGCCGCGACCGGCCAGGAGGCCCTGCGCACCGCCGGGCTCGGGGCCGATTCGGTGACGGTGCGGCGCACCGGGTACGGGCCGCGCCGCAGCGCGAGCAGCGCGGTCCGGCTGCTGGCCGCCGACTTCGACGTCCTGGTGATCGCCGGCCTGGCGGGCGGGCTGTCACCGGAGGTGCGCAGCGGGGACGTGATCGTCGCCGACGAACTGCGCGGACACCGCGAGGTGCTGCGCTGCGACACGGCCCACTCGCTGGCCGCCGAACTCGCGCGCAGCGGGTTCCCGGTGCGCTGCGGGCCCGTCGTGACCGCCGACGCGCTGGTCCGCGGTCAGCGCCGCGCCGAGCTCGCCGCCACCGGGGCGCTCGCGGTGGACATGGAATCGGCGGTGCTGGCACAAGCCGCGGGGCACCGGCCGCTGGCGGTCGTGCGCGTCGTGGTCGACACCGCGCAGCAACCCCTGCTGCGGCCCGGAACCGTCCACCGGGCGATGTCCGGGCTGGCGCGGCTGCACGCCGTGGGTTCGTGCCTGCGGCGGTGGGGCCGCCACATCCCACCGGAACTTCGCACGACCTGTGAGGAGGCGTTGTAACCATGGGAATTCCCGTGCGCCAGGCGGTTCGCGTCGGTGCGTACCTGATGAAGCAGAAGCTGGCCCGGCGCGAGAAGTTCGCGCTCACCCTGGAACTGGAGCCGCTGTTCGCCTGCAACCTGGCCTGCGCGGGGTGCGGGAAGATCCAGCACCCGGCGAACGTGCTCAAGCAGCGGATGCCGGTCGAGCAGGCGCTGGCCGCGGTCGAGGAGTGCGGTGCCCCGGTGGTGTCCATCGCCGGGGGCGAACCGCTGATGCACCCCGAGATCGACGTGCTGGTCAAGGAACTGGTCAAGCGCAAGAAGTTCGTCTACCTGTGCACCAACGCGCTGCTGATGCCGCGCAAGATCGACGAGTTCGAGCCTTCGCCGTACTTCTCCTTCGCCGTGCACATCGACGGGATGGAGGAGCGCCACGACGCCTCGGTGTGCAAGAAGGGCGTGTTCGCCCAGGCCGTGGACAACGTCGAAGACGCCCAGCGGCGCGGATTCCGGGTGACCACGAACTCGACCTTCTTCACCACCGACACGCCGCAGTCGGTGATCGAGGTGCTCGACTACCTCAACAACGACCTCAAGGTCGACCAGATGATGCTCTCGCCGGCCTACGCCTACGACAAGGCTCCGGACCAGGAGCACTTCCTCGGCGTGACCGAGACCCGCGAGCTGTTCAAGAAGGTCTTCGCCGACGGGCGGCGGAAGAGGTGGCGCTTCAACCACTCGCCGCTGTTCCTGGACTTCCTGGAAGGCAAGATCGACTTCGGTTGCACGGCGTGGGCCATCCCGTCGTACTCGCTCTACGGCTGGCAGCGACCCTGCTACCTGATGAGCGACGGCTACGCGAGCACCTACCGGGAGCTGCTGGAGGACACCGACTGGGAGGCCTACGGGCGCGGCAACGACCCGCGCTGCGCGAACTGCATGGCCCACTGCGGCTACGAACCCACGTCGGTCCTGGCCACCATCGGCTCGCTCAAGGAATCCCTCCGAGCAATGCGCGGCTAGGGCCGACGGCAGTTTTGGTCCGAAATTGACCGGGCAAAAGGGACATCGATCCTGGTCGGTTCGGACCAAAACCGCCCGATGGCCCCATCACCGACCGGCGGAGTCAGCCGAACCTGCGGGCGAGGTGGTGGAAGACACCGGGCAGCGCGCCGTGGACCCGGTCGGCCGCGGTCAGCCAGCGCGGTACGAAGACCTCCGCGCGGCCGCGGGCCACCGCGTCCACCAGCGCATCGGCGACCCGTTGCGGCTCGACCATGCGCGGGAACCGGCGCCGGTAGTGGCGGCCGTGGAAGAACGGCGTGCGCACCGCGCCGGGGAACACCGTCGTCGTGGTGATGTCCCGGTAGCGCAGGCTCGCGGCGAAGGCTCGCAGCCCCGCCTTGGTGGCCGAGTAGACGTCCTCGTCGCGGACGCCCACCGCGGCGACCGAGGCCACGAACGCCACCCGCGGAGGCAGGACCGCGCGCGTCAGCCGCATCGGAACGGTCAGGTTCAGCTCGACGAGCTCGTCGATGCGCTCCGGTGGCATGTCGGCGAACGCTCCCGCCCAGCCGATCCCGGCGCTGTGCACCAGCAGATCGACCCCGCGCGCCGCGTCCGCCACCTGCCGCAGCCCGTCGTCGGTGGTCAGGTCCGCGGCGAGCGACTCGCCTCCGGTGCGCTCGGCCAGCGCCTCCAGGCGCTTGCGGTCGCGTCCGGTCAGCACGACCTGCCAGCCGTCGGCCGCGAGCCGGAGCGCGGTGGCCGCGCCGATGCCCGAGGACGCGCCGGTGACCAGTGCCGAGTTCACCCCCACGAGTCGCTGCCCTCCCGGGCGGCCAGCTCGCGGCCGATCTGCTCGCTGCGCCGGGCCAGCACGGCGATGCCTCCGACCATGAGGGCGGCCGCGACCGCTTCGCCGGCCAGGATGGTGGGGGAGGACTCGATGCGCTCACCCAGCCAGCTCACCCCGATCGCCGCCGCCACCAGCGGATCGACCGTGGTGATCACCGCCAGCGACGGCGACATCAACCGGCCGCGCTGGAAGGTCTGCTGGCTGAGCAGGAAACCCATCGGCCCGATCACGCACACCACGTACAACGTCCAGTGTCCGAAGGGCTCGACGATCCCGCCGGTGCGGAACTGCCCGGCCACCACCCGCATCAGCCCGGCCGTGACCCCGTAGAACACCCCGGTGGCCACGGCCAGTCCCACCACGCCGAACTCGCCGGGAAGCCACCGGGCCGCCAGCAGCGAGGCGACCACCAGCAGTCCCATCCCCAGCGCCAGCGGCAGGACGGGCGCCCCGGTGAACTCGCTGCCCTGACCGGATGGCCGGGCCAGGAGCAGGAACGCCGCCAACCCGCCCGCGCACGACAGCGCGCCGAGCGCGAGCACCAGGTCCATCCGCCTGCCCGCCAGCCACGCCGCGAAGGCCGCGCCGAACAGCACCGAGGTCACCAGCAGTGGCTGCACCAGCACCAGCGGGCCGAAGGCCAGCGCCACCACCTGGAGCGACAACCCGACGATCACGGTGCCGATGCTCAACACCCAGATCGGTTTGCGCACCAGGTCCCACAGCATCCGCGGGCTGAACGTGGCGACTTCCGGGACCTGCTTGGTGACGCGGTGCTGGATCGCGCTGGCCATCCCGAAGCTGGCGGCACCGATCACCGCGGCCGGCACCGCGACGCCCAGCACCGTCCCGGAGGTCAACGCCTCTCCCGCAGCTCGTCGAACGCCTCCCGCAGGTGCGCGGTCAACCGCCCTGCGTCGGGTGCGAGTCCGGGATCGGTGGTGATGCCGAAGCCGAACTCCTCGCCCCATCCGATCGCCCCGATCGCCACGCCCACGCCGTCGGCCAGCGACAGCACCGGCAGCACCTGGCTGAGCCTGGTCCCGTTGATGTGGGCGGGCCGCCGTCGGCCCGGCATCACCGAGACCACCGCGTTGAAGAACCGGCGTCCGTAGATGCGCCGCACGATCCACGCGTGCACCGGGGCGGGCAGCAGGCCGAGTCCGGCCAGCACCGCGCCCGCGGCCTCGGGCTGTCCGCTGCGGTCGGGTTCGGCGAGCGCGTCGGCGACCGCGCGGATCCGCCACACCAGCGGCATAGGGCCGACCGGGAGGTCCACCGACAGCGAATGCGTGTGGTTGCCCGGAGCGGCGGTGCCCGCACCGTCCCGCCCGGTGCGGGCCGTGCGCGGAACCATCACCCGGAACCGCGCCTCGCCTCGCTGCTCGCCCAGCGCCCGGTGCAGCGCCTCGGCGACCAGTCCGATGAGCAGGGCGCTGCTGGTCACCCCGTGAGCACGCGCACGGGCGCGGACCTGCACGGCCGGCAGCGTCAGGTGGCCGAAGCTGCGGGCGTGCGAGCTCCGCCCGGTCCAGGCGGGGTTGGTCGCACCGGCCGAGGTGGCCAGGCCGAGGAGTCCGCGCAGCACCACCGGGGCCCGCCGCGTCCACGAGCGCCCGCCCGCGCTCGGGGCCGAAGCGGGGTGGTGGCCGTCGCAGAGCAGCCGGATCAGCGCGTTGGTGACGGCCAGACCGTCACCGAGGGAGTGGTGCATCTTCGCCAGCAGGGTTGCCCGCCCGGTGGCCGCGTCGTGCAGCAGGCGCAGCTCCCACGGCGGCCGGTCGGTGCGCACCGGCGTCGAGAAGAACTCGCTCGTGAGCCCCTCGGCGTCCTGTTCGGAGCTGAGCTCGCGAACGCCGAGGTGCAGTGCGGGATCGACCGGTCCAGCGTGCCTCCACTGTGGACGACGGCCGGGAGGGGTGACCAGCCTGCGGGTCAGCATCGGCAGGTGCGGCGCGCAGTCCTGGATGCGGCGCGCGAAGTGTTCGCACCACACCTGTGCTGAATCCGGCGACGGCGCCAAGCGCAGGATGGCCCCGGTCTGCTGCGACACCTCAGGTGTGGTGGCGTAGACGAAGAAGGCGTCCTGCGCGCGCAACCGGCGAGGGCCGTGGTGGCGGGGCAGGTCGGCCAACGCCGCGACCTGGTCGGCGAACTCCGCGGACCGGCTGTGCTTGAGCGCCCGCTCCTCCCGTTCGCCGACCTCCTGCGGGTCGGCGACCCAGCGGCGCAGCGTCGCGGTCAGCTGCGACTCCTTCGGGCACAGCTCGGCCAGACCCGCATCGGCCATCAGCTCGGCGTTGGCCCGGCCGTGACCGGCGATCGGCTCGAACATCAGCACCGCGCGCCCGCAGGCCAGCGCCTCCAGCGCCGTGGCGCCACCGGCGTTGGTGATCACCACGTCCGAGCAGGCCATCAGGCCGGGCATGTCCTCGACCCAGCCCAGCGGCACCAGCCGCTGCTCGCCCCGGGCGAGCAGGCGCTCCTGCAACGCCTCGTTGCGCCCGCACACCACGAGCACCCGGGCGAGACCCTCGACCCGCAGCGCCGCGTCGATGGCGCGCTCCACCGCGCCGAAGCTCATCGCACCGCACGAGATCAGCGCCGTGAACCCGGCTTCCGGGAGTCCGAACTCGGCTCGAGCCTCGGTGCGATCGCGGGGCTGGAAGTCGTGCCGCACCGGCGGCACGGACACCGCGCCGACCGCCTCGGGCTCGGCGCGGTGCATCGCGCGCAGGCTCGCCTCGCTCATCACGTAGTGCAGATCGGCTTCCGGGTAGACCCAGAACGGGTGCGGCGCGAAGTCCGACACGACCGCCGAGACCGGGAGGTCGAGTTCGCCGTGCCGCCGCATCCAGTCCAGCCCCGCGGTTCCCAGCGGGTAGGTGGACACGATCAGGTCAGGGTCGACCCGGCGGATCTCGCGGCGCAGCAGCGGACCGCACCAGGCGCCGACGAAGCGCCGCGAGGCGTTGGCGAACCACCGGTAGCGCCACAGCGAGTCGTAGAAGAAGTCGTAGAGCCACGGCGTGGATTCCACGTTGGTGACGTAGATCCAGTTGAACGCCCCGGGAACCCAGCGGCCCATGATGCGGAGCGCGTCGAGCCACACCACCTCGCAGTCGGGCCAGACCTCGCGGGCCGCCTCTTCGACGGCACGAGCGGTCGCGTTGTGGCCCTCACCGATGGTGGCGCTGATCAGGAGCACTCGACGGGGCTGGAAGCTCACGCGGCCGGTTCCTTTCGCCAAGCACGTGCCATCGCAGGCTAACGCTTGACGAGGAGACCGGCTTCCCGAGAACGGCCACCGCGATCATCATCCACAGTGGCCGGTGCCGCTAGGCCGCGGTGCGCTCCAGGGGGCCGTGGCTGGACACCAGGCGAACCGTGCCGTCGGCCAACCGGTAGGACAGGCCCGCCACGGCGCAGCGGCCGGCGGCGACCTCGTCGGCCAGCAGCGAGGAGCGCTCGAGCAGCAGCTCGCAGGTGCGCTGGATGTGGACGTCGACGATGCCGTCGACCTCGTCCTCACCGGCGGCCCTGGCGGCCAGCACGCTCGGGGTGACCCGCTCGACGATGTCGCGCAGGTATCCGGGCGGGTTGGAACCCTCCACGACCGCCTGCCGCGCCGCGACGACCGCGCCGCAGGAGTCGTGGCCGAGCACCACGATCAGAGGAGCGCCCAGCACTCCCACGCCGTACTCGATGCTGCCGAGCACCTCCGAACCCGTCACCTGACCGGCGGTGCGCACGACGAACAGGTCGCCCAGGCCGCGGTCGAAGATGATCTCCGCTGCGAGGCGGGAGTCGGAGCAGCCGAACAGCACCGCGAACGGGGTCTGGCCCGGCGCCAGGGAGGCGCGGTGATCGGCGTCCTGGTGGGGGTGCAGCCGCGTGCTCTCGACGAAGCGCTGGTTGCCTTCCATGAGTGTCGCGAAAGCCTCGGCAGGCGTGGTTGGCGTGCGGTTCATGTTGTTGACATTAACCCAACCGGGTGGCCGCGGCAGATCGCGAGTGGGGGAAAGCACGCTGGTGGCAGGGGTGTTTGAGTTCGCAACGACCTGTCGCGCGTCGTATTCTCGGCGCGCGGTGGTGAGGCGGATGAGGGGGCCGCCTCACCACCGATCTGTCGTTCGGAAGTGGTCCGCACACGAGGTCCGACACGACCTCGGCGTGTCGGAGCGAATTGAGATCCGGCAATTCGCACAGAGTTTCGCCAGGTCAGAATGACGGCGACGGCAAGCGTCGAAAATTGTTCGGCCCGGGAGCTTGTGCGCTGTTCGGGGGAACGGTCATCATCGGAACCGATGCCGGTGGTTCAACCACCGCGCTCTGGGGGAAGAAGCTACGCGAACACCTGGGGGGTGTAGCGATGGATCATCGTATTTTCTGGCCACGCGTGTAGGAGACGCCGCGTGGGCCGACCTGCGTTGCCAGCAGGTCGGATGCGAGCACACGCCGGCCCGTGAGGCCGATTCGGGTTGACGTTCCCGCGGCCCCGGTCGTCGCGTCGTCGCGAGCGGTTCGGGTTCTCGGAATGTCGTTCCATTCGCTGATGAGCTGTTGTCACTTGGCCATTCGCGCTCCTATTCCGATATCCGAGCCTGCATCGAACAGGTAGTCGGTATCACTCATTGGAGTGCTTCTCGTTGAGTTGGCCGACGATGTCCGGTCAATGTGCGCGGCGTGGCTTTCTCGCCGCTTTCCGGAGGCAGCGGCGAACGGGCGAAGTGCGGCAGGATTGATCGTTTGTGGATTTCTGGGGGAAGCGAGATGCGGTTCGAAGTTCTTGGACCGGTCCGGATGTTCGACGGGGACAGAGCGGCACCGCTGACGGGTGCGCTGCGGCGCGGCCTGCTGGCGGTCCTGCTCGCCCACGCCAACGAACCGGTACCGGTCACCGTCCTGTTGGAAGCGCTGTGGGGTGAGCCGGACGAGCACGGGGCGAGCCGGCTCCAAGTGCACGTTCACCGGCTGCGCCGGGAACTCGACGACCCCGACCGGCTGACCTACGGACCCGGCGGTTACTGCCTGCGGGTCGAGAAGGGAGAGCTCGACGCGGCGGTCTTCGCGGGGCTGCTCGACGAAGCGGCCGGCGAGCCCGATCCGACCTGTGCGGCCCGGCTGCTGCGCCGCGCGCTGAGCCTGTGGCGGGGCAGGCCGTACCAGGAGGTCGACCTGCCCGACGTCGACGCAGTCATCGAACGGCTCACCGAGCAGCGGTCGCTGGCCGTGGAGGAGTGCTACGCCGCCGAGCTGCGGGCCGGCCGGCACGAGGCCGTCGCGGGCGAACTGCTCGATGCGGTGCACCGAAACCCCCTGCGGGAGCGGTTGCACGGCCTGCTGATGCTCGCGCTCTACCGCAGCGGACGGCAGGCCGAGGCGCTGTCGGCCTACCAGCACGCGTGCGAGGTGCTCAACGACGAGCTCGGCCTGGACCCGGGGCCGGAACTGCGCACCCTGCACGACCAGATCCGCGCGGGCGAAGCGATCGAGGTCGTGGGAGCGACGCAGGTCCCCGCCCAGCTGCCGCACAGCGCAACGGATTTCGTCGGCCGCGAACTCCCGCTGTCCGAGCTGGACGCGATGCTCGACGCCAGGTCCCGCGCGATCCCGATCGCGGTCATCGTCGGCACGGCCGGAGCCGGCAAGACCTCGCTGGCGCTGCGCTGGGCGCACCAGGTCAAAACCCGCTTCCCCGACGGTCAGCTCTACACCGATCTGCGCGGGTTCGGCACCGGAACACCGGCTGAACCCGGCGACGTGCTGGCCGGGTGGCTGCGGGCGCTGGGCGTGGACGGCAAGGACGTACCGCTGGACCCGGCCGAGCGCGGCGCGCGGTTGCGCAGCCTCCTCGACGGCAAGCGCGTGCTGCTGGTGCTGGACAACGCCGCCAGCGCCGAGCAGGTGCGCCCGCTGCTGCCCGGCAACGCCGACTGCGCGGTGGTGGTCACCAGCCGCCACCAGCTCGACGGGCTGCTCGTCGGGCACGGAGCCAACCTGGTCGAGCTGGACCGGATGACCGCGGACGAGGCGCGACTGCTGCTCAAGGAACTGCTGGGCGACCTGGTCACAGACGAGGGCACCGTGGACGAGCTCATCGAGTGCTGCGCGCGACTGCCGCTGGCCCTGCGCATCGCGGCGGAACGGGTGCGGCGGCACCGCAACCGCGGCATCAGCCAGACCATCGCCGAATTCGGTTGCGCCCAGGCGCGTCTGGACCTGCTCGACAGCGGTGACCCGCAGGCGTCGGTGCGCACCATCTTCGCCGCGTCCTACCGGAACCTGTCGGTGGCCGAGGCGAAGTTGTTCCGGATGCTCGGACTGCACCCCGGCGAGGAGATGGACGCCTACTCGGTGGCCGCGCTGGCAGGGGAGGACGACGTCCGCGTGATCCGCCGGGGCCTGGCCGAACTGGTGCGCGCGCACCTGCTGGAGGAGGTCGCGGGCAAGCGGGTCCGGCTGCACGACCTGCTGGCGACCTACGCCGCCGAGCTGTCCAGCACCACCGAGAACGCCGCCGAGCGGCGGGAAGCGCTGCGGCGGCTCTACGACTACTACCTGCAGGTCGCCACGACCGCGTCGGGATTCCTCGCCCCGGGCTCGCTACCGTCGCCGGAACTCGCGTTCCCCGCGCCGCCGATCCGCGACCACGAGGACGCGGCCCGCTGGCTCGACGACAAGCGCGACACCGTGGTGCGCATCGCCGAGCTGGTCGACGGCGAATTCGAGCACTACGCGGTCGAGTTCGCCATCGTGCTGGACGCGGCGCTCGACTTCGGCTGGCACGTCGACGAGGCCCAGCGGCTCCACGGCAAGGCACTGGAGATCGCCGTGCGGCGCGGCGATCGGGTCGGCGAGGGCATCGCGCTGCGCGGACTGGGTGTGGCGCACTGCCGGCGCAACGACTTCGCGACGGCCCGCGACCTGCTGGAGCGGGCGCTGCGCAAGGCGGTGGGGCCTGCCGGGATCGCGGCCGTGCTGCAGAGCCTGGGGGAGGTGTGCGTGTTCACCGGGCACACCGAGCTGGCGCTGGATCACCTGCGCCGTTCCACGCGGCTCTACCAGCAGGCCGGGCTGCGCTTGCTGGGTCTGCGGCCGATGATCTGCCTCGGACGGCTGCACCGCCGGTGGGGGCGGCAGGAGGAGTCGCTGGAGTGCTTGCGAGAAGCCTCGCGGGTGGCCGCGGCGCACGGGTACCGCCCGGCCGAGGCCGACGCGTCCTACGCGCTGGCAGGCCTCTACCGGGACCTCAACCGGTTCGCCGAGGCGACCGATCACGCCGAGCGCGCGCTGGTGCTCGCCCGCCGCAGCAAGTTCCGATTCCTCGAAGGCATGACGTTGCACCGGCTGGGAACCATCCGCCGGTGCCTCGGGCACCACCCCCAGGCGCTGGAGAGCCACCGCGCGGCACTGGTCTTCGCGCGCCGGATGCGGTCGGCGAACCTGGAGGCGATCGCGCTCACCGCGCTGGCCGAGACGCACGCGGCGATGGGCGACGAGGCGGAAGCCGCCCGCTGCCACCAGCACGCCCTGCGGGTGGCCGACAGCGGGTGCAGCCACTACGTGCGGGCGCGCGCCCACGCCGGGCTCGGCGATCTGCACGACGCGGCGGGCAGGCGGGAATCGGCCACCCGCCACTGGCGCACCGCGGTGCGGATCTACGAGGAGCTCGACGCTCCGGAGGCCGGCGAGCTGCGAAGGAGGTTGAACGCGGACATCAGCCCGAGCGTGCCCTGCTGAGCAGGCGAAAGCCGAGCCCGACGGCGAACACCGCCAGCCCGGCCACCACCGAGGTCCACGGCAACGTCGCGGCCAGCAGCAGGCACCCCGCAAGCCCGGCGGCGTTGAGCGCCTTCGGCCACCGGCGCTCCGCCGGTGGCTGGGTGAAGGCGGAGGCGTTGGCGATCGCGTAGTACACCAGCACGCCGAAGCTGGAGAACCCGATCGCCCCGCGCAGATCGGTGGTGATCACGAGCACGATCACCACCGCGGCGACGGTCAGCTCGGCGTGGTGCGGGACCTGGAAGCGCGGGTGCACCGCGGCGAGGTAGCGCGGCAGGTCTCCCTCGCGGGCCATCGCCAGCCCGGTGCGCCCGACGCCGGCGATCAGCGCGAGCAGCGCGCCGAGGCTCGCCGCTGCCGCGCCGATCCGCACCACCGGCGTCAACTGCGCGTACCCGGCCGCGGTGAGCGCGTCGGCGATCGGCGCGGTGCTGGCGGCCAGCGCGTGCGGGCCGAGCACCAGCAGCACGGCGAGCCCGACGACGCCGTAGGTCACGGCCGCGATCGGCAGGGCCAGCAGGATCGCCCGCGGGATGGTGCGCGCCGGGTCGCGGACCTCTTCGCCGAGCGTGGCGATGCGGGCGTACCCGGCGAAGGCGAAGAACAGCAGGCCGGACGCCTGCAGCACGCCCAGCGGCCCGTTCGGCAGCCAGTCATGCGCACCGATGGGCCCGGTGGACGGGTAGAGCAGCGCGGCCGAACCGGCCAGCACGAACAGCACCAGCACCAGCAGGATCCGGGTCAGCGCGGCGGTGCGGGTGATGCCCACGCAGTTCACGGCCGCGAGGACCGCGACCGCCAGCGCGGCGGCCGGTCGCTCGAAACCCGGTGCGGCGTAGGCGGCGAAGGTCAGGGCCATCGCGGCGCAGCTGGCCGTCTTGCCGACCACGAAACCCCACCCGGCGGTGAAACCCCACCAGTGACCGAGCCGGACGCGGCCGTAGACGTAGGTGCCGCCTGAAGCCGGGTGGACCGCCGCAAGCTGCGCCGAGCTCGTGGCGTTGCAGTAGGCGATGAACCCGGCGATGACCAGTGCGAACAGCAGACCACTACCGGCGGCGGCAGCGGCAGGGGCGAACACCGCGAACACCCCGGCGCCCAGCATCGAGCCCAGGCCGATCGCGGTCGCATCGACGGTGCCCAACCGCCGTGCCAGCGGAGCACCCGAGGAGTGCGGGTTCGGCGTCACGACCGGGACCGGATCAGCGGTGCGCGGTGAGGAAGTGGGCCGGTACGAGCGCCCGTCCGGCCTCGTCGGCCGGGTGGTGGGCGCCGACCCCGGCGGGGAGGAAACCGGCGATGGTGCTCGGCTCGATGGAGTCGACCGTCCAGTGCTCGGCGACCGCCGCGCGCAGTTCGTCGGCGTCCACGGCGTTGGGGCCGCCGCCTTCCGGGAACGCGCCCTTGTCGAACACCAGCATGTACAACCTCGCGCCAGCGCGGGCCGCACGAGCGATGGCGGCGACGTAGGCGGCGCGGCTCTCGACGGGCATGGAGTGGAACAGGGTGCTGTCGATGACCGTGCGGAAGTGCCCGTCGTGGCCGGAGAGCCCGGTGATGTCGCCGACCTGGAACGTCGCCGAGGCGTGCCGTTCGTCGCGGGCCGACTCGGCTTGCGCGATGGCGGTCTCGGACAGGTCCACGCCCAGCACCTCGAAGCCGCGCGCGGCCAGCTCCCGAGCGGTGACACCGACACCGCACCCGGCGTCGAGGACCGGCCCGACGACGTCACCTCGCTCGATGACCTCGCTGATGGCCGGCTGCGGCACGCCGATGTTCCACGGCACGCGCGCGTCTTCGGTCACCGGCGACTCGCCCCGGTAGACGGCGTCGAAGTCGGGAAGTTCGGTGCTCACGCGAGCCTCCGCAGCAGATCGCACAATGCCTCGTCAACGCGGGAAAACTACCACGTTCCAAGATCGGCTCCGCGCTGCGCGAAGCCGAGCACGACGGTCGGCTTCGCCGACGCCGGCACCGCTTTCGCGCTCGCGATCACGCCCCCAGGTAGCGCCCGGGGCGGTGGTTGAGCGCGAGGACTCCGTTGAGCAGCACCGCACCCATCGCCGAGATCAGCATCGCGGTGGGGGAGACGACGAGCAGCGCGGCGGCGATCACCAGCACGTCCAGACCCATCTGCACGTAGCCCGCCCGCCACCGCAGCCGTTCCTGGGCGATCAGCGCCACGACGTTGAACCCGCCGAGGCTGGAGTCGTGCCGGAACACGATCAGCAGCCCGATGCCGATGAGCAGGTTGCCGCAGACCGCCGCGTAGAGCGGCGGCAGGTGCAGGGCGCCGAACAGCTGCGCGTGCAGCGGTGCGAACGCGGAGACCAGCGCGATCGAGATCAGCGAGCGCACCGCGAACCGACGGCTCTTCTTGGCCACCGCCAAGGCCATGAACGGCAGGTTGACCACCAGGAACAGCACCCCGAAGGGCACCGGCAGCCCGTAGCTGAGCAGCAGTGACAGCCCGGCCGTTCCACCGGTGACGATCTGGCTGGACTTGAGCAGGTGCAGGCCGAGCGAGACCACGAAGGTGCCCGTGAGCAGACCGAGCACGTCCTCGGTGCGGGTGTGCGGCAGCGCGGTCGGGTGCCGTGTCTCGGCGGCGCTGGTCGGTGCGGTCACGGGGGTCGGGGTCGCGGTCTGCGCAGGCATGCTCGAAATGGTCGGGTCAGCACAGCACAGCAGGCAACACAGCCCTTCGCGGCTGCGACAGAATTCGCGAACGATCGAGTTGGTGTGGCAGAGTGCTCAATCCGCGGGTGCTCGTCACACGGTTCCTCCCCACTGTGTTCGGCACCACACCTGACCTGGGGTTTCGTCCGCGCGAAGCGCGCGGCGAATGGCGACCTTCCGGAGCGTGCCGCTGGTGAACGAGATCGACGCCCTCGACGCCCGAATCCTGCTCGCCCTCGACGACGATCCGGACCTGACGATCCTCGGCCTGTCCCGCGAGCTCGGCGTCGCGCGCAACACCGTGCACGCGAGGCTGCGCAAGCTGGGCCACAACGGGGTCATCGGCGACTTCAGCCGACGCGTCGACCCGGTCGCCCTCGGCTACGACCTGGTGGCGTTCGTGTCGATGCAGATCAGCCAGACGAAGCAGCCGGTGACCACCACCGCGCTGCGCGAGCTGCCGGAGGTGATCGAGATCCACGCGACCTCCGGTGACGCCGACCTGATGGTCAAGGTCGTGGCCCGCGACACCCAGGACCTGCATCGGATCACCAACGAGATCCTCGGCATCGACGGAGTCGAGCGCACCAGCACCGCCATCTCGCTGCACGAGGCCATGACCACCCGGATGCGGGCCCTGCTGGAGGTCGCCGCCCGCACCTCCTGAGCAGCGAAGTGGTCGAGTTGTTTCCGCCTTTTGCTGATTCGGCTACCGACTCGAGATCGAACCGTGTTCACCCGAAGGGGTGTGATCTTGCGTGGCGAACAGGCATGATCACCCGGTGTCGCTCGATGTCTCTCGCCTGTCCGTGCTGATCTTCGATGTCCTGGGAACCGTTGTCGACGAACGAGGTTCGATCCGCACCGCGGTCCAGGAAGCGCTGGGAGAGGCAGGTGAAGCGGAGGAGAAGGGCGACGCGCTCGCGACCGCCTGGCTGAACAGGCTCGACGAGCTGCTCTCCGAGGCATCGGACGGCGAGTACCGCCCGATGGACGAGCTCAACCGCGAGGCCCTGGAGCACGCCGTCAAGGCCAGCGACGTCTCGCTCGGCGAGGACGTGCTGGCCGAGCTCGCCGCGGAAGGACTGCGCCCCAAGCCCTGGCCCGACGCCGCGCCCGGTGTCGGCGCGCTCGCCGACCGGTTCAACGTCGTCGCGCTGTCCAACACCACCATGCTCGCGCTGGCCGAGATCACCCGTCGCGGCGGCCTGCGCTGGGCGTTCGCCCTGTCCTCGGAACTGGTCGGCGCCTACAAGCCGGACCCGTCGGTCTACCGCAAGGCGCTGGAGCTCATGCGCGTCGAACCCGGGCAGGCCCTGATGGTGGCCTCGCACCCGTGGGACCTGCGCGCCGCCGCGGAGCAGGGCATGGCCACCGCCCACATCGCCAGGGAAGGCGACGGCGAGCCGGTCGACGCCGACGAGTTCGACCTCCAGGCCGCTACGATCGCCGAACTGGCCGCCCAGCTCCTCTGAGGCGCCCGAACCGCCGAGGATCGGCCGTTCGGCGCATTGCCGCAGGTATGACGACTACGTGTTACCGAAATGTACACCCGAACGATTGCCACCGGGCTGCGGAACATGGACGATTTGCTGGGGATCGATGATCTCGCCTGCTCCGAACCACCTCAACGACGACGGGAACGGAACATGACGAACCTGGCAGCGAACCTGGTCGCGTCCGCTCAGCGGCACGGCGACCGGCCCGCGGTCCGTCTCGACGAGCACGTGCTCAGCTACGCCCAGCTCCACGCCTCGGCCGCTGCCGTGGCCGGTGACCTGCGGGAACGCGGCATCTCACCTGGCGACCGAGTCGGCTTGGTGCTGCCGAACGTGCCCGCCTTCCCGATCCTGTTCTACGGCGCGCTGCTGGCAGGCGCGACCGTCGTGCCGATGAACCCGCTGCTCAAGGCCCGCGAGGTCGAGTACTACCTGCGCGACTCGCAGATGTCGCTGGTCTACGGCTGGGACGGTGGCGGCGACGCGGTGCCGGACGCCGCCGCGGAGGTGGGAATCCCAGGTGTCGTGGTGGGCGCGGTCGGACCGATCGAACTCGGCGGCGAGCCGATCACCGAACCCGTCGAGCGCACCGACTCCGACACCGCCGTGCTGCTCTACACCTCGGGAACCACCGGCAAGCCCAAGGGCGCCGAGCTGACCCACCACAACCTCGCCTCCAACGCCGAGATGGCGGTGGAGACGCTGTTCGAGCTCACCCCCGACGACGTGGTGATGGGCTGCCTGCCGCTGTTCCACGTCTTCGGCCTGACCTGCGCGCTCAACACCTCGGTGCTGGTCGGCGCGTGCCTGACCCTGCTGCCGCGGTTCGACCCGGCCAAGGCCCTGCAGATCGTGCCGCGCGACGGGGTCACCATCTTCGAGGGCGTGCCCACGATGTACGCGGCGATGCTCAACCACCCCGACGCCGACGGTGCCGACATGAGCTCGCTGCGCACCTGCGCGACCGGTGGTTCGGCGATGCCGGTGGAGGTGCTGCGCGGCTTCGAGGCGAAGTTCGACTGCCACGTGCTGGAGGGCTACGGCCTGTCGGAGACCTCGCCGGTGGCCTCGTTCAACCAGCCCGGCTACGAGCGCAAGCCCGGTTCCATCGGGCTGCCGGTGCGCGGCTGCGAGATGAAGGTCGTCGACCTCGACGGCAACGAGGTCGGCCTCGACGAGCCGGGCGAGATCGTCATCCGCGGCGAGAACGTGATGAAGGGCTACTGGGGCCGGCCGGAGGCGACCGCCGAGGCGATCAAGGACGGCTGGTTCCACAGCGGTGACATCGCCACCAAGGACTCCGACGGCTACTTCTTCATCGTCGACCGCAAGAAGGACCTGATCATCCGCGGCGGCTACAACGTCTACCCGCGCGAGGTCGAGGAGGTGCTCTACGAGCACCCGGCCGTCGCCGAGGCGGCCGTGGTCGGGGTCAAGCACCCGGACCTCGGCGAGGAGGTCGGCGCGGCCGTGTCGCTCAAGCCCGGCCAGGACGCCACCGAGGACGAGCTGCGCGAGTTCGTCAAGCAGCGCATCGCCGCCTACAAGTACCCGCGCGAGGTCTGGCTGGTCCCGGAGCTGCCGAAGGGACCGACCGGAAAGATCCTGCGCCGCGAGGTCAAGGAGATGCCCCGCGAGGTGTGAGCGGAACCGGGCCCGGCCGCGCGCCGGGCCCGGGACCGGCGGACTAGGCTCACGGAAGTCTGTGAGTGAGGTCTGAGCATGGTCGGAATCAAGGACGTCGCGCGGCTGGCCGGGGTCTCCATCGGCACGGTGTCCAATGTGGTCAACCGCCCGCAGCTGGTGTCGGACGAGACGCGGCGGCGGGTGCAGTCGGCGATCGAGGAGCTCGGCTACGTCCGCGACGAGTCGGCTCGGCAGCTGCGCGCCGGCAGCAGCCGCATCATGGCGCTGCTCGTGCTGGACCTGGCCAACCCGTTCTTCGTCGACTTGGCACGAGGGGCAGAGGAAGCCGCCCACGAGGCCGGGCTCAACGTGATCACCTGCAACAGCGGCCAGCGCGTCGACCTGGAGTCGTCCTACCTGTCGATGCTGGCCGAGCAGCGGGTGCGCGGACTGCTGCTGTCCCCGGTGGACACCACCGGCGAGCGGCTGCGGACCTTCGCCCGCAGCGGCATTCCCTACGTGTTCGTCGACCGCACCGTGCCGGAGGTGCAGGGCAGTTCGGTCGCCGTCGACGACGTGACCGGGGGAGCGCTGGCGGCGCGCCACCTGGCCGAGACCGGGCACCGCGAGATCGCGATGGTCAACGGCCCGTCGATGCTCGCGCAGTGCCGGGACCGCGAAGCGGGTGCCCGATCGGCCCTGGAAAGCACCGGGGCGCACCTGTCGGTGCTGGAGTCCTCCGCGCTGGACGTCGCGTCGGGACGCGACGCGGGTGCGCGGCTGCTGGGCATGAGCCCGCGCCCGACGGCCGTGTTCTGCGCCAACGATCTGCTCGCGCTGGGCCTGCTGCAGGCGATGGTGGCCGCGGGGGTGCGGGTGCCGGAGGAGATGGCGATCGTCGGCTACGACGACATCGAGTTCGCCGGGGCCGCGGCGGTGCCGTTGACCTCGGTGCGCCAGCCCGCGCGCAAGCTCGGCCGCACGGCAGCGGAGCTGCTCATCGCCGAAACCTCGGGTGAGCCGATCCGGCACCGCCAGATGGTGTTCCAGCCGGAACTGGTCGTCCGCGCCTCAACTCGCGTCAGCCGCTAGAAGTAGCCGATCCACATCGCACCGACCACGAGGAAGGTGGTGATGGACAGCGTCGCCGTGATCATCTCGGCGTGGCGTGCGGTCATGGTGCTTCCTCGGGTGGGCTCAGGTTCGGGCGGTGGCGCGGCCGGGGTGACCGGCAGCGGCGTGCGGATCGGGGAGGTACCGGGGCGAGCCGGCAGCGGGCGCCCCACCCAGGGGCGGGTGGCGGTCGGGCGCGTGTTGTGCCTGCCGCGGGAGTGCTGCCTGCGACGTGCCTTCCGGTGGACCTGTGCGGTGTTCAAACCAGCGCCCCCTCGCGGCCGATCATCCTAATCCGTCGCGGGCAGGAGCTTTCCCCCGCCTGCCCCGAACGGCGTCGGGATCGTTGATCCGTTCGGTCGACCGCCGGCCAGGGGGCATGCCCGCGCACCCAAGTGCTGGGCTCAATCTGACATCGGCCGATGGAGAAGTTAAGCGCTGATGTCCGGCGCGCCCGAATTCCGCTGGATTGCACCCGATCGGCCGCCGTCCGTCACACATCGTGACCTAGCCGCTGAGCTGGGCAGAACACGGCACAGGTCAGTCGCTCTCGACGAGCTCCAGGAACTGCCAGTGACCGTCCGAGAGACCGGCGAGCAGCTTGCCGCAGTTCTGCAGCACGCCCGGCCCCGAGGTCACGTGCTGGGTGCCGCCGTGCAGATCGCGGAAGAATCGCTGCAGCGCGCTGCGCCGCAGCGCCGCCGTGCCCGCCCACCTGTAGACGGTCTGGCCCACCTCGTGCACCGACGAGGTCGCGTTGCCCAGCGCCAGCCGGGTCAGGGTCTCCTGCTCGGTGCTCAGGCCGCGGCCGTCGTCGAGGGTCTCCTCGCACTGCTTCCAGGTCTCGAACGCGAACGCCCGCGCCGCCCGGAACTTGGCTTCGGCCTGGGCGTATTCGGCGTGGAACTGCTGGCTGTCGACCGCGGCCCGGGGCGTGCCGGTCTTGGTGGCCGCCAGCGCGCGCATCTCGTCGAGCATCCGCCGGCCCACGCCCAGCGCCCAGCCGGCGTGGCAGATGCCCGACATGTTGGCCAGCCCCAGCCGGTACAGCGCCCCGCCCATCCGGGGAGACGTGCAGGTCGCCTCGTAGGCGTAGGACGCGGGCACGAACGCCTCGCGGATGCTGTAGTCGATGCTGCCGGTGGCGCGCAGTCCCATCACATCCCAGTTGTCCTGCAGCGCGACCTGCTTGACCGGCAGGGTGAACACCAGCGCGCGGTCCTCCTCCGCGCAGTGGGCGGAGGTGTGGATGTGGGTGGCCATCGACACGCCGGAGGCGAACTGCCAGTCGCCGCTGATCCGGTACCCGCCCTCGGTCTTCACGGCCGTGCCGGGTTTGGTGCCCTGCCCGGCGATGAGCGCGTGGTGTCCTCTTAGGACGTTCGGGTACAGGTCGTGCACCACGTCCCACCCCAGGTAGGCCGGTGTGGTGCCGGTGGCGAGCTGGAGCGCCATGAACGACCAGCCCGCCGAGGCGTCGAAGTAGCTGACCTCGGCGATGGTCTCCATCGCCTGGCGCGGGGAGAACTCGTAGCCGCCGAGCTCGGCGGGGATCCCGATGCGGAAGATCCCGGTGTCGACGAGCGCCTTGGCGGACTCGTCGCTGAGCCTGCCGATCTCCTCGCTGTGCTCGGCGTTGTCCTCCAGCAGCGGACCGATGGCCCGGATCCGCCCGATGACTGCGTCGAACTCCTCGCTGACGTGCAACTCGGCCATGGTGCCGTCCTTCTCCACGCGTGTCGGTGGACCCGTTCAAGCAGACGCCCATGTCAGGTCCCCGAGGACGCTACCGGCGGTCGCTCGGCGGCGGCCACCGTCAAATGTCCTGCGGAGCCCGTGAGCTGGAGGACACCACCGGCCGGGTGGAGGTGCCCTCGCTGCTCTCGGTCACGTGACATCCGCTGGGATGGGTGCGGGGACCGGAATGCCGCGGTGATCCGGGGACCTGGTGATCCGGCTGATCCGCAGGCGTCCACAGGGGACTGCGCGGTCTCGCAGATGTCGCGCACGTCACCGGGGCGTGCTCAGCAGCGCGTGTGCGCGTGACGGGAAGCTTCCGCGCGGTGCGGATGGACGAGGGGGATGCGGGGTGAGGTCGTGAAGAGTCCGCATCCCCCTCGAAGCACGGGCCCACCGGCCGGCGGCCGGAGTTCCCGCACGCCATTGAGCACCGGATCATCGAGCTCCGGCCAGGGGCTTTGGTCCCGGGGCGCCCGGCATGCGGCGACGTACCGTGGTTCCCAGGTGGTTGGCGGTCCACCGTGGATCGAACCGGGTACCGGGTTCAGCGCTCGACCACGGGGTTTCCGAGGATGTCCAGGGCGCCGGTGAGGTCGTCGAGGGCGATGAGGCGATCCGGCGGGAACGTCTGCTCCACCTTCACGACCGCACCCGCGTCGATGCCGTCGTCCTCGATGCGCAGGTGCGGGTCGGCGTCGACGCCGAGACCGAGCAGTTCGGCACCCGCGTGCATCGTGCCGTCGGCGAAGGGCTCGGGCGACGGGGAGGGTGCGGGAATCGGCAGCGGTGGCAGCGGCGCCGGTCGCTGGACTCCGGGCTGCGGAGCCGGTTGTCCGGGTACCGGCGCGGCTCCCGGCGCAGCCGGGGCGGCTGGAGCCGCCGGGGGAGCGGGCGGTGACGGTGGCGACTGCGGTTGCTGCGGGGCGGACGGCTGCGGCGGTGCGGAGGCGACCGGCGGGATCTCCTCCTCGTTGGCCGCCAGCGCCAGCCCGAGGACGGCCAGCGCCGCGGCGAGCGCGGCGCCCGACACGGCCGCGCGTCGCGGTCCGCCCACGGCGTTGACGACCCCGCCGACGACTCCGCCGCTCCCGGCACCCACCGCGGTGAGGTAGCCCGCGGCGGTCGCGCTGCCGATCACCAGGGGAGCGATGAACACCCGCAGCGCCCCGTTGATCTCCACGAGTTCCGCGGCCAGGGCGCGGCACCGGTCGCAGTCGTCGAGGTGCGCCTCGACCCGCGAGGTCTCCCGCTTCGCCAGGCCACCGCGCGTCCACGCGCCGAGCCGCTCGACGTTCTCCCGGCAGCGCTCCTGCTCGGCGTCCAGGTTTCCCAGGTGCACCTGCAGGAACGCCTGCTTGAGGCCCTCCCTCGCGCGGTAGGCCAGCGCGGACACGCCGTTGGGCGTCATCCCCAGCAGCGGAGCGACCTTCGCCGGGGACTCGCCCTCGATCTCGACGTGCCAGAGCACCATCTGCCAACGCTCGGGCAGCTTCGCGAACGCCGCCGCGACCAGGGACCGGTCCTCGCCCTCGACGGCGGTGTCCTGGAACGGCTGGGAGATGTCGATGCCGGGCACCGTCTCCAGGTCCTCGGCGTACTGCAGCCGCTGCTGCTTGCGGGTGCGGTCGTAGGCGGCGTGCCGGACGGCGGTCAGCAGGTAGGCGCGGAACGCCGAGGTCGGGCCGCGCTGGTCGCGCAGCAGGTCGAGGACCTTCGCGAACGCCTCGGAGACGACGTCGTCGGCCTCGGCGGCGGATTTGGTGACCTGGCGGGCCATGCTGTGCGCGGCGGCGACGTGCCGCTCGTAGAGGCTTCCGTAGGCCCCGGTGTCGCCCTCGCGCACAGCTTCGATCAGCTCGCTGTCGCTGCGCTCCTGGGAGCCAGCCTCCGTCGGTAACGCCGCCATGCCAACCCCCTGCTCGCGACCGTGATCGTCATTGCCCGGCACAATTGCTACCCCGGCAGGGGCGGTGGTGGTCGACGGCGACCCCATTCGTTGCGCCTTCGTGACCGCCTGTTGCTCCATCCGTATGGCGCGCAACGACTTCCGACGGGCTACGACGATGGGCGAAACATCGCAGCACCACTAGGGGCGGTTGGGGAATTTGCGTTGCTCGGCGGTGCCAGCGGCAGAACCTGATCGGTTCCGTGCGGCGGTGCGGGCTGAGTCCCACACCTGAAACAGCAGCTCCGCCCCGTTCTTGGACAGCACCTGACGGCCGGTGATCACGAGCGGGTCACGGTCGATTCGCGAGTTGGATCCGGTGATTCGTCGGACGGGGAAGGACGTGCACCCAGCTGCCCGCGTCGGTGAACACCAGGCCGCATTCGCGCAGATCAGCCAGACGGGAGTGCACCTGCTCGCCGAAGCGGGCCGCGAGCACCGACAGGGGGCAGGGGACGTCCACGTACCGCAGGAGTTCCGCCGCTTCGCCGGCGAAGACGTACTCGTGCCGGCCGAAACCCGGCCGGTCGTCGAGGACGACGAGGGCGTCGCCGTCCTCGACGAGTTCCAGCAGGCCGAGCGGGTTGTCCCGGCGCCACGCCGCGACACCGGCCAGCAGTGCCGCTTCGGTGTCGTCGGAGATTCCGTCGCCGCACCGCACGGCGCTCCGCATCGGCGGCAGGTGGTGCAGAGCGGGGAACTGCGCCAGCACCCGCGAGTAGGACCGGTCGGTCCCACCGGGGAAGCCGTACCGGTAGGTCCAGTCCACCGACAGCCCCAACGTCCGGGCGTCGCGCAGCATCCGCACGTTCCCGCAGCCCTCGGCGCGGCTGCCGGCCAGGCGCAGCACCCGGGTGCTGAGGTTGTCGATGCCGGGCCGGACCCGGCGGAACCCGGTGTCGCGCAGGCGCGACAGCCGCTCGTAGGACACCTCGGTGCTGATCTCGGCCTGCGACCGCATCGGACCCGCATCACCTTTCGCCGCTCGTGCGGTGGAGCGGCGGGAAGCCGCCCCACCGCGCATCTCGAAGTCCGGATGTCGTCCACGCCGCCTCGGCGCACCGCGAAGAACCCGAGTTCGATCCACCGTGCCAGGAGGGTCCTCGCGAAACCAGGCGTGATTCACCCGGACGTCGGCATCGTCAAATTCTCGGTTTCCCGCTTTTCCGCTCGCTCGCCGAGAGGGTCTCCAGCAGCGCGTCGTAGGCGGGCTTGGGGGTGAAGTCGTCCCAGTAGATCGTCGCCGCGCCCTGGTTCGGGAACGTGCCGGGCACCCAGGAGTACTTGTCCGGCAGCCCCCACACGGTGAAGGAGTGGCAGCTGGAGACGTCCAGGCACGACTGCAGCGCGCGGCGGTAGTAGTCGGCCTGCTCGGTCAGCTGCTGCGGGGTGGGGGCGCCGCCCTGCGGCAGCGTCATGCGCACGTCCAGCTCGGTGATCGCGGTTTCCAGCCCGAGGTCGGCGAAGCGCTGGAGGTTCTGCGTGAGGTCGGCCGGGAAGCCGTCGTCGAGGTTGAGGTGGGCCTGCGCGGAGAAGCCCTGCACCGGAACTCCCTGCGCCAGCAGGTCCTGGACCAGCGCGTGGTAGGCGTCGCTCTTGGCGTTGTCGCCCTCCACGCCGTAGTCGTTGAAGAACAGCTTGGCGTTGGGGTCGGCTTCGTGGGCCCAGCGGAAGGCGTCGGCGATGATGCCGGGGCCGAGCTCGCGGATCCAGATGTTGTCGGTGGTGCGCAGGTTCCCGGACTCGTCGAAGATCTCGTTGGCCACGTCCCACTGCTGGATCCGCCCGGCGTAGCGGCCGACCACGGTGGAGATGTGCTCGTGCAGGATCTCGCGCAGCTCTTCGGGCGAGAACCCGCCGTTCTCCAGCCATTCCGGGTTCTGGCTGTGCCACAGCAGGGTGTGCCCGCGCATCACTTGGCCGTGCTGCTCGGCGAAGTCGACGATCGCGTCGGCGGTGGCGAAGTCGTAGGTGTCGCGAGCGGGGTGGAGGTACTCCCACTTCATCTGGTTCTCCGGCGACAGGGAGCTGAACTCGCGGGCGAGCACGTCGCGGTAGGGCTGGTCGGAGGTGAACGGGTCGGGGTAGGGCTGCTCGTCGTGGTGGCCGCCGCCGGCGACGGCGGAGCCGACCACGAGGCCCTCCGGCGCGGCATCGCGCAGGGCGGGTGCCTGGGGTGCGGCTTCGGCGTGGACGGGTAGCAGCAGGACCGCTGCGGCGGCGGTGGTGGCGAGGCGAATCGGCTTCATTGCGGACTCCCGCGTTCTCTACTGGACCGGAACAGTTTCCGAAATATTTCGAAGTTCACGCGATTTCGAAGACTATTGGCGCGCGCGAGGAAAGGTCAAGAACCGCAACTTTCGGAATCAAGGTAGTCGCAATCCCCAGGGTTCGCCCACCGAGGCGATGAAACCTCCCCCGAGGGTGGAATTCATCCCGGACAGCGAAACATTTCGGTGGAGAATGCGATCGAGGATTCCTCGGGTCGGCGCGGTGATCGCGACGATGAGGGGGCGGTGGGGTTGTCGTCGGCTGCGGGAGGTATCAACCTCGGAACAGCTCCCGCTGAGCGGAAACGAACGCTGGTAGGGGTTCCGGGAGGAACCCACATGATTCCGGGCACGACACCGACATCGAAGAGGTGACCTGGAATGACAACGGCGTCAGGACAGTCCGGCCGCGCGCCGGAGACGAGCGCCCGGGGCGTCGCCGCGCTGTGCTGGTCGGCGGTGGCGCTGGAGGGCTACGACCTGGTGGTCCTGGGCGTCGTGCTCCCCAAGCTGCTGCGCGACCCGAGCTGGCAGCTCACGCCCGCGACCGCCTCGGTGATCTCCTCGGTCGGGCTGGTGGGCGTGATGATCGGCGCGTTGTGCGTCGGCCCGCTGACCGACCGCTTCGGCCGCCGCAAGCTCATGATCACCACGGTCGCGCTGTTCTCCGCGCTGACCCTGGCGTGCGCGTTCGCCGACGGCCCGCTGCTGTTCGGCATCCTGCGATTCCTGGCCGGTCTCGGGCTCGGCGGCGTCCTGCCGGTGGCGATCGCGATGGTCAACGAGGCGTCCGAGGCCAAGGGCGGAAGCGCGACGACAACCCTGATGACCGGCTACCACGTGGGTGCCGTGGCCACCGCCCTGCTGGGGATCCTGGTGATCCCGGCGCTGACCTGGCGCGCCATGTTCGTCATCGGTGCGCTGCCCGCGCTGGTGCTGCTGCCCCTGCTGGCGCGCCACCTCCCGGAGTCGCTGCCGGCCACGGCCGAGGAGAAGGCCGCCCGCAGCCCCGTGGCGACCCTCTTCCAAGGCGGCTACCTGCGGTCCTCGCTCGCGTTCTGGGTGACCTCGTTCATGGGCCTGCTGCTGGTCTACGGGCTCAACACCTGGCTGCCGGAGATCATGCGCGCGGCCGGTTACGAGCTCGGCGCCGCGCTCGCGCTGCTGCTGACCCTCAACGTCGGTGCCGTGCTGGGCCTGCTGCTGGCCGGGCGGGTTTCCGACCGCATCGGCGTGCGCACCTGCATCCTGATCTGGTTCACCGCCGCAGCGGTGTTCCTGGCGCTGCTGAGCGTGCGGCTGCCCGGCTTCGGCGTGTACGTCAGCGTGCTGCTGGCCGGCGTGTTCGTCTTCAGCACGCAGGTCCTCGTCTACGCCTACGTCAGTCACCACTACCCGGCGGTCGGGCGCGCCACCGCGCTCGGCGCGTCCAGCGGTGTGGGGCGGCTCGGCGCGATCTGCGGGCCCCTGGTCGGCGGCGCGCTGCTCAGCGCGGGTCTGGCCTACCCGTGGGGTTTCTACGCGTTCGCGGCTGTCGCGGTCATCGGGTTGGTGTCGGTGACGTTCGTGTCGAACCGGCAGCCCGCCTGACCCTTGACCGGGCCGGGGTGCGTGCCCCGGCCCGGTGCTCGCCCGGGATGTGGGATGCGAGCGGCGGCGCTTTACAGCGAGCCCGATCGCAAGAAGGATGACCGGCATGACAGCCCAGGCCGGTTTCGTGGTGCGGTGCCACATCGACCTGTTGCGCGTGTGCAGCGCGATCTGTTGATCCGCGGCTGACCGGACGCCGTTCGGCTCCGGAATCTTCCTCCCCTCCACCGGCTCTCAGCCGGTTTCCGCTGCACTCGCACCTCTCGTTCCAGGAGCTCTCATGCTGTCGTGCCCCGCCATGCTCGCGTTCAGTCCTCGGTGGACCGAGGAGGGCGGGCGTGGTTGAGTTCGCCGTGCTCACCGGGCACCTGACGTCGAGGTCGCGGTCCGGGGCGGTGGCCCGCACCCTCCTCGACGAGCTGCGCCTCACCGGCGCCGAGGTCACCGAGATCGCGGTGGGCGAGCTGCCGCACTCCGCGCTGATGGCCGGCAACCGCCGACACCCCGCCGTGCAGGCGAGCCGGCGGGTGGTGGCCGCCGCCGATGCGGTGGCGGTCGTGACGCCCCGCTACGAGCCGCACGGCAGCGTCCCGCTGCGGTCCTGGCTGGCGATGCTGCCGAGCGATGCGCTGGCCGGAAAGCCCGTGCTCCCAGTCGGTCTGGGCACCGTGCGGAGCCACTCCATCGGTCTCGGCGGCGGCCTCGGCGCAGCGAGGGTGCTGCCCGCGACGTTCCTCTACGACCACTGGTTCACCGAAACCGGAGGGTGGAGGCAGGGTCCCCGCGCCGACGACCTCCTCCGGCGCGCGGCCCGCACCCTGCGGGCCTCCGCGTTCGGCGAGGTCGTCGCCGCGTGAACCGATGATCAGATGCCGTGGACCTGCTTCCGCGCGGCGGCGTAGGCCGCCCGGACCGCGGCCCCGCTGGTGTCGTCGCCGACGGCCCGGCGGGTGCCCGCTACCTCCCACTCCGGCGGCTCGGCGCTGCCGGAACGGGCCCAGGCGGCCTGCTTGGCCGCGCCGATGGCCACGTACTCGGCCGGTTCGGGGATGTCCACGTCGACGCCGAACAGGCCGGGGGCGATGGCCTGGACCGCCTCGGAACGGGCCGCGCCGCCGATGAGCAGCACCCGCCCGACCTCGGCGCCGGTGTCGCGCAGCGCGTCGATGGCGTCGGCCATGCCGCACAGCATCCCCTCCACGGCCGCGCGGGCGAGGTTCTGCGGCGTCATGTTCGCGCCGGTCAGCCCGGCCAGCGTGCCGGTGGCCTCCGGGAGGTTCGGAGTCCGCTCGCCCTCCAGGTACGGCAGCAGGCTCAGCCCTCCCGAGCCCGGCTCCGCCGACAGCGCGAGCCGCGAGAGCCCCTCCAGGTCGGTGTCGAGCATGTGCGCGGTGGAGCTGAGCACGCGCGCCGCGTTGAGGGTGCACACCAGCGGCAGGTACCGGCCGGTGGCGTCGCAGAAGCCCGCGACGGTGCCGGTCTGGTCGGCGCTGGGCTTCTCGGCGGGCGCGAACACCGCACCCGAGGTGCCCAGCGACACCACCACATCACCGGGCTTGAGCCCCAGACCGAGCGCGGCGGCCATGTTGTCGCCGGTGCCGACGCCGATGGTCGCGCCCTCGATCTCGGGCAGCGTCGCCCGCTCGGCTTCGGCGTTGGGGCTCAACAGCTTCGGCAGTGCCGGGGTGCGTCCGCCCATGGCGTCGGTGAGCAGTTCGGGCAGCCACTCGCCGGTGGTGGGGGAGTAGTACCCGGTGCCGGAGGCGTCGCCGTGGTCGGTCCAGCTCTGCTCGGGACGTCCGGCGAGCAGCCAGCCGAGCCAGTCGTGCGGCAGCAGCACCTGCGCGACGCGGTCGGCGTTGTCCGGCTCGTGCTGAGCCAGCCACGCGAGCTTGGTGATGGTGAAGCTGGCGACCGGGACCAGCCCGGTGCGGGTGGCGAGCGCCTCGGCCCCGTGGCGTTCGATGAGCTCCTCGGCCTGCGGAGCCGAGCGGGTGTCGTTCCACAGCAGGGCGTCGCGGACCGGCTCGCCGGAGGAGTCCAGCGCGACCATGCCGTGCTGCTGGCCGCCCACCGACACCGCCTCGATGCGGCCCGGCGACTTCGCGACGACCTCGGCGATGGCGTTCTGCGCGGCCTCCCACCAGGCCGCCGGGTCCACCTCGGTTCCGTCGGGGTGCGACGCCTTGGCCTCGGCGACGACCGCGCCGTCGTCGGCGTCGACGACGAGCGCCTTGGTGGACTGGGTCGACGAGTCGATGCCTAGCACCAGCATTGCGGATCATCCTTCGTGCTCGCGGAGTGCAAGCACTCCCGGGCCGGGTTCGTGCGGCGCCGGAACGCCGGAGTCGGTTCTGACCGGACACGATTGTGCGCGATCAGGCCGCGGTCGTGCGATCACCCGGCCCCGGCACCCGGAACGGGGAGGTCCCGTCTCGGGCGCCGGGGCCGGTTGTCGGTGGGTCAGCTGACGCCGAGGAGGTGGTCCATGGCGAGCTGGTCGAGGCGCTCGAAGTGCATGCCGCGCTGGGCCGCGGCGTCGACGTCGAGCTCCTCGGACAGCAGGTCGGACACCGATTCCCCGTCGTTGAGGGTCGGGGTGGACAGCTCGGCGACCCGAGCCGCCTCCAGCGCCTCCTTCACCCGCGGGTCCGCGCGGAAGGCCGCCGCGCGCTCCTTGAGGATCAGGTAGTTGCGCATGCAGCCGGCCGCCGAAGCCCAGACGCCGTCGTAGTCCTCGGTGCGCGGCGGCTTGAAGTCGAAGTGCCGCGGGCCTTCGTAGCCGCCGTTCTCCAGCAGGTCGACCAGGAAGAACGCGGTGCGCACGTCGCCGGCGCCGAAGCGCAGGTCCTGGTCGTACTTGATGCCGTTCTGCCCGTTGAGGTCGATGTGGAACAGCTTGCCCGCCCACAGCGCCTGCGCGATGCCGTGCGCGAAGTTCAGGCCCGCCATCTGCTCGTGCCCGACCTCGGGGTTCACGCCGACGATGTCGCCGTGCTCGAGCTCGTTGATGAACGCCAGCGCGTGACCGACGGTCGGCAGCAGGATGTCGCCGCGCGGCTCGTTCGGCTTGGGCTCCAGGGCCAGCTTGAGGTCGTAACCGCGCTCCTTGATGAACGCGCAGACGGTGTCCACGGCCTCGCGGTAGCGGTCCAGAGCGGCGCGAACGTCCTTGGCCGCACCGGATTCGGCGCCCTCGCGACCGCCCCAGGCGACGAAGGTCTGGGCGCCGAGCTCGGCGGCCAGCTCGACGTTGCGCAGCACCTTGCGCAGCGCGAAGCGCCGCACGTCGCGATCGTTGGCGGTGAAGCCGCCGTCCTTGAACACCGGGTGGCTGAACAGGTTGGTCGTCACCATCGGCACGGCGAGACCGGTCTCGTCCAGCGCGCCCCGGAAGCGGGAGACGATGGCCGAGCGCTCGGTGGCGTCGGAGCCGAACGGAACCAGGTCGTCGTCGTGGAAGGTGATGCCGTGGGCGCCCAGGTCGGAGAGCCGGTGCACGGCCTCGACCGGGTCCAGCGGGCTGCGGGTGGCTTCGCCGAACGGGTCGCGTCCGAGCCAGCCGACGGTCCACAGGCCGAACGAGAACTTGTCCTCGCGCTTCGGGGTGAAGTCGGTCATGACTTGATGCTCCTCACGTCGTGGTGCAGTGCGATGTCGCGGCGGCACCGGGTGGTGCCGAACCTCGGTCAGCCGGCGGCCTTCTCGGCCGCGGGGATGCGCAGCGGATCGCGGAAGATCTCCTCGATGACGATGCTGCTGGCGCCGCGCACGGCGGCGGAGAACCCGTAGGTGGAGGCGGTGATCCGGCAGACCGCCGCGTCTCCGGCCACCGAGCGGTCGCGCAGTTCCCGCATCGCGGCGGGAACCAGGTAGGGCGCGACGGTGCCGAGGTAGCCGCCGAGCACGACGACCTCCGGGTTGAGCAGGTTGACCAGCACCGACACGCCGATGCCCAGCCACCTTCCGACCTCGTCGAAGCCGGCCATGGCTTCCGGCCCGCCGTCCTCGGCGCGCTGGCGCAGCGCGTGGGCCTGCTCCTGCGGGTCGACGTCCTGGTCGGCCAGGTCGGGAGCCGCCGCGCGCAGCACGGCGGGCAAGCCGATCTTGGTCTCCAGGCAGCCGCGACGTCCGCACCCGCAGACCTGCCCGTCGAGGTCGACCGGGACGTGCCCGATCTCGCCGGTGAACCCGCCGGAGCCGCGCAGCAGGCGTCCACCGGTGATCAAACCCGCGCCGACGCCGACCTCACCGGTCAGGTACACCAGGTCCGCGGCGGGCTGGGGCATGGAGTGCAGCTCGGCGAGGGCGGAGAGGTTGGCCTCGTTGTCGACCACGATCGGCACGTCATCACCGAGGCGCTCGCGCAGCGCTTCCGCGATCGGGATCGATCGCCATTCGAGATTGGGCGCGTAGCGCACCCGGCCCGTCTCGGCGTCGACCAGACCGGGCACGGCCACTGCGATGCCGGCCAGGAACGACGAACCGGTGCCCGCCAGTTCGGTGACGGCTTCGCGGGCGATCGCGGCGAGCCGGTCGAGCGTGGTCTCCGGGTCGGCGCGCATGGCGTCGAACCCGAGCCGCCGCTCGACGATGACGCGTCCGGCCAGGTCGGTGCCGCGCGCGGCCAGGTACTGGGAGTTGATCTCCAGCCCGAGCGCGGTGATGCCGCCGCCGTCGAGCTCCAGCGAGCGCCCGGGACGGCCGACGGCGCCGTCCCGACGCAGGCCGGTCTCGCGGATGAGGCCGCGGTCGATGAGCTCGGCGGCCAGGCTGGACACGGTCGCCTTGGTCAGTCCGCTGCTGGTGGCGATGTCGGCGCGCGAGACGACCTCGCCTCGCCGCACCTCGTCGAGCACGCGCGCGAGGTTGGCCCGACGCACCGCGGTCTGGTCGACACCGGCCGACGCGCCGAGCCGCCCGGCCGCACCGCTTCCTCGTTCCGCCACACCCACCTCCAATAAGTACGGCGGCAAAACTAATAGCCGAGAGGCCTGATGGCAAGAGTGCCGGTGACTGCGGCTCTGCGTGCTGTCTCGGCCACCGAGCCCGAGCGGAGAGTCGTGGGCTTGTTAGTTGACCCGGGTAACTAATCCGGTCACCGGATGCGGTGAGATCGTCACGCGATCCCGCTTTCGGGGGTCGCCGCAGCGCCGAACGGCGTAGTCTCTCGGCTGCCCGTCTCGCTCCCGCCCCCTCGGTGAGGCGGGCACCTCTTCGTCCAGGACACGAACCGGACAGGGTTCGGTTCGTGTCCTGGACAATCCGTTGCCCTGAGCTCGCGAGCGGTGGCAGCATCCTGATCACGCACGATCACCGGATCGCGACCACCAGCGGCGTCCGGAACGACTCGCCGGAGGGGCGATGACCGCGAACCATTCCGCCGACCCGAGCGCGGCCACCGCCACGATCCGGCACGTCGAGATCGGTTGCCGGAACCTGGCGCGCTCCCAGGAGTTCTACACCGGACTGCTGGGATTCACCGAAACCGCACGGGATTCCGGCGTCAGCTGGCTCGACGCCGGGACGGCGCGGATCAAGCTCGTCGAGATCGGCGAGGGCGACCTCGGCGGCTGGGTGCCCGACGACCTGCAGTGCGGCATGCGGCACGTGGGCATGAAGGTCGGCGACGTCGACGCCCAGGCCGCCCGGCTCCGCGAAGCCGGCGTCGAGTTCACCACGCATCCCAAGGACGCCCACGGCAACGTGCGCATCACGTTCTTCACCGATCCCGATGGGACGCTGCTGGAATTCGTCGAGGGCGCCGTGCGCCACGACGAGACCTACTCGCCCGAGCTGGCCGCCGAAGACGTCGCCGCGCACCGCAACCGGCCGCGCGAAGCGGGTCCGGTCTTCGACCACATCGCCGTCACCGCCCCGGATCTGCAAGAAGCGCTCGACTTCTACGTCCGCACCCTCGGCGCGGTGGTGATCGGCAAGCTCATCCGCTCCGACGACCCGCGCGGGTTCGTCATCACCAACCTGCGACTCGGCGGCGCCGTGCTGGAGCTGTTCACCTTCCGCCGCGAGACCACGCCCAGCACCTGGTCGGCCGGGCAGTCCCGGCTCGGGCTGCGCTCCATCGGACTCGGCGTGGCCGAAGCGCGCGGAGCCGTGGGAGCCATGACCGCCGCCGGTGCGGGCGCGGTGCTGCGACCAGGACCGGAGCCGCTGCTCATCGACCCGCACGGCTTGCCGTTGACCATCACCGCGCGCTGATCCTGCGCCAGCCGCTCACCGAGCACATCTGGGACCGCTTCTCCCGCACCGGCTCCGTGCCCACGACGACCTGATGAGCGTGAAGGCCGCGCGAAGGTCACCGAGGGCCCACGAGCACGGGTCCGGTGTGGACGTCAGGACTTCTCGGCCATCGGGAACGTGATCCCGGTGAGGTGCTCCGAGAGGGTCCACAGCCGTTGGGCCGCTTCGGGATCGCTGGCCGCCTGGGTGCGTCCGACCAGGGTGGGGGAACCGCGCATCTCGAACGGCCCGTCCGGACCAACGTAGCTGGCGCCCGGGATGTCCTGGGTGGCGGCGAACAGCGTCGGCAGCGCGCCCGCGGTCGCCGGCTGCGCGGCGATGAGGTTGCCGACGGCCATCAACCGGCGCAGCAGGGAATTCCCCGCGTGGCTCTGCAGGTTCGTCGCCGCGTAGCCCGGGTGCGCGGCCGTGGCGCGGACCGCCGAACCCGCCTCGGTGAGCCTGCGCTGCAGCTCCAGTGTGAACAGCAGGTTCGCCAGCTTCGACTGCCCGTAGGTCTTCTGCGGGTCGTAGGCGCCGGTGAAGTTCGGGTCCTCCCAGCGGATCCCCTTCACCGACCGGTGCAGGCTGGAGGACACCGTGACCACGCGATCGGTGACCTGGTCGATCAGCAGGTTGGTCAGCGCGAAGTGGCCGAGGTGGTTGGTGCCGAACTGGATCTCGAAGCCGTCCCGGGTGAGCCCCTCGGGCGGGAACATGACCCCGGCGTTGTTGATGAGCATGGAGATCTCGCCGTCCCACGCGCCGGCGAACTCGCGCACCGAGGCGAGGTCGCCCAGGTCGAGCCGGCGCACCTCGGCGGAGCCGGGCACGCTCCCGGCGGCCTGCTCACCCTTGGCGACGTTGCGCACGGCGAGCACCACGTGCGCGCCCGCACGCCCCAGCGCCTGCGCTGTCTCCAGTCCGAGTCCGCTGTTCGCGCCGGTGATGACGGCCGTCTTGCCGGCCAGGTTCGGTAGCTGATCGCTGGTCCATCGCGTCATGCCGCCCATCGTGCCACCGATCCCGCGACATGCCGATGACCACGGCCGCGGGACGCGGCCGTGGCCATCGACGTCCCCCTCTCAGCAGGGATCGACCTTCCAGGTGTCGAAGCCCTTGTCGTTGGGGCTGTCCTCCGGGGCAGTGGACGAGTGCTGGGCCTCGCCCGCCGGGCCGTAGAAGTTCGCGACGGTCCCCGCGTACTGCCGGTTCATGAAGGAGCCCAGGTTGTAGCGCAGGTCGATCGGCAGATCCGAGCATTCGTAGAAGTCGGTCCGCTGACCGGTGTAGTTGAAGTCGTCCCAGACGCACAGGTAACCCTCGGCGCACTCCAGCTTGGCGCGCGCGGTGGCCTCCTCCCGCGTCTCAGCGGAGGCGACTCCGGCTCCCGCCCCCAGCAGGAGCAGTGAACCCGCGCCCGCTGCGGCGATCTTGCTGATCAGTGATCCGTGCATTTCTGATTCCCCCAGTTGGTGCTGCCCGGCCACCACCGCGAGCACAGCGGTGGCCGGGCCCTTTCCGATACCTCAGCAGGGGCGCACCTGGCGGGTGTCGAATCCCCTGTTGTTGTCGCTGAACTCGGGTGCGGTCGAGGTGTACTGGACGATCCACTCGCCGCCCGGGTTCGCCGGGTCGGGACCGAGGAACTCGGCCACCTGGCCGGTGTACTGGTTGTTGATCCAGGAACCGACCGGCCACGGCGTGTCGTAGACGCCGCACTCGAAGAACTTCACCATGTCGCCGTGCCCGTTGGCCTCGGGCCAGACGCACAGGTAGCCGTCCCCGCACGCTTCGGCCATGGCACGATGAGTGGCTTCCTGGTCGGTTTCGGCAGAGGCGAGGCCCATGCTCGATCCGGCCAGCAGCAGGCCCCCGGCCACCGCGAGGGTGGCGGTGAAGCCCTTGCTGCGCATTGCGCTCGTCGACATCTTTCCTCCCAGTTCCAAGTGCTCACACGCGTGCGGCCGCACAGGTGTGTCCCCGCGGAGTGGTGCTGTGGCCCCCAGTGGCCCGCGAGTCCGGGCCTTGGCATCGCGACACCCATCTCACGTCGCACGCTCGACTAGGGTTGCCTCCAAGCGGACGAAAGATGCCTTGTTTTCGGTGAAGCCACTCGGCCGAGACCGCTGGCAGGCCGATATGACCGCCGGTAACCAGCGCATTCGTCAGCCAGGCACCACGGTTTCGGCGGTGAACTCCCGTGCGACGGGACTGCGCGGCCGCGCTGTGCGCGGAGCGTGAGGAAGTTGAAGGGTCAGCGCACAACGCTCCTCTGTGGATTTGCGACGGACGCCGCCGCGGATTCGAACCGGCTGGAGGCGTGGATCGTCCTGATGGCCGAGCGGCCTTGGACGAACAGCAGGTCCAGCACCCCGAGCCCGGGGACGAACTCCCCGTGCGGCTGCGCGTAGACCGGGTGCTCGAAGTGCTGTTCGAGCACCGGGACGCCGGCCCGGTGGAACGGCGACCAATCGACCTCGTAGGTGCTGCCGCTGCTGGTCAGGTGAGCGTCACCACCCGCGGCGCGGACCAGTTCCAGCAACCGCTCCTGCCTGTCCTCGGGCTCCGCGGCGTCCAGGCCGGAGGCCCGCACGATCCGGGTCGGAAGATCGAGGTAGCCGCACAGCGAGGTCATCAGGTCCAGGTTGTGGTCGACCAGGTGCTCGTGGGCGCGCCGGTAGACCTGCTGGACGAGGGCGTAGAGCTCGTCGAAGTGCGGTGTGGAGCGGTAGTGGACCTTCAGGTGCTTGAGGTGTCCGCGCTGCCAGTTCTGCCGCTGGTCGATGCGCACTTCGTGCAGCCACTGGCGGTCGCCGGTGTGGGCCACGGGCACGCTCAGCCAGGAGGTCCCGCCCGCCTGGTTCTTCATCCGCTGCCGGGCGTGGAACTCGCTGCGGGTGTACTGGGCCGTGTCGTAGACGACGTGGACGTCGCTCGCGGCGATCTTGGCCATCAGCTTGGTCCACGGCAGGAAGTTGGGCTGGTGGATCGAGACGGCGGTCATCACAGCACCACCCGCATCGTCGCGAAGCCCTCGGCGCTGTCGACCGAGACCTCCTTGCCGCGCCAGCGCGACTGCAACGCCAGGCCTTCCGGGCTCCCGTGGTAGAGCGGGTCCTTGACCTGCGAGGCGTGCAGCGCCATCGCCTGCAACTTGACCTGGAGGAACTCGCTGATGTCGACGAACAGGTTCGGGGTGAACCGCTCGCGTTCCGGCGTCCAGAACAGGCTCGTGTTGTCGTAGCAGAGCACGTGCGGGACGAAGTGCCGGTCGCCCGGCGCGCACGGCCGGGTCGCGGTCACGCAGGCCCGGAACAGCGCCTCGTGGTCCTGGTTGTAGCTGATCGCCGGGATCAGCACCATGGTCGGCCGGACGTTGTCGATGGACAACCGCGCGTCGCGCTCCAGCAGCCGGACGAGTTCCCGGCGCGGCACGGTGTCCAGGGCCATGTGCCGTTCGGAACCGCTGAAGAGCACTTCCCAGTCGTCGACCTTGAGCAGCTCGGCGACCGATTCGAACTCCGAGAGGCGCGTGTCGGCGGTGACCGTCCGCAGCCCGGACTCCTGAGCGCCGCCGTACTGCTCGATGGAGGCCACCGAGGCGACGATCACGTAGGTCTCGCCGCCGAGCGACTTGACCCGGCTGATCGTGCCCGCGCAGCCGTAGGTTTCGTCATCCGCGTGCGGGGCGATCACCAGAACGCGTTGGCGCGCGAGGAATTCGTCCCCGTTGATGTGGTCCATGTCCTTGCTCCTCCCCGGATTCGGGCTTCGCGGTTTCACGGGCAGGCTCGTGTCCAGCTCGCGTCGATCTCTTCCCAAAGACCGGGTGCTTCCGGTCCGTAGCTCCACAGGTGCACCGACCGCAGCCCGAACTCGCGCGCCAGGCCGAGCTTGATGGCGGTGCTGCGGGTGTCCTCGAACCAGACCTCGTGGTCGACGCCGTCCTGGCTGTACTCGAACCAGGCGGATCCACCCACGGGATCCCACACCGGCTCCTTGTCGTACCGCTGCGCGAGCTCCAGGGCCCCGGCGGTGGAGAGCGACGAGCCGTAGCCGCCGCTCCAGTCGTATCCGTAGACCGGCACGCCCAGCACGAGCTTTTCGGCGGGCACGCGCGTGAGCGAGTAGGTCAGCACCTCGCGCACCCACATCTCCGGTGCGGCGGGACCGGGTGCGGAGGTCGCCCAGTGGTAGTCGTAGGCCATGATCCGCACCGAGTCGGCCGCCTCGCCCACGGCGCGGTAGTCCAGCGCCCGGGTGGCCTCGCTGTGGCCGTCGTCCTCGGTCTTGGGCGCCAGGGTCACCGACAGGGTCCTGCCCTCGGCGTGCAGCCGGTCGGCGAGCTCGCGGACGAACCGGGAGAACCCCGGGCCGTCGGCCGCGCGCAGGTCCTCGTAGTCGATGTCGATGCCGGGGTAGTCGCCGTCGCGGGCGAGTTCGGCGAGGTCGTCCACGTGCTGCCGGGTGAGTTCGGGGTCGTGCAGGATCCGGGCCACCGCCTCGTACTGCCAGTCGCCGTCGAAGTGGTTGGCGACGGTGGGGATGACCGCGGGCCCGGCGGAGCGCAGCGATTCCAGCTGCTCGGCCTCGTCCGGGTCGTCGGCCGACTGCTCCGCGATCGCCCCGTCCGGCCGCACGCCGTAGATCCAGGGGGTGACCACGTCCAGGTCCTCGGCTTGGGCTCGCACGGTGTCCGCGCCCTGGTCGAGGTTCCAGTACGGCACCGACAGCGCGGTGGTGCGCGGTGGATCGCACGGCTCGGCGGGGGCGGACGCGGTGCAACCGGCCGCGAGCAGCACCAGCAGTGCCACCGCGGCCCGCAGCGCGACCGGCCTGGGCACGGTCAACTCCTGATCACGGCGTGCGCGCGCTGGTCGGCGGCCACCGACCGGATGATCTCGTCCAGATCGCGGGTGGGACGGAAACCGATGCGGGCGCGGGCTTTCGCGCAGTCCGGGACCCGGTGGGGCGTGTCGCGGTAGCCGGGCTCGAAGTACGCGTCGTAGGGCACGTGGACGATGCCGCCCGGTGAACCGGTGATCGCGTTCACGCGCCGGGCGAGCTGGTCGATCCTGACCGGTTCGGACCCGCCCACGTTGAACACCTGCCCGCGCGTTCCGGGCTCGCGCAGCAGCGCCACCAGAGCGGGCACGACGTCGAGGACGTGGCAGAAGCAGCGGACCTGGCTGCCGTCGCCGAAGACGGTGAGCGGTTCACCGGCCAGCGCCTGCCGCACGAAGCGGGGGATCACCATGCCGTACTCGCCGCTCTGACCGGGTCCGACGGTGTTGAACAGCCGCGCGATCACCACGTCCAGGTCGTGCTCGACGGCGTGCGCGTGCGCGATCGTCTCGTCGACCGACTTGGCCTCGGCGTAGGACCACCGGCTGTGCGGCGGGGAGCCCAGCACCCGGTCGTCGTCCTCGGTGAGTCCGGTCTTGGCGTTGAGCCCGTAGACCTCGCTGGTCGACGACAGCAGCAGCGGAACCCGGTGCCGGCAGGCGGCCTCGACCACGGCCTCGGTCCCGTGCAGGTTCGTGCGCAGGCTCTCGATGGTCTTGCGGGCGATGGTGAAGGTCCCGACGGCGGCGGCGAGGTGGAACACCGCGTCGACCTCGCGCGTGCACCGGTCGACCAGCTCCGCGTCGCACACGGAACCGTCGACGATCTCCGGAACGGGAGAACCGGATTCCGAATCAACATTCTTCGGACTGCCGGTGCTGAAATTGTCGAGAATCAGGACTTTGTGCCCTTCCGAAATGAGGAAGCGCGTGAGATGGGACCCGATGAATCCGGCGCCGCCGGTTATCAGAAAACGCATGATGGCCCCGCAAATTCGAGGGGTTCGGTTGTCCTCCGCGCTGCGGAGGACTCGGTCAAGAGTGCTGTGAGCTGCGAAAACGGCAGATTCCATCGGTGTTCGCGCGATGCGGGGCATCAGTGCTGAGCCGAACGTCGAACGTGTTCGCTGACAACACTGTGCACCACGATGTGGCAGATCGGTCCAGGCGAAAAGAATGAATACTCGAACGGGTGAAAACCACTTGTCTGAATCGGGTTCGCCGTTGTCGCATGGCGAGAGCGCTTCGTGGGAATTCAACGGGATTGAGGTGAGGGCGGTGGAATGGGTCCTGCTGTTCCTCGTGTTCGGGATCAACGTGCCGGTGTGGACGGCGATCGCGTTCCTGCGCCGCATCGACGATCGCCGCCGAGCGCAGCAGGACACCGCCGTTCCACCGACCCGCATGCGTCCCGACCAAGTCGCCGTGGTGATCCCCGCGCACGACGAAGAGGGCGGCATCGCCAAGTCCATCACCTCGGCGATGCGGATCGTGCCCGCCGAGAACGTGCACGTCCTCGCCGACGGCTGCCAGGACCGCACGGCCGAGATCGCCGCCGAGTTCGGCGTCCGCGTGCTGGAGCTCAACCCGGGGCGCGGCAAGGCGGGGGCCATGGAGGCCGCCATCGCCCACTTCGACATCACCCGCCGGTTCGGAGCGCTGCTGATCATCGACGCCGACACCGAGGTCGACGCCGACTACCTCACCAACGGGCTCCCGATGCTCGACGACCCGCGCTACGCCGCCGTCGCGGGCTGCGTCCGCACCCCGTGGGACCCGCAGGAGCACACCCTCGTCGGACGACTGCTGATCTCCTACCGCGCGCGGCTGTGGACCATCATGCAGTGGATGCGCTACGGCCAGTCCTGGCGCTACATCAACGTCACCCCGATCGTTCCCGGCTTCGCCAGCATGTACCGGACCTCGGTGCTGCCGAGCATGGAGCTCAACCCGCCCGGCCTGATCATCGAGGACTTCAACATGACCTTCGAGCTGCACCACAAGCGGCTCGGCAAGATCGCCTTCTCGCACTCGGTGCACGCGACCACCGATGATCCCGACAACCTCGCGGACTACTACCGGCAGGTGCGGCGCTGGGCTTTGGGGCTGTGGCAGACGCTGCGCAGGCACGGCATGTGGATCGGGCGGTTCTGGTTCACCACGGCGGTGTTCATGCTGGAGGTCGTCTCGTCGAGCCTGATCATCCTGGGCCTCGTCGTCGTCGCGGCGCTGGTGGTCCTGGTGCCGTTGACCGGCGGTTGGGTGCTCGACTGGCCGGCGTACCGGGACGTCCACGAGGTGGTGGAGCCCTACGTGTCCCCGTTCAACCTGGCGGTCTTCCTGCTGCTGCCCGACTACCTGCTGACCTGCCTGGTGGCCGTGTTGCGCCGCCGTCCGAGCCTGCTGATCTACGGGTTCGGGTTCCTGCTGGTGCGGGTCGTGGAGGCCACGGCCACGATGTGGACGCTGTACCGGTTGTGGCGCGCGAAGTCCAGCGGGCGCTGGACCTCTCCGCGCAAGTGGACGGCGCTGCCGCGCTCACGCCGCCCGGTCGAGGTGCCGTCGAATTCCAGCACCCGGCGGATCGTGCTGCTGGACGCGGTCGTGGTGCTGCCGGTGGCTTCCGCGGTGGGGCTGGCGATGGCGGGAGTGCTCAGCGCCGTCCTGGTCGCCGCACTGCTCCTGGCGGCCGCCGTCCTCACCACCGCGTGGCGGCGCCGTCCGAGGCGCGCGGTCGCGGAGGTCAGTTCCGCCACCGGCGACCGGCCGCCCGGACGCGTCTGATCTCGTCGGCGTCGTAGAGGTTGGCCAGGGCCCCGCGTCCTGCGGGACGCCGTGCGACCGGGGTGATCTCGTGCCGGGCCAGCCAGGCGTTGACCGATCCCACTCGAATGCCGAGGTAGGCGGCGATGTCGTGGCGATCCCACTGCTGCCGGTCCATGTGGACCTCCTCGTGCGGGACCGGTCGCGGCGGCGCTGACCGTCTGCGAGCTACGGCAGGCCGCCGGCATCGACACCTCGATTGTGCGCCGCATCGCCACGCGAAAGCCGAGGCATAAGTCCCGAACCGGGGCGTTTCAGGCCTTTGTCCTCTACGGCCTCGCACCACGCTGGTGCATGGTCAACGGTAAGTCCGGTCGGTGCCACCAGCGCACCGGCGAGCACCACACCCGGTGGCGTCTCCGGGAAAGCACCAGCGGATCAGCGAATCCGCCTGCGCCCCGATAAAACTCAACATGACGTGCAGAAGCATCGAGGAGTCCCCAGCGATGAGTACAGCGAACAGGCATGGGGCATGGCCGAATTCAGAAGTGCGCACGAAGTCGGCGACCCAGTCCCCGCGCACATCCATCAACGCCGTGGTCGTCGGTCTCGGCTACGTCGGCTTGCCGACCGCGCTGTCGCTCGCCGACTCCGGAATCGCCGTGATCGGCATCGACGTCGACGAGTCCCGCCTGCTGGCGATCAAGGCCGAGCACGTGGACCTCGCCGAAGCGGACCACCAGCGGCTGGGCCGAGCTCTGTCCAACGGCCTGCTGACGATGACCACGAACCCCGCGGCGGTCACCGAGGCCGACGTGGTGCTGATCTCGGTGCCCACACCGGTCGACGCCCACCTGGTGCCCGACATGCGCGCGCTGACCGCGGCGTGCGCATCGGTGGTGTCCAACGCCCGCAAGGGGCAGACGATCGTGCTGACCTCCACCACCTACGTCGGCTGCACCCGCGACCTCATCGCCGAACCGCTGCGGCACCGCAACGGGTGGATCGCGGGGGAGGACGTCTACGTCGCCTTCAGCCCCGAGCGCATCGACCCCGGCGTCGCCCGCCACGACCGGCGCGCGACCCCGCGCGTCGTCGGAGGGATCAGCGCCGAATGCGGCCGCCGGGCGCAGGAAGCGTTGACGAGCACGGCGGCCGCGGTGCACGCGGTGTCCTCATCGGAGGCGGCCGAGCTCACCAAGCTGCTGGAGAACAGCTTCCGGGCGGTCAACATCGCGATGATCAACGAGTTCGCCGACAGCTGCCGGGCCTTCGACGTCGATCCGATCGAGGTCATCGAGGCCGCCGCCACCAAGCCGTACGGGTTCATGCCGTTCCACCCCGGTCCGGGAGTCGGCGGGCACTGCATCCCCTGCGACACGCACTACCTGCTGTGGCAGCTGCGCGCCCAACGCCTGCCCGCCCCGCTGATGAACGCGGCGATGGGTTCGATCGCGGCCCGGCCGCGCAGGGTCGTGGACCGCGCTCGACAACTGCTCGCCGATCGCGGGAAGCGCGTCGCGGGAGCTCGAGTCCTGGTGCTGGGCGTGGCCTACAAGCCGGGCGTCGCCGACATCCGCGAGTCCCCGGCCCTGGAGATCATGGCCGAACTGGCGGGCCTCGGAGTCGACGTCTCCTACGCCGATCCCCACGTCCCCACCCTCCTGCTGGGTGAAACCACGGTGCTGTCGAGCGACCAGGTGGAGTCGCAGGAGTGGGACCTCGTGATCGTGCACACGATGCACCCCGGGTGCGATCCGGGCTGGTTGGGCGGCCAGAACGCGGTTCTGGACACCACCTACCGGCTCAGCCCGGAGCTGCGCTGCGCGCACCTGTAGGACCACTCGACCCGCGGCGTCCCGGGGTGCGGACACGGTCGCTGAAGCGGGAGTGCGGGACCATGCTGGAGCGACCGAACGCCATCTCCCGAGGAGGACGAGATGAGCCATGCCGCGGTCGATCCGACCTTCTACCGCAGTCCCGCCGAGGCGATCGCCGCGCCACCGGAGAAGCTGGCCTACGTGGTCACCTTCGACCGCGCGGCCGAACAACCCGACGCTCTCGCCGTCATCGACACCGACCCGGAATCCGCCCAGCACGGGCAGATCGTGGGATGGGCGGAGCTGCCGACCAAGGGCGACGAGCTGCACCACTTCGGCTGGAACGCGTGCAGCAGCGCCTTCGCCCACGCCGGTCACCACACCGACGGGCTGCAACGCCGGTACCTGCTGCTGCCAGGCCTGCGCTCCTCGAACCTGCACATCTACGACACCCACCCGGACCCGAAGCAGCCCCACCTGGTGCGCACCATCGCCGCCGACGAGCTCGCCGCCCGCGCCGGGTACTCCCGTCCGCACACGTTGCACTGCGGCCCCGACGGCATCTACCTGTCGTGCCTCGGCGCCGCCGACGGCGACGGGGGACCGGGCGGGATCGCGGTGCTCGACCACGACACCTTCGAGGTCGTGCGGGCGTGGGAGACCGACCGGGGCCCGCAGCATCTCGCCTACGACGCCTGGTGGCACCTCAACCAGAACACCCTCATCACCAGCGAGTGGGGCACGCCCTCGATGATCGAGGACGGCGTGGTGCCCGAACTGCTGCTGGCCAACGAGTACGGCCACGCCCTGCACTTCTGGGACCTCGCCGAGGGCGAGCACGTGCAGCGGGTGGACCTCGGCGCCGAGCACCAGATGGTGCTGGAGCTGCGGCCCTCGCACGATCCCAACGCCACCTGGGGATTCGCCGGCGTGGTGATCAGCACCGAAGACCTGTCGGCATCGGTGTGGCGCTGGCGGCGCGACGGCGATCGGTGGACGGCCGACAAGGTCATCACCATCCCCGCCGAACCCGCCGACGCCGAACTGCTCCCACCCGCGCTCAAGCCCTTCGGCGCCGTCCCGCCACTGGTCACCGACATCAACCTGTCCGTCGACGACCGCTTCCTCTACGTCTCGTGCTGGGGGACCGGCGAGCTCAAGCAGTACGACGTCAGGGATCCCGCCGCGCCTCGCGAAGCCGGATCGGTCCGGCTCGGCGGCATCGTGGGCCGGGTCGCGCACCCGTCGGCACCGGACCGGCCGCTGGCGGGCGGGCCGCAGATGGTCGAGGTCAGCCGGGACGGAACGCGGATCTACCTGACCAACTCGCTCTACGGGTCGTGGGACGACCAGTTCTACCCCGACGGCGTCGGCGCGTGGATGGCCAAGCTCTCCACCGACCCGCACCGCGGCGGCCTGACCGTCGACGAGGGCTTCTTCCCCCACGGGGAGGACTTCCGGGGCCGTCGGGCGCACCAGGTCCGGCTCCAAGGAGGGGACGCCTCCTCGGACTCCTACTGCTACGCGGGGTTCTGAAACGCGACGAGGGGCCGTGAGCAGCGCTCACGACCCCTCGATCGGGTGATGACTTTCAGCGACCGCGGGTCGACGGGCGGGCCGACGGGGTCGCCGAGACGTCGCGGATCTCGTGGCTGCCGTCCGCACGGCCGATCACGACCTCCGCGGCGATGCCGGTGAACAGGCCGTTCTCCACCACGCCGGGGATCCAGTTGAGCTGCGAGTCCAGCGCGATCGGGTCCTTGATCGCCTCGAGGTGGGCGTCGACGATGAAGTTGCCGCTGTCGGTGACCAGCGGGCCGCCGTCCTTCTCGCGGCGGGTCAGCTTCACGCCGGGCTGGCCCAGGTCGTCCAGCAGCGAGCTGATGGCGCGCTCGGTGGCCTGCCACTCGTACTGCACGACCTCGATGGGCAGCGGGAACTTGCCGAGCTGGTCGACGACCTTGCCCTCGTCGACCACGCACACCATCTTGTCCGAGGTGTCGGCGATGATGCGCTCCCACAGCAGGCAGGCGCCGCCGCCCTTGATCATGTGGCCCGCGGGGTCGATCTCGTCGGCGCCGTCGACCGTGAGATCCAGCCGGCCGACCTCGGCGAGCGTGGTCAGCGGCACGCCGACCTCGAGCGCCAGGTCACGAGTGCCGGTCGAGGTGGGCACGCCCACCACGTTGAGGCCGTTCGACACGGCCTCGCCCAGCGCGCGGACGAACCAGTGCGAGGTCGTGCCCGAGCCCAGGCCGAGCTTCATGCCGTCGCGGATGTAGGCGTCGATGACGGCCGTACCCGCGGCCCACTTCGCGCGGTCCTGCTCGTTACTCGGTTGCATCGGTCGTAAGTCTCCTGTGGACGCTCCAGCGGATCACCGCCCGGCGGGCCGGCCGGTGGGTTCGCCAGTCACGGTACATGCGCTGGTCGCGGGCGGTCGCGGGGTCGCTCCTGACGGCACGTCCGGCGCGTCGCCGGGGCCGCGACGGACCCCGTCGCGGACTTCGGAATCGATCTGGAAACCCCCACCCATCGGGTGACGGCGGCGTCGTTCGGTCATGATGTTGCCGGTGCGATGAACCTGCGGGTCAGGGCCGTTTCGAGGGCAACTTGAAGCATGCTCGCGATCTTGCCGGGATCGCCGCGTTCGGTAGGCTCCGCCGACCTCGGCGGGCGCTGTGCGCCGCCGGTGTCCGATTCGGAGAGAGCGGTCATGAAAGCGACTACGTCGCACGGGCTTTCGGAGACCGCCGCGAATGTGTTCTGCGCCACCGCTGCCGCCTGAAGTCGTGCCTGTTGCGCGATCACCAGGTTCCGATCGAGTTGCTGATTCCCTTTCGGGCCCAACAATGGTCCGGTGGGGGTAATCCGGTAGCGGGGCGCCCCAGGGGGAACAATTGAGTGGAAGGACGCGTGAGCCATGCCCTTCTATTCGACGATGGCCGAGACCGACATCGCGTGCCCGGCCATGGACGTCTACAGCTACATCACCGATCCGGCGAACTGGGAGGACGGCCGGCCGGTGACCGATCCAGGTTGGACACTCGTGCCACGGGGCAGACAGCCCGCAGGCACGACGTGGCGGGAGCCGCAAGGCGAGGACTGGGCGATACTGGAAGCCGAACCGGGCCGCCGCTGGATCGTCCGGTCCCGGGGTGTCGATGACACGTCCTCGGTGACCATCACCTACAGCTTCTCCGAGGTCGAGGGCACGACTCACCTCTTCCGGCACATGGAGATCGAGGTCTCCGTGCGCGCGGCGATCAGCGAGCACGCTCGCGCCGCGTTCACCTGCTCGAAGCCCGGACGGGAGGTGGTGACCGTCATCAAGCGCGTGCTGGAGACCTCTCGCCGGGCCGCTCCGCAGGTACCGGTGCCCGTCTCGATCTCGCAGCTCGGCTGACGGCCTCCTCGTCGTGCGGTAGTTGACAACCCGGGTTTCGTCAAGAAACCCTACTGGTCAACACCACACGACGAGGGGGTCGCCGAGCATGGAGTGGACCGGCGCGCGCTACGCCGACGGGCCGACGGTCGAGGTCGAGACCTGGATCGACTCCCCACCCGAACACGTGTGGGAACTGGTCACCGACATGGAGCTGATCGCGCGGATCAGCGATGAGCTGCAGGAAGTGCAGTGGCTCGACGGCGCCCGCGGGCCGTCGCTCGGCGCCCGGTTCACCGGGCGCAACCGCCACGACGCGCTGGGGGAGTGGACCACCACCTCGCACGTCGTCGAGTTCGAGCCCCAGCGGGTCTTCGGCTGGGCGGTGCGGGATCCCGAGAACCCGATGGCGTCCTGGCGGTTCGCCCTGCGTCCTGCCGACGGTGGCACGCAGCTGAGCCAGTGGGCCCGGATGGGTCCGGCGCCCTCCGGGCTGAGCCTGGCCATCGAACGCATGCCGGAGAAGGAGCAGAAGATCGTCTTCGTCCGGTTGCGGGACTTCGAGCGCGGCATGACCGCCAACCTCGCCGGGATCAAGGAACTCGCCGAAGCCCGGTAGGCACGCTCGTCGAACAAGGCTTCGTCGACGAGACGGCGTTCGAGGACATGCGGGTCGCACCGCGCGACCCGCCTCAATCGCCCTTCGTGCGCCGGTCGGCGAGCTCGATGGTCGCGGCCAGGTCCTCGATCGGCACCGGCCGTCCCAGGTAGTAGCCCTGCGCCTGGTCGCAGCCCAACCGCCGCAGCACCTCCAGCTGCTCGGCGGTCTCCACGCCCTCGGCGATCACCGCGAGATCGACCGCGTGGGCCATCGCCGAGATGCTGTTGACGAGCGCCTCCGCGTCGTGGGAGTGGGCGATGCCGTCGATGAACGACCGGTCGATCTTCAGCGAGTCGAGCGGCAGTCGCAGCAGCTGCGCCAGCGAGGAGTACCCGGTGCCGAAGTCGTCGATGGCCAGCCGGATCCCGTACCGGCGCAGCTCCTGCAGCATCCGGGTGGCGGTCGCCGGGTCGTGCATGAGCGCGCTCTCGGTGAGCTCCAGCGACAACGACTTCGCGGACAACCCCGACTTGCGCAGCGCCTCGTCCACCGCCTCCGGAAGGCCCGGGTCCTCCAGCTGGCGCGCCGACAGGTTGGCCTTCACCCGCAGGTCGAGGCCGTGCCGCCTGCGGAACTCGGCCATCTGCTCGATCGCGGTGGACAGCGCCCACGACCCGATGTGGTGAATCAGATCGCTCTCCTCGGCCATCGAGATGAACTCGTCCGGGGAGATCCGCCCGTGCACCGGGTGGGTCCAGCGCAGCAGCGCTTCGACCCCGCCGACGCGGTTGGCGTGCAGGTTCACGATCGGCTGGTAGGCCAGCCAGAGCTCGCCGCGGTCGATTGCCGAGCGCAGGTCCTGCTCGAGCTCCAGGTAGCGCTGCAGGCGTTCGCGCAGCTGCACGTCGAAGAACGCCGCCCGCCCGCGGCCCCGCGTCTTCGCCTCGTACATGGCCACGTCGGCATCGCGCAGCACGTCCTCGGCGGTGCGCGCATCGCCGGGCGGGACGAGCACTATGCCGATGCTGGCGTCGACGTGCAGCTGCCTGCCCTCGACCGTGATCGGCTCGGTGAGCCGCCGCCGGATCGCCTCGGCCAGGGCGCCCAGGGACGAGCCGCCGTCCTCGTCGTTCACCAGCACCACGAACTCGTCGCCGCCGTGCCTGCCGACTTGCTCAGCCGAGTGCATCACGGCGCGGAGGCGTTCACCGGTCACGCGCAGGACCTCGTCACCGACGACGTGGCCCAGCGAATCGTTGATGATCTTGAACTTGTCCAGGTCGATGAACATCACGCCGGTCGTGACCGTGCGGTCGGGCTCGCCCATCGCGGCCTGCAACCTGCGCAACACCATCGTCCGGTTCGCCAGCCCGGTCAGCGGGTCGTGGGTGGCCTCCCGCTCCAACCGCTTGCGGAACGCCCGCGGCTCGGTGATGTCGGTGAACGACACCAGCGTCCGGTGCGGCGGCGAATCGTCCGCGGTCAGCGAGCGCGCCGAGATCGCCAGCCACACGCTGCTGCCGTCGGAGCGCTCGAAGCGCGCCACGCGCCGGTTCTCCGGCTCACCGGTGAGCCGAGTGCGCAGGGACGGCGCCTGCGGGAGCTGGTTGCCGTCCTCGTCGAACGTCATCCACGACTCGGGCCGGGTGCCCACGAGGTCCTCCTCCTGGGCCCCGAGGATGGACGTGGCCGCCGGGTTGGCCATGACGACCTTGCCGCCCTCGTCGATGACCAGCACGCCCTCGTCGAGCAGGCTGACCACCGTCGCGTAGCGCTTCTCGGCCCGGCGCCGCGCCGTCTCGTCGGTGCACACCAGCACGTAGCCGTCGCTCATCTCCGCCGCCGAGATCCGCACCTGCACCGGAGATCCGTCGGCGTGCCGGTGCTTGGCCTCCACGGTCCCGCCCACGGTCAGCAACGCGGCCGGGTCTATCTCGGCGCCCACGACCTCGGAGACGTGCCGCCCGCGCGCCTGCGCCGAGGACCAGCCGTAGATCGTCTCGGCGGCCGGGTTCCAGCTGGTCACCACGCCGTGCCAGGTGGTGGCGACGATGGCGTTGCTGACGTTCTCGACCAGCGCCGCCTGGTAGCGCAGAGCGGCCTCGGCCTTCCGCTGCGCGGTGACGTCGCGCAGGATGACCTGGAACGCCGGGCGACCGTGCCAGCTGGTGCGCACCGCGATCGACTCGACCAGCATCCGCGACCCGTCGACCCGGATCATCTCCGCCTCGGCGGGCTCCGTGGTCGTCCCCGGATCGTGGGCCACCGACAGCCGCGAGAACAACTCCGCCTGCGCGTGCTCGGCGACGAACTCGGTGATCGGGTGCCCGACGATGTCCTCGGGGGACGCGGCGTGCATCATCTGCACGCCGGCGGGGTTGACGTAGACGGTGACGCCGTCCTGGTGCACGCACACCGCGTCCGGGTTCAGCTCGATCAGCCGCCGGTAGCGGTCGGCGATGTCGGTGTCGTGGCTCTCATCGCTCAGCGGGTACGCCACGTCCACCGCGATCCCGACCAGGCGACGATCGGGTCCGTGCAGCGTGGGGCGGCAGCGCAGGAAGATCGCACGCCGCTCCCCGGACGGCATCTGGAACGGCTCCTCGACGGACTGCGAGCCGTCCTCCTTCCTGGTCTCGGCGGAGTGCACCAGGGGTGCGATGAGCTCCCGCAGCCTGCGCGGGAGCTCATGCGGATCGCTCTCGTCGACCTGCAGCAGGCTCGCCATCCCCGCCGACCAGCGCAGGTCGCCGTCGGAGAACCGGTAGCTCCAGGCGGCGGCCCGGTTGACCTCGCAGGCCAGGTTGCGGAGCTCCACGTCAAGCCCGTACGCCCCGTCCAGCCGGTCGCTCTCAGTCATGGCCCTCCGCTCTCGAGGCGGACGCCGACGACCACACCTCGCCGACTCCCTCCCGGCGGACCCCCGGACGCCCGCCCGGTGCCGGGCGAGCGGGACGACGCGTTCAGCGGTGCTGAACCGCGGCGCGGGGAGCCGGCGCGAACCTCTCGATGTCCACGTGGGAACCGATGTCGGTCAGCCGGACGGCCACCTGTTCGTTGTCGATGGTGAAGGCTTCGTAGGAGAACTTCCAACCGGTCGCGTCGACGTGCTCTCCCCAGGCGCGGTACTCGCCGAACTGCCAGCCCGGGTAGTTGAAGAACTCGTCGAACACCACGATGCTTCCCGGCCGCAGGCGCGGACCGACGAGCTCCAGCACGGTCTTGGTGGAGGAGTAGATGTCGCAGTCGACGTGCAGGAACGCCACAGGGCCCGGGTGGGTCTCCAGGAACTTCGGCAGCGTGTCGTCGAACCAGCCGACCACCAGCTCGGCGCCCTCGACCACGGGCGGACCGTCGGGGAGCATCTCGCCGCCGAAGGTGCCTTCGGGGAACCCGGCCCGCCAGTGCTCCGGCAGGCCCTCGAACGAGTCGAAGCCGTAGACGTCGACGCCCTCGCGGGAGCGGGCGATCTCGGTGAGGGTCTTGCCGGAGTACACGCCGAACTCCAGCGCCATGCCCTCGGCCGGGGCCAGCGACAGCGCGTGGTTGAGGGTGGCGATGGGGTTGGGCAGCATCCGCGCCGAGGCCATCTCCTGGTGCACCAGCCGTGCGGTGGAGACCGCGGCGTCGCGCTCGCCGGCGGCGAACAGGTCGCGGCGGGACCGCATCTCGAAGTCGCGGGTGGCGTTGACGGCGCGGTCGATCTCCGGGCGGATCACGCCCGCCACGGCCTCGGAGACCGCTCGCTGCAACTTCTCCCGTGCGGCGGCCCGCACGGGGGAGAGGACGCGGGACAGCATGTTCACGATCTACTCCTTGGAAGCGTTGGTTTCGTCGAGCTGGAACAGCCGTGTCCAGTTCTCCCTGCTGGTGAGCGAGCGATGGCCTGCATGCCACGCACCGCGCGCCCCGTCCCCCTCGCGGTGCAGCCGCAACGCCGTGCGCAGCACCTTCGCGCCGATCCGGCGCAGCTCGTCGCGATCGACCCTGCGGACCGACACCGACTCCTGCGAGGCGTCGGTGACCACCGCGGTCTCGAAGAGCCCGACGTGCCACCAGTGGGCGTCGCCGGACGAGATGGACGCCGAGCCGCCGACCCTGCCCAGCAGGTGCCAGACCAGGCGCTTGGCCAGCACGAGCCTGCGCCGGGCCGGGTGCGGACCGGCCTTGGCGATCGGCCGGGACGCACCGGGCAGCCCCGGGACCTGCGAGGGCTTGTGCCGCGCGGTCTCGGCGTGCGGGGCGCGGATCCTGGCGATCCGCGCGAGCGTCGAGGCGTCGCCGTCGCGCAGCACGTCCGGACCGGCGAGGAAGTCCTCCACCGCCGCGATGAGCACCTCGGCTTGGGCGTAGCGCATCGACACCAGGCATTCGGCGGCCCAGCGGAGGAAGACCTTCGCGCTGGCGGTCCCGTCGAAGTCACCGTGCAGCGCGTCGATGATCAGCGCGTTCCGCAAGGTGAAGTAGCGGACCCAGCTGTCCTCGTCCTTCCAGTCGAAGTCGGCGTGCCACACCGCCGCCCCGGGCAGCGTGACCGTCGCGTGGCCACGGCCCCGGATGCGGTAGCCGAACTCCACGTCGTCCCACTGGAAGAACATGGGGATGGGGTAGCCGGCGTCGCGCACGATCTCCGACGGCAGCAGGCAGCACCACCAGGCGTTGTAGTCGGCGTCGACCCGCCGCTCCTGCAGCTCCTCGGTGAGGTCGGCGCGGTCGAGGCCGCCGTCGACGGCCAGACCGGGTTCGATCGTGGTGAAGCGGGCGTGCTCGGCGGAGACGTGGATCCGGTACGGGTGCAGCAGCTGCAGCATCTGCGAGCCGACCACGATCGGTTCGACGGAGGAGTTCGCGAACGTCGTCATCCGCACGACCGTGTCCGGTTCCAGCAGGATGTCGTCGTCCATGAACAGCGCGTTGGCCGCGATCTCGTCGTCGGCGAGCGTCTCGTGCAGTCCGCGGGTGAAACCGCCTGCGCCACCGAGGTTCCGCTGGCGCCGGTAGTGCAGCAGGCCGCCGAACATCCGTCGGACCGACTCGAAGGACTCGCGGGATTCGACGGTGTCATCACCCTGGTCGACCACGTAGACCGCCGACAGCGCGCTCATCGCCACGGGGTCGGCCGCCAGCGCGCGCAGCGTGTTCAGGCAGTCGTCGGGCCGGTTGTGGGTGCACAGCACCGCGGAGGTGGGGCGGCTGCGCGGCGGGGCGGGCACGAACCACGCGACGTCGGCGACCTGCAGCGAGTCGGCCTCGGTGATCAGTTCGAGCCAGATCGCACCGCCGTCGACGAACTTGCCGATGTCCACGGTCCAGCACACCTGGGTCTCGGTGGTCCTTCCCGCGACCCGCTCGGTGTGCAGCGTGCGGGCTCCTCCTCGCGAGTCGGACGCCATCACGCGCACGATCCCGGCGCCGCTGACGTTCGCGCGGACGGTCACCTCGGCGGCGGCCGTCCAGCGCTGCCAGTAGCTGGCGGGGAAGCGCCCGAAGTAGGTGGAGGTGGACACCGTGCTGTGCGGGTGGACCGTCACCGCGTTGCGGTGCCGGGTGGCCGCGCCGTCCTCGATCTTGGCGTAGAGATCAACGGGCAGGCTGGCGAACGGAGGCGTGAAGAACGTCCGCATGGCCATGGTCGGGCCGGGATTTCCCCGGCGGGGTTGGTCCGGCCGTTCGGCCTGGAGCGTCTCGTTCTCGTCCACTCCCCGGATGCCGCCAACAAGTGTCATGAGCGCCGCATTCTTTAGCTTTGAACTCAACGGTGTGACTTTCATGTTTATCGCGCTCGCGCGCGCGGACCTTGAAGGCGCGACGGCCCACCAGCCGAACATCACCAGAACAGGTGATGTTCGGCGAGACGGGTGCTCCGACCTGCCAGCTTGACAAAGTCCCCGGGCGTCACCAGAATTTTGAGCACGCCGGGTTCGACCGACTCGATGCTCTCCGATCAGGAGCGCGACCGCTAGCTGAGAGGCGCTGCAACGGACTTCACGTCCGCCACGCTCGGCCGGTGGGGTAAAGGGACAGCACGGTAAGGGCGCCTCCTGACGGAGGTGCCTTTTTTGATGTCGCGAGAGGGATCACGGCTACCGGCCGACGACGCCGGGCCGTGTTGAGCCGAATCTTCGCCGACCCCGTGCGATCGCCGTCCGGCACCTCCGCCGAAGCAGTCCAATTCGGACTCGATCGTCGATGAATCTTCGCACCCGAGAGGAAGTCATGAGCGTCAAGTTGCAGAAGGTCAACGGCCTCGAGTTCGCCGTGAAGGACCTGGGTCTGGCCGAGGCCGGTCGGCACCAGATCCGTT
>NZ_JBFAQJ010000021.1:0-114806 GCF_040677225.1 Saccharopolyspora sp. NPDC049357 | reverse complement strand
GTGCTGTCCGGCCGTCGAGCGAATGCGGGAACCCAGTTCGTCCAACACCGTTCGGGATGGACGCAGTAGTGGGTCCGAACCGTCCGGACGAATCGGACATCGATCATGGACGGTTCGGACCAAAACCGCCCGCCACGGCACCTCTCGCGCGCGGGGTTCCGGATTTCAATGGAAATCCGTGCCCGGATCTCAGTGGAAATCGGGACACGGATTTCAGTGGAAATCGGGACACGGATTTCAGTGGAAATCGGTCAGAAGGTCTCGCCGGCGGGCTGCCGGGTGACGGCGTTGACGCGGTTGAAGAGGTTGGACAGACCGATCATGAGCGTCAGGGCCGCGATCTGCTCCTCGTCGTAGTGCTCGGTGATCCGCTTCCAGAGCTCGTCGTCGACGGCGTCGCCCTTGTCGGCGAGACGGGTCGTGGCCTCGGCCAGCTCCAGCGCGGCGCGCTCGCCGTCGTCGAAGAAGGGGGCCTCCCGCCAAGCGGCCACCGCCCAGAGCTTGTCGTCGCTGGTCCCGAGCTCCTTGAGCTGCTTGGAGCTGTAGTGCGCGCAGAAGCTGCACCCGTTGATCTGGCTGGAGCGCAGGTGCACCAGTTCCAGGGTCTCCACCGGGATGTCGACCGAGTGAACGGTCTTCAGCAGCGCCTGGATCGACTTGAAAGCGTCCGGCAGGAGCATCGCGGGGTTGTTCATCCGTGCTTGCATGGGTGCCTCCCTGTCACATGAGCCGGTCCCGGCTCGTCTACCCCCATGACGGGCGGCGACGGAGGAACGTGACCGATGGACGACAGCGATTTCCTGGCGAAGCGGTTCGAGCAGCACCGCAGGCGGTTGAAGGCGGTCGCGCTGCGGATGCTCGGTTCGCACGCCGAGGCCGAGGACGCTGTGCAGGAGGCCTGGCTGCGCGTGGACCGCGCGGGCGCCGACGACGTCGCCAACCTGGGCGGCTGGCTGACCACGATCGTCGGCCGGGTCTGCCTGGACATGCTCCGCGCTCGCCGCTCCAGGCCCGAGCAGCCTGCCGACGACCTGCCCGAGCCGTCGGACGGGCCGACGCCGGAAGCGGAAGCGGTGATGGCCGACTCCGTCGGGTTGGCCCTGTTCGTCGTGCTCGACGCGCTCGAACCTGCCGAGCGCCTCGCGTTCGTCCTGCACGACATGTTCGCCGTGCCCTTCGACGACATCGCCCCGATCGTGGGACGCAGCTCGACGGCCACCCGGCAGCTCGCCAGCCGCGCCCGCCGCCGCGTTCGGCGGAGCGGACAGCCGGAACCCGATCTGGTCGCGCAGCGCGAGGTCGTCGACGCGTTCCTGCGCGCCGCCCGCGAAGGTGACTTCGAGGGCTTGCTGAACGTGCTCGACCCGGACGTCGTGCTGCGCGCCGATCAGCGCGCGGTGGACCTCGCCGCCCGCGCCCGCAAGGCCGGTGCCCCCGCGCTCACGGCGGAGTCGCGTGGCGCCGACGTCGTGGCCGAGGCGTTCCAGAACGGCGCCAAGCTGGCGCGTCCGGCGCTGGTCGGCGACTCCATCGGCGCGGCCTACGCGCCTCGCGGCAAGGCGCACTCGGTCTTCGTCGTGACCGTCCACGACGGCCGGATCACCGAGATCGAGGTCATCGGCGACCGCGACCACATCGCGGAGCTCGACCCGCTGGTGCTGGACTGATCACTCGGGGGTGAGCCGGTCGGTGTCGATGACGGTGAAGGTGGCGCCGACCACGTCCCGCACCACGGCCATTCGCCCGTACGGGGAGTCGGTCGGTTCGCGCAGCACCTCGCCGCCCAGCGACTGGGCCTTGGCGACCGCGGCGTCGGCGTCGTGGTCGGGGTTGACCTGGAAGTACAGCTGCCAGTGCGACGGGACGTCGGCGGGCAGCGACCGGCTCGACTCGAAGCGGCCCAGCATCGGCTGGTCGCCGACGTGCCAGACGGTGAAGTCGAAATCGCCGCCCGGTTCGCCGATCTGCTCCTGCCGGTAGCCCAGCAGCTCCGCGTAGAAGGAGTCGACCGCCGAGGCATCGCGGGTGTGCACCTCGGCCCAGCACAGCGCGCCCGCTCGGGCCCAGCCGAACACCGCGTTCTCCGGTGCTTCCCACAGGCCCACGACCGCCCCACCCGGGTCCTCGGCGATCAGGAACATCTCGTGCCCGGGGGTTTCGGTCGGCGGGACGAGGACCTTCCCGCCCAACGCCCGGATCCGCTCGGTCGCGCGTCGGGTCGACTCGCACTCCAGGTACAGCGTCCACGCCGTCGGGATGTGGTCGGAATCCGGCTTCAGCAGCCCGGCCACCGGTGTGTCGTCCCGGAACGCGATGCTGTACTCGCAGCGCTGCACCCAGCGCCAGCCGAACAGCCCGGTGTAGAACTCGCGCGCGGCTTCGACGTCGTGCGACGTCAGGTCGGTCCAACCGGGTGCACCCAGTGCGATGCTCACAGCGATCACTCCCGAAAACGGCGCCAGAGGCCCCTCGACGCGTTCGAGCGGGCCCTTTCTGTAGGCAGCGTCACGTCTTCGCCGCCCTCCCGCAATGCGAAGCCCCCGAATGACGGCTTGATCGCCGTCCGACCGCGTGATCGACTGGGCGATGTCGTATGCACGTAGTCGGGTTTTTCGGGAGCAGCCATGGCATTCCGCGCGGCGCAGCCGGTGACCGCGGGCCTCAGTCGGCTTGCTCAGTTGGACCGTCACGAGCGCGCCCGCATCATCCGGCAGCTGTGCCGGCAGCACCCCGTGTTCCGCTCGATGCTCCGGCAGGCGGCCATCGCGCGAGCGGTCGCGTTCGGGTCCGCCCTGGCCCTGGGCGCTTCGGTGATCACGCTGGCTCAGGCGTTGAACATGTGGATCACCGCGAGCCTGATCTTCGCCGGAATGGGCGGATTCTGCTACGTGGCCGTGTCGTTGACCAGCAGCCGATTCGACCTGCTCATGGCGGTGCTCGGCGCGCACCGGACCGATGAGCTGCACAGCAGGCTGGTCACCGAGCAGATCTACGGCGAAGAGGTCGCACAGGCGGAGCCGCTACCGGATCGCCCGCCGCAGCAGGTGGTGTGCTCCCACGCGATCGGTTCCCGGCTGACCGGCGAACCTAGCTCTGCACACTGATCGACAGCGCCGCGACGATCTCGTCGCCGACGAAGTGGGTTTCGGCGTGCGGGGGCTCCCCGACCCGCACCACCAGCGGTCCGCCGAAGGGCTTGCGCTCCACGATCTCGATCCGCGAACCCAGCGTCATGCCGTGCTCGGTGAGGTAGCGCAGCAGCTCGGAGTCGGTGTCCCAGACGCGCGCGATGGTGCCCACGGTGCCGGGCTCGATCTGGTCGAGCTGCAGGGTCTTGGGCGCGGGGAGCAGGCCGTCGGCGGTGGGGATCGGGTCGCCGTGCGGGTCGATGGTGGGGTTGCCCAGCTTGGCGGAGATGTGCTCGACGAGCTCGTCGGAGACGGCGTGCTCCAGCGCGTCGGCTTCGGTGTGCACCGCGTCCCAGCTGTAGTCGAGCTCTTCGACCAGGAACAGCTCGATCAGCCGATGCCTGCGCAGCACGGAGTGCGCGAGCCTGCGGCCTTCGGTGGTGAGCTCGACGCTGCGGTAGCGGACGTGGGTGACCAGGCCCAGCTGGTCCAGCTTGTTGATCATGCCCGAGACCGAGGAGGGGCTGAGTCCGAGTCGCGCGGTCAGCGTCGCGTTGGTGACGGGTTCGCCCCGTTCGCTGAGCCCGTAGATCGCCCGGAGGTAGTCCTCCACCGAAGGCGACGGGCGCTCGGTTTCGCTCGGCATGACTTTCACGATACGGGCGGCGCCGTTCCCGCGGTCGCTCGGTCACCGACGACCGACCGTCGCCGCAGCGCTCGGGGCACGAGCCCCTGCCCGGGGGCCAGCAGGTAGGCCAGGGCGAACACCACCGACTGGCAGACCACGATCATCCCGCCGGTCGAGGTGTCGACGTGGAAGCTCAGGTAGGTGCCCGTCACCGCGCACAGCACCGACAGGCCGGCGGCCGTGGCCAGCATCTGCGGGAACCGCTTGGTCAGCAGGAACGCGGTCGCCCCCGGAGTGATCAGCATGGCGGTGACGAGCACGACCCCCACCGCCTGCAGGGCGACCACCACGGTCAGCGCCAGCATCGCAAGCAGCAGGGTGCTGATCCGCCTCGGCGAGATGCCGATCGCGTGCGCGTGCGTGGGGTCGAAGGCGTAGAGCGTGAGGTCGCGGCGCTTGAGCAGTGCCACCGCCAGCACCGCGGCGGCGATGATCAGGACCTGGGTGATGTCGAAGTCGGTGACGCCCAGGACGTTGCCGAACAGGATGTGGTTGAGGTCGACCTGGCTGGGGATTCGCGACACCAGCACCAGGCCCAGCGCGAACAGGCCGGTGAACACCACGCCGATCGCCGCGTCGCCCTTGAGCTTGGTGGTGTTGCGCACGCCCGCGATCAGCCCGACCGCGAGACTGCCGAACAGGAACGCCCCCACTGAGAACGGCATCCCCAGCACGTAGGCGAGCACCACCCCCGGCAGCACGGCGTGCGAGACCGCGTCGCCCAGCAGCGACCAGCCGATCAACGTCACCCAGCACGACAGCACCGCGCACACCAGCCCCGCGACGAGGCTGACCAGCAGTGCCCGCTGCATGAACCCGAACTGCAGGGGTTCGATCAGCCACTCGATCATCGCGCCTCCACCCCGAACGTGCGGGCCAGCACCTCGGGTGCGAGCACTTCGTCGATCGCGCCGTGCGCGATCACGCGTTGTTGCAGCAGGACCGCTTCGTCGCACAGCTCGGGAACGCTGGCCAGGTCGTGGGTGGAGATGACCACGGTGCGCCCTTCGTCGCGCAGCTCCCGCAGCAGGTCGCTGATCGTCGCCTCGGACTTCTTGTCGACCCCGGCGAAGGGCTCGTCGAGGAACAGCAGCCGCGCGTCCTGCGCGATGCCGCGCGCGACGAAGGTCCGCTTGCGCTGGCCGCCGGAGAGCTCGCCGATGGGCCGGGCGGCGAGGTCGGTGAGTCCCACGCGGGTCAGCGCCGCGCGCATCGCGGCCTTGTCGGCGCGGCGCGGGCGCCGGGTGAGCCCGAGGTGCCCGTAGCGGCCCATCAGCACCACGTCGGCGACCGTCACCGGGAACGTCCAGTCCACGGCCTCGGACTGCGGGACGTAGGCGAGCAGTCCTTCGCGCCGCGCCTGCTTTCGGTCGCGGTCCATGATCCGGATGTTGCCCGCGTCCGGTTTGACCAGGCCCATCAGGGATTTGAAGAACGTGGACTTGCCCGATCCGTTCATCCCCAGCAGGCCGCAGATGCGACCTTCGCGGATGTCCACCGACACGTCGTCGAGGGCGAGCACGTCGCCGTAGCGGACGGTCACGTGGTGGGCGCTGATGGCGGTCAAGGTGTCCCTCCGCGCAGTCCGGCGACGATGACGTGCGCGTCGTGGCGCAGCAGGTCGAGGTAGGTCGGGACCGGCCCCTCGGGACCGGACAGCGAGTCGACGTAGAGCTTCCCGCCCAGCTTGGCGCCGGTTTCGCGGGCCACCTGGCGTTGCGGGCCGTCGTTGACGGTGGACTCGCAGAACACCGTCGGGACCCCGTTGGCGCGGACGAACCAGGTGGTGTCCTTGATCTGCTGCGGCGTCCCCTCGGATTCGCTGTTGACCGGCCACAGGTACGCCTCGCTCATACCGGTGTCGCGCGTCAGGTAGGAGAAGGCTCCTTCGCAGCTGACCAGCGCCCGCCGCGACTCGGGCAGCGCGGCGAGCTCGTCGCGCAGGTAGCTGTCGATCTCGGCGAGCCGGGCCAGGTAGGCGTCGGCGTTCGCGCGGAAGGTCGTCTCGTGCGCGGGGTCGATCCGGATGAAGGTGTCGGTGATGTTGGCGACGTAGATCGCGGCGGTGCGCGGGGACATCCACGCGTGCGGGTTGGCCTTGCCCTGGTACTCGCCGCTGCGGATCGGAACGGGCTCGACGCCGTCGCTGAGCGTCACGTGCTCGGCCTCGCTGCGCTGCACGAACCGGTCGAACCAGCGTTCCAGGCCGAGCCCGTTGTTCAGCACCACGTCGGCCTTGGCGGCTTTGAGCATGTCGCTGGGCGTGGGTTCGTACTCGTGGATCTCCGCGCCGGGTTTGGTGATCGACTCGACGACGAGGGCGTCGCCGGCGATGTTGCGCGCCATGTCCGCGAGCACGGTGAAGGTGGTGACGACGTGCTTGCGGCCGTCATCGGGCTTGCTCAGGCCGGTGCCGCACGCCGACACCAGCATCGCGACCACGACCAGGACGGCCGTGTTTCGGCGACTCGCAAGTCCAGGTTTCGCCACGCCGAAAACCATACATCGGGAGGCCGCGAAGACCAACGGGTCCGGTCAACCGGCTGCCCATCAAGGTCGTCCGCGGACGTGGGAGACTGTAGGGCGCTATGTCTACGAAATCCCTGCCGCTCGTCTTCGACGCCCCGCGCCGCGGCAAGCCGCCGCGCCACCTCGCCGACCTCTCCGCCGAGGAGCGGAAGGCCGTCGTCGCCGAGCTGGGGGAGAAGCCGTTCCGCGCCAAGCAGCTGGCCAACCACTACTTCGGCAGGCTCAACGCCGACGTCGAGTCGATGACCGACATCCCGGCGGGCAGCCGCGAGGCGCTGGGCTCGGCCCTGCTGCCGCAGCTGCTCAACCCGGTGCGCAACCTCGACACAGATGAGGGCACCACCCGCAAGACGCTGTGGAAGGCGCACGACGGGACGCTGCTGGAGAGCGTCCTGATGCGCTACCCGGACCGCGCGACGGTGTGCATCTCCAGCCAGGCCGGATGCGGCATGGCCTGCCCGTTCTGCGCCACCGGCCAGGGTGGCCTGCAGCGCAACCTCTCGACGGCCGAGATCGTCGACCAGGTCCGCTCGGCGGCGGCCATGATGCGCGACGGCGAGGTCCCGGGAGGCCCCGGGCGGCTGTCGAACGTCGTGTTCATGGGCATGGGCGAGCCGCTGGCCAACTACCGCCGGGTGATCGACGCGGTGCACCGCATCTGCGATCCCGCGCCCGACGGCTTGGGCCTGTCGCAGCGCTCGGTCACCGTCTCCACCGTGGGCCTGGTGCCGGCGATCCGGAAGATGACAGCCGAGAACCTGCACGTCACGCTCGCGGTGTCGCTGCACACCCCCGACGACGAGCTGCGGGACACGCTGGTGCCGGTCAACAACCGCTGGAACGTCGCCGAGGTCCTGGAGGCCGCTCGCGGCTACGCCGATCACACCGGCCGCAGGGTGTCGATCGAGTACGCCCTGATCCGCGACATCAACGACCAGCCCTGGCGCGCCGACCTGCTCGGCAAGCTGCTCAAGAAGCACCTCGGCCAGTTCGCGCACGTCAACCTGATCCCGCTGAACCCCACCCCGGGCAGCAAGTGGGACGCCAGCCCCAAGCCGGTCGAGCGCGAGTTCGTCCGCCGGGTCCGCGAAACCGGGGTCTCCTGCACGGTCCGGGACACCCGCGGCCAGGAGATCGCCGCGGCCTGCGGCCAGCTCGCAGCCGAGGAGTAGCCCACCCGGTAGCGGCCAGATGTCCACGGACTTGGCGGCCAGGTGTCCGCTGATCATCTACCAAAGCGGTTCCGATGGACGCGGTGTGGCGGCTTCGGCCGTGAATTCGTGACCGCAATGAACAGAAGTGGTCGGTTTCCCCTCCGGTGGCCCATGATCCTCAGGTCTGAGTGATCGAGCTGGGAGGCAATGGTGCCTGACCTGAGAATTCGTGGCGCAGCGGTTCATTCGATCGTCGCGGCGGCGCTGGTGCTGCTCGCCGCTCCCGCCCACGCCGAGGCGCCCGATCACCGGGCGGTGTCGACGGGCTGCGGGAACACCGCCGTCGCGCCCGGGGAATCGGTGACCGAGGAGATCGTGTCGGGCGGGATCACCCGCACCTACCTGCTGCACGTGCCGGAGAACTACGTGCCGCTGCGGCCGACTCCGCTGGTGCTGTCCTTCCACGGGCACTCGCGGGACTCCGCGTACCAGGAGGAGCTCTCGGAGTTCTCCGGCACGGACGCCATCGCGGTCTACCCGCAGGGGCTCGTCGGAACCGACGGTGAGACCGCCTGGCAGGGGGCGCCGTACTCGGCCGACGTCGACGACGTCCGGTTCACCGGTGACCTGCTCGACGAGCTGGAGCGCGATCTCTGCGTCGACCCGGCTCGGATCTACGCCGCGGGCAAGTCCAACGGCGGCGGCTTCACCGGGGTCCTCGCCTGCCGGATGAGCGACCGGATCGCGGCCTTCGCCCCGGTCTCCGGTGCCTTCTACCCGCAGGGCGGTGCCTGCGAGCCCACGCGTCCGGCACCGATCCTCGACTTCCACGGGTCGCTGGACGCCACGATCCCCTACGACGGCGACGCGGAACGCGGGCTCCCGCCGATCCCGGACTGGCTGGCGGGCTGGGCGGAGCGCAACGGCTGCGACCCGGACCCGGTCACCCGCGACGTCGGCGACGGGGTGCACGCGGTGGAGCACCGGGCGTGCGATGAGGGGGCCGAGGTCGCGCACTACCGGATGGACTCGGTCGCGCACGACTGGCCGGCGACGCATCCGAACCCGGACTCCGATCAGCCCGCGCCGATCGACGCCACTCCGCTGATCATGGACTTCTTCTCCCGGCACGCGTTGCGCTGAGCGCACCTGCGGGCGGTTTGGTCCGCCCATGATCATCGTCCGCTGTGCCCGGTCCGTTCGGGCCAAAACCGCCCCGGGGTGACCGCGACAGCAGGCATGAGCAGCGAAAAGCCGCCCTCGGAGTTCCGGGGGCGGCTTCTCGGAGGTTCTGGGTCAGCGACGGCGCTTGTTCTTGGCCAAGTCGTAGAGCAGGCCGGCGGCCAGGACTGCGGCCGTGCCGATGAGCCAGACATCTTCCATCTTGAAATGCCCGCCGCCACTGAGGATGCCCTGGTGGTTGCCGATGAGCATGCACAGGACCGCGACGACCGAGAACCAGCCGGCGATCTGGGTGCCCTTCGGGAAACCGCCGTGCCAGCCCCACTCGACCGACGGTTCCTCGGCCGGGTCGATGGCCTGGCTGGGCTTCTTCTCCAGCTCGGTGCTCGCCACGTTCCCCTCCTGCGCCACACCGGCCACGCGCGGCCGGAAAGCCTGTTGCTTGGGTTTCGCGCACCGCCGGGACGGCGGTCCACGATCGCCTTCATCCTCGCACACCCGATCGGCGCCTCAGCGCCCACCTGCCCGGCATCAGCAGCGAAAAAGGTGCCGCGCGAACTCGGCTCGCGCGGCACCCCGGTGAACGGTCAGCGGTGACTACCCCTTGACCGCCTTGCGGCCGACGATGACGCGGTAGATCCCGAGCACGACGACCGATCCGATGATCGCCACGATCCAGGTCTGCAGCGACCAGAACGTCTCGAGGCCGATGCCGAAGATCCACTGGCCGAGCAACCCGCCGAGGAAGGCCCCGACGACCCCGAGCAGCATGGTGACGATGATGCCGCCCGGGTCTTTGCCCGGCATGATCAGCTTCGCGATGGCTCCCACGATCAAGCCGAGAACGATCCATCCGATGATGCCCATGACGGCCTCCTTAGTTCATCGGGCGCGGCCGATACGCCGATCGTGACTCCGGATGGTGATTTGTGCACCGCGAGAGGCACCTGCTCACCTCCTTCAGGGACAATGGGCCGCGATGCACGCGGACACGAGCACACAGAGCGACACCACTCCGCGCACCGTTCTGGTGCTCGGCTCCACCGGTTCGATCGGTACCCAGGCACTCGACGTGATGCGCGACAACCCCGACCGCTTCCAGGTCGTGGGGCTCGCCGCGGGCGGCAGCGACCCGCAGGCGCTGGCCGCGCAGGCGCTGGAGTTCCAGGTGCCGGTCATCGCCGTGGCGAAGGGCACAGCCGCCGAGGACGTCCAGCTGGCCCTCTACTCCGAGGCGCAGAAGCGCGGCTACGCCGAAGGCGGGTTCAAGCTGCCCCGCCTGCTGGCCGGGCCGGAATCGGCCCTGGAGCTCATCGACGCCGCGCCGGCCGACGTGATCCTCAACAGCGTCGACGGCTCCCGCGGTCTGCGCTTGACGCTGGCCGCCCTGGAGACGGGCGCTCAGCTCGCCCTGGCCAACAAGGAATCGCTGGTCGCCGGTGGTGCGCTGGTGCTGGACAAGGCCGCGCCCGGACAGCTGGTCCCGGTCGACTCCGAGCACTCCGCGCTGGCCCAGTGCCTGCTCGGCAACGACAACAGCGACGTGGACCGGCTGGTCCTGACCGCCTCCGGCGGCCCCTTCCGCGGCCGCGCGCGCGAGGAGCTGGCCGAGGTCACCGTGCAGCAGGCGCTCGCGCACCCGACCTGGGCGATGGGCAACGTCGTCACGATCAACTCGGCGACCCTGGTCAACAAGGGCCTGGAGCTCATCGAGGCGCACCTGCTGTTCGGCATCGACTACCCGCGCATCGACGTCGTGGTGCACCCCCAGTCCATCGTGCACTCGATGGTCACCTACACCGACGGCGCGACGATCGCGCAGGCCAGCCCGCCGAACATGAAGATCCCGATCGCGATGGGCCTGGAGTGGCCGCGCCGCGTTCCCGGGGTCGCGCCGCGGCTGACGTTCGACGAGGCTCAGGCGTGGACCTTCGAGCCGCTGGACCACGAGACGTTCCCGGCCGTCGAGCTGGCGCGGGCGGCCGGTTCCGGCGGGGGATGCCTGCCCGCGATCTACAACGCCGCCAACGAGGAAGCGCTGGCCGCGTTCGTCGACGGCCGACTCCGGTTCACCGAGATCGTGCAGACTGTTGGTGACACGCTCTCCGCTGCCGACCAGTGGCGCGGCGAGCCGTCGGGACTTGATGAGATCTTCGCAGCCGAGGACTGGGCGCGGACCCGGGCACGCGAGCTGGCCGGAGGGAAGGCGGAGTAGTGCTGGTCGTCGTTGGCATTCTGATCTTCTTCTTCGGGCTGCTGTTCTCCATCGCGTGGCACGAGCTGGGTCACCTCGCGACCGCCAAGATGTTCGGCGTCAAGGTCACCGAGTACATGGTCGGCTTCGGCCGCACCATCTGGTCGCGCAAGAAGGGCGACACCGAGTACGGGCTCAAGCTCATCCCGTTCGGCGGCTACATCCGGATGATCGGCATGTTCCCGCCGAAGAAGGACGAGGAGTACGGCCGCGCCGCCTCGTCCTCGCCGTTCCGCGCGATGATCGACGACGCGCGGCAGATGTCGGCCGAGGACGTCACGCCCGAGGACGCTCACCGGCAGTTCTACCAGCGGTCCCCGTGGAAGCGGATCATCGTGATGATGGCCGGGCCGGTGATGAACCTGATCCTGGCGGTCGGCATCTTCGCCGCGATCCTGATGGGCCACGGCATCAACACCCCGACGCTGACGGTCTCCACGGTCAGCGAGTGCGTGCTGCCGGCCAACGCGCCGGACACCCAGAAGTGCCCGCCCGGTGCGAAGCCGTCGCCCGCGGCGGCGGCCGGGTTCAAGCCGGGCGACCGGATCGTGGAGTTCAACGGCAAGCCGTTCCAGTCCTGGGACGACCTGCAGCAGGAGATCCGCCAGTCGAAGGGCTCGGTCCCGGTCGTGGTCGAGCGCGACGGACACCGGGAAACGCTCAACGCGGCCCTGATGCAGACCGAGCGGCCCAAGCTGAACTCGACCAGCGAGTACGAGACGGTCGGATTCCTCGGGCTCTCGCCGACATCGGTGCTGGTCAAGCAGGACATCGGCGGTGTGGCGAGCACCATCGGCGAGTTCGTCGGCCTGACCGCGCAGAAGATCGTCGAGCTGCCGCAGCGCGTCCCGGACCTGGTCAGCGCCATCTTCGGCGGTGAGCGGCACAAGGATTCGCCGGTGGGCATCGTCGGCGCCAGCCGCCTCGGCGGTGAGGTGCTGGCCACCGAGCAGTTCGGCGTCGACGAGCGCGTCATCCTGATGTTCAACCTGCTCGCGGGCGTGAACCTGTCGCTGTTCGTGTTCAACATGCTGCCGCTGCTGCCGCTCGACGGCGGGCACATCGCCGGTGCGGCCTGGGAGTGGGTCCGGCGCGGTTTCGCCAAGCTGGTCCGGCGGCCGGACCCGGGACCGTTCGACACGGCGCGCCTGATGCCGTTGGCCTACGCGGTCAGCCTCATCTTCATCGCGTACTCGCTGCTAGTCCTGGTAGCCGACATCGTGAACCCGGTGACTTTGTACTGAGGGTTGTCGATGAGTGAGGCGGAGCCGCTGTTCCAGGTGCGGGACTCAGCCGGCACCGCCGCGGGTTCTGAGCGGCTTCGTGGCGAGCTTCTCAACGGCCCCCGGGCGTTCGGCGATTTCACCGCTGTGGTGGACCGGGTTCACAGCAGGGGACGTCGGGTCGTCCTCGGTGACGGAGATGGCGCGTGCTTGTGAGCGCAATATCGCCGATAGGGTGATGCGCGGGTCTGAGTAGTGGGCCGAACGGGATATGAACGGCAGATGTCGATCACCCAACGTGATCCGTCAGACGCCCGGACGTCCAGCCGGATGAAGGTGCGCCGGTATCGTGGAATGCGGGCGGGACACCGTCCGAAGCACACCAGAAGAGGTGGAGAGGTATCGATGACCGTCGATCTGGGCATGCCCGGAGGCCCGGCCCCGGTGCTCGCGGAGCGGCGTAAGACTCGCCAGTTGCAGGTCGGACCGGTCGGAGTGGGCAGCGAAAGCCCGATCTCCGTGCAGACCATGACCACGACCGTCACCGCAGACATCAACAGCACTCTGCAGCAGATCGCCGAACTCACCGCCGCAGGCTGCGACATCGTCCGGGTCGCGTGCCCGAGCGCCGATGACGCCGAAGCACTGCCGGCCATCGCGAAGAAGTCGCAGATCCCGGTCATCGCCGACATTCACTTCCAGCCGAAGTACGTCTTCGCGGCGATCGAAGCGGGTTGTGCCGCGGTGCGCGTGAACCCCGGCAACATCAAGAAGTTCGACGACAAGGTCAAGGAGATCGCGCAGGCCGCGAAGGACCACGGCACGCCGATCCGCATCGGCGTCAACGCCGGTTCCCTCGACCCGCGCCTGATGGAGAAGTACGGCAAGGCCACGCCCGAGGCGCTGGCCGAGTCGGCGCTGTGGGAAGCGGGCCTGTTCGCCGAGCACGACTTCCACGACATCAAGATCTCGGTCAAGCACAACGACCCGGTGGTCATGGTGCGCGCCTACGAGATCCTCGCCGAGCAGTGCGACTACCCGCTGCACCTCGGTGTCACCGAGGCCGGCCCGGCCTTCCAGGGCACCATCAAGTCGGCCACCGCCTTCGGCGCCCTGCTGCGCCAGGGCATCGGTGACACGATCCGGGTTTCGCTGTCGGCTCCGCCGGTGGAGGAGATCAAGGTCGGCGCCCAGATCCTGCAGTCGCTGAACCTGCGGCCGCGCAAGCTGGAGATCGTCTCCTGCCCGTCCTGCGGACGCGCCCAGGTCGACGTCTACAAGCTCGCGGACGAGGTCACCGCCGGTCTGGAGGGCATGGAGGTCCCGCTGCGCGTCGCGGTCATGGGCTGCGTCGTCAACGGCCCCGGTGAAGCCCGCGAGGCGGACCTGGGCGTTGCCTCCGGCAACGGCAAGGGGCAGATCTTCGTCAAGGGCGAGGTCATCAAGACCGTGCCCGAGCACCAGATCGTCGAGACGCTGATCGAAGAGGCCATGCGCATCGCCGAGGACATGGGCGAGACCGTGGAGGAGGGCGCGAGCCCGACCGTCACCGTCAGCTGACGCGACATCGCGCACATCGGCCGCCCGAATCCGTCCGGGCGGCCGATGTGCTTTTCCCGGTGTTGTCGCTGCTCCGAACGGGTGACCGCGGCTGTGTTCGACTCGGTCGATCTCCGCCGATCAGCCGTTCGCGTGGCATTTCTGGCAGTCTTGGCTGGTGCTCAAGGTTGCCGGTGCCCGCTTGATGGAGGAACGGGACGCGAATCTGGTCCGCTCCGCGCTGGACTCCGCGCCCGTGGCCGCCTGCATGGTCGCGGCGCGCGTCGAGGAGGCCGGTGTCCACCCGCTGCGCCTGGGCGGTGAGCTCTGGGGTTACGGCGGCCGGCTGAGCGGGATGTGCTTCTCGGGCGCGAACCTGGTCCCGCTGCGCGGTGGCCCGGACGCGATGCGCGCCTTCGCCGATCGCGCGCTGCGCCGCCGCCGGGTGTGCTCCTCGCTGGTCGGCCCGTCCGAGCAGGTGCTGGCGCTGTGGGAGGAGGTCGAGGCGCAGTGGGGGCCCGCGCGCGAGATCCGCGCCGAGCAGCCGCTGATGGCGCTCTCCGAGCGCCCGCACGTCGACCCCGATCCGCTGGTGCGCTCGGTGCGGCCGGACGAGCTGGAGCGCTACCTGCCCGCCGCGGTGGCCATGTTCACCGAGGAGGTGGGCGTGGACCCCTCGACCGACGGCGGTGCCGCCGGGTACCGGGCGAGAGTGGCCGATCTCATCGCGGGCGGCCGGGCGTTCGCGCGCTTCGAGGACGGCGAAGTGGTGTTCAAGGCCGAGATCGGCGCGCTGTCGTCGACGGTCGGCCAGATCCAGGGCGTCTGGGTGCACCCGGATCGCCGCAGCACGGGCTTGGGAACCGCCGGGACGGCGGCGGTGGCCGACCGCCTCGTGCGCGGACTGGGTCGCACCGCCAGCCTGTACGTCAACGACTACAACGTCGCAGCCCGCGCGGCCTACCAGAAGGTCGGCTTCCGGCGGGTCGGTGAGTTCGCGACTGTTCTTCTGTAGAGCGGTTTCGTCCGCTCTGCGCCCTATGCCGGAGCCCAGATTCGGTGTCCTGCAAGACTTCGGCATACTCGCGGGCATGCATTCCTCGCGGATCATGGCCGGGCTCGCCGCAACGCTGCTGATTCCAGTGGCCGGGTGCAGCACCGGACCATCCGAGAAGGACGTGGCCACCGCATTCGTCAACGCCGTCGCCGCAGGTGATGTGGCGGGTGCGGCGGCTCAGACCAACAACCCAGACGCCGCGCGCCGCACGCTGGAGCAGGTGCGCAAGACGCTCGCCCCGACCGCGTCGCACGCGAGCTTGGGCCAGGTGACCGAGAACGAGCAGGGCGCGGCGGCCAAGTACGACCTCTCCTGGGACTTCGGCGACGGCAAGGTGTGGCGGTACACCAACACCGTGCAGCTCGCCGAGGAATCCGAAGGTTGGAAGGTCCTGTGGGCGCCTTCGGCGATCCACCCGAAGCTCAAGGCCGGTCAGACGCTCGCCTACAGCGAGGTGCTGCCCGCGCCCGGACCGGTCACGGGCTCCGAGGGCAAGCAGCTGATGGGGCCGGAGCCGGTGGTCACGGTCAGCCTCAACGGCCAGGAGGCCGGAGACGTGCCGGGTGTGGCGGGCAAGCTCGCCGCCGCGCTGCGCCAGGTCGATCCGGAGATCACCCAGCAGTCCATCGTCGAGGGCGTCGGCAAGACGCCGCCCGGTCAGCCGTACCAGGTCGTCACCTTGCGGCAGGCCGACTACGACAAGGTCCGCTCCGGCATCTACGACCTGCCCGGGGTGCGGTTCCCGGCGCAGGTGCGGTTGCTGGCCTCGGAGCGCGGCTACGCCGGGCAGGTGCTGGCCGGTGTGTCGAAGAAGGTCGACGAGCAGGTCAAGGCCAACGCGGGTTGGCAGGTGGCCGTCGCCGACACCAAGGGCAACGAGATCAGCAAGCTGCACACCGTCGCCGAGAAGCCGGTCCCGCCGACCTCGGTGACGCTGTCGGACCGCACGCAGCGCGCCGCCGAGCAGGCGCTGGACCCGGTTCCGCAGCCCGCGATGATCGTGGCGATGAAGCCCTCCAACGGTGAGGTGCTGGCGGTCGCGCAGAACGATCCGGCCGACGCGCAGGGGCCGATGGCGCTGTCCGGGCAGTACCCGCCCGGCTCGACGTTCAAGATCATCACGGGTGCCGCGGCGCTGGAGTCGGGCAAGGTCCGCGCCGACTCGCCGGTCGAGTGCCCGCCGAAGAAGGTCTTCGACGGCATGACCTTGCCCAACGACAAGGAGTTCGACCTGGGCCGGGTGCCGCTGCACACCGCGTTCGCCCAGTCCTGCAACACGACGTTCGCGCAGCTGTCGGTGGACCTGCCCGACGACGCGCTGCCGAAGGAGGCCAAGAAGTTCGGCATCGGCGTCGACTTCGACATGCCCGGCTCGACGACGATCACCGGCAAGGTCTCCAACGCCGAGACGGTCACGCAGCACGCGGCCAACGGCATCGGCCAGGGCAAGGTGCTCGCCAGCCCCTTCGGGATGGCGCTGGCGGCGGCGACGGCCGCCAACGGCGGCATGCCGACGCCGACGCTGATGCGCGGTCAGCAGACGACCGCCGACTCCCAGCCGGAGAAGATCGACCCGGCGTCGTTGGAGCAGCTGCGCTCGATGATGCGCGAGGTCGTCACCGGCGGCACCGCCCGCGGCCTGGCGGGTTCGGGCGAGGTCCGGGGCAAGACCGGCACCGCGCAGTTCGGCGACGGCACCCACTCGCACGGCTGGTTCGTCGGCTACCGCGACGACGTCGCCTTCGCGGTGCTCATCACCGACGCGGGAGCGTCCGGCCCGTCCGTGGACGCGGCCAAGCGCTTCCTCGGCGGACTGTGATCAGAACCGGAGATGTCGCTTCACGTGTTTGGGTGATCACTCAGGGTCAGTTGGGTGCTAGGTTGTAGCCCATCGAGCGCAGTGGTGACGGTTCGTTGCTGCGCTCGATGGGTCGTCACCGGTGTGGCCACCTCCGATGTGCGATCCCGGTCGCCACGTTGTGTTGCCGCAACGAGGGGCGAACCAGGTGTCCGGCTTCGTCCGGACACGCATCGGCCCGCCGTGATCCCGGCGGGCACCCCGACGAACCGCGCCGGCACCGCCTCCCCCGAAGGCCGCCGGCGTCGCCCCAGGTGTGAACAGGAGTGGTTTTGATCTACTTCGACTCTTCCGCGCTGATCAAGATGATCGCCCCCGAACCGGAGAGCCAGGCGCTGAGCCAGTGGATCCGCGATCGCTGGGAGCAGCCGCGGGTGACCAGCGCGCTGTCCAAGGTCGACGTGCTGCGCAACTTCCGCGAGCAGGGCCCGGCCGCCGAGGACCTGGCGTCCATCGTGGTGTCCAAGCTGGAGACGCTTCCGGTGCAGCAGGAAGTGCTCGACACGGCCAGCGAGCTGCGCGCCGACCTCGGACCGGTGGAGGCGATCCACCTCGCCTCGGCCTGCGGGATCCGCAACGAGCCGGTGACCTACGTCTCCTACGACCCGGCGCTGATCGAAGCCGCGAAGGAGGCGGGCCTGGCGACCGCGTCCCCGGCCTGAGCACTTCCGGAGTCCGGGCGGTGGCGTTCCACATCGCGGATGGTGCCGCGTGATGCCGTCACCGCCCGGAGTCGTGGCGGCCAACGTGGTTAAAGTGGGGGGCATGCCGGTTCGAGCCCCGTTGAAGCCAGGCGTTGCGACGCCGCGCCGCCAAGTCCCAGCGCACATCGAGCGTCCCGAGTACGTGGACAAACCGGCTCCCCAGCGCAACACCGACCCTGACGTGCAGCCTCCCGAGGTCATCGAGGCGATGCGCTTCGCGGGCAAGCTCGCCGCTCAGGCGCTGGCCGAGGCGGGCAAGGCGATCCAGCCGGGCGTCACCACCGACTCCGTCGACGCCGTGGTGCACGAGTTCCTGCTCGACCACGGTGCGTATCCGTCGACGCTGGGTTACCGGGGCTTCCAGAAGTCCTGCTGCACCTCGCTCAACGAGGTGATCTGCCACGGCATCCCGGACTCGACGATCATCGAGGACGGCGACATCGTCAACGTCGACGTCACCGGCTACATCGGCGGCGTGCACGGCGACACGAACGCGACCTTCCTGGCCGGTGACGTCTCCGAGGAGGCCCGCCTGCTGGTGGAGCGCACCCACGAGGCGACCATGCGCGGCATCAAGGCCGCCAAGCCGGGCCGCCAGCTCAACGTGATCGGCCGCGTCATCGAGTCCTACGCCAAGCGCTTCGGCTACGGCGTCGTCCGCGACTTCACCGGCCACGGCATCGGCCGCTCCTTCCACAGCGGCCTGGTGATCCTGCACTACGACGAGCCGTCGGTGGACACCGTCCTGGAACCGGGCATGACCTTCACCATCGAGCCGATGATCACCCTCGGCACCCACGAGTACGACATGTGGGAAGACGGCTGGACGGTCACCACCAAGGACAAGAGCTGGACCGCCCAGTTCGAGCACACCATCCTCATCACCGAAGACGGCAACGAGATCCTCACCCAGCAGTGACGGCTGGGCCGGGGCGACTCCCCGGAGTCGCCCCGCGGCCTTCAGCGGTGGACCCGTCAGCGCAGCAGGTCCGGGCGGAACGACGCGATGGCTCGGGTCAACCGGTTCACCGTTGACTTCCCCGGCAGGTGCAGCCGGGGAACCTGCGGGTTGTCGGCGTCCACGAGCTGCGGGTGCGCGGCCAAGAACCCGTCATCGGCAGGTTGGAACAGCAGTGCCGCCGGAATCGGCTTGGAGTTCGGGTCGTCCTTGACCTTCGGCCTCGGCATTCGCCCGTGCAGGCCGCGGACCTCGTTCCAGGCCACCAGATCGAGAGCTCCCTTCGACGGGAGGTAGATCCCTCGCTCGTCGACGTGCACCCGCACCGGCTTCGCGGAGCGCTTGCCCGCGGTGTTCGGCTCGTAACGCCACTTCGACGGCCTCGGAGCATTCGCGGCGCGCTGGAGAGGTCACCTCTGCCCTGACATCACGGGCCCGAGCGACGCGGCGAGAACTATCGGCCGCCTCGAAGATTTCGCTGGCTTTCCATTGGCGCGGAAGAAAATTCTGATCTTGCGGTCCCCGCCTGATCGGGTGGGATATCGTCTCGCGAGCGCCGTGATGTCTGTTTCGGGAGTTTGGATCGATGGAGTCACCACAGCAGTCGCAGGACACCGCTGCTCGGGCGGACCGGTACAGCGGGTCGCTGGCCGATGTGGTCGTGCCCATCGGTATTCAGGCCGTTGGCGCGTTGCTCGTGCTCCTGCCGCTGCACTGGCTCGTGCACGTCCTGGGGTTCGTCCTCGTCGGTTTCGGCACACTGGCTTTCAGCATGGCGTGGAACACCAAGGCGTTGTCGCAACATCCGGCGGGTTCACAGGAGCGGACGCGGTGTCGCCGCAACGGCTTCGTCGCTCTGAACTACGGCGTCGTGCTGATCGCGATCGCGATCCTGGTCGCGGTGTCGGATCCGTCGTCCCGAGTGCGGGGCATCGTGATCGCGGTGGCGGCGGTGGTGCCCGTGGTTCTCGGGTTCCGGCTGCTCGTGGCCGCAGGCGGTGCGGAATCTGCTCACACGGTCCGGCACACGACGTGTCGGGCGATCACCGCGGCCTTCTTCGTGGTCGCGCTCTTGATCGGGCCGCTGTCCGGAACCGGTTGGGAACTCGCGCTGCTGGCCGTTCCGCTGTTCGGTCTGGTCTTCCTCTACCGCGGGGTGTCCGGGCTTCCGGCGCCTCGAACGCTTCGCATCGCGTGTGCTGTGGGCCTGTTCGCTCTCGCACTGGCGGGCATGCTCGGTGGCCGCCCGGGCTGGCTGGCAGTGGCAGGTTCCGATCCGGTGCGGTGCCAGGTCCTCGATGCGAATTGGCACGATCCCACTCGCTCGGCGAACTTCTACACCTACACCGTGCAATGCGGTGGGCAGAAGCTCGAGTACGACCCGATCGACTTCGCCGGACCGCTTGGCCCGGATCTTGAGCTGGTGACCGATCAGAGCGGAATCGGCGGGCCACTGCACGTGACGGAAGTTCCTGGTGCGCGTGGCGCGGTCTATCTCGGGACCGTCGGAATTTCCAGCGTTCTGCTGGTGCTGACGCTCATCCCTCGGCGTACTCGGAAGCCGTGAGCGCGTAGCCGGTGATCCTCCCGGCTACGCGCTCACGTGCGGTTCACCGATCGCGGATTTCTTCCACCCGATCGCCTTGGCCGTTCTTGATCTGATCGGCCTTGCTCTTGTCGTCCGTCGCGGGCTCGGACACCTCGTTCTCCATGTCGTCGGCCTTGGTGCCCTCTCGGAAGAGGTCGCCCGCGAACTTGTTCACGAAACCGGTGCCTTCGTGGAAGTTCGGAACCGAGTGCGCCATCGGGCCACCGCTGCTGCGTTCCAGAGGTGAGTAGGGCGTGTAGGCGTTGGAGACTCCCTCGGCCGTTGAGTTATTCCAAGAACGCCCTCGGTTCCAATTGTCGTAGGTGGTTCCGGAATCCTTGTACCGCTGCCACGCACTTCCCTGGTACTTCTCGTCGATCTCGTCGCGTCGACGCTGGTAGTCGGTCTTGCTGTCGTCGACCTTCTTCTGCCCCCAGTTGTCCAAGCGCTCGCTGATGCTGGGACTGTTCGGCGCGCTCGGCGTGGTGCCGGCGTTGCTGGCCTGCGTGGGCGCGGGTGGTGAATCGGAACCTGATGAACGTGGTCCTGGTGGAGCGTCGGTGGCACCGGTGGGACGCGTGGAGGCGGGGCTGTCAGCGCCCCTGCCGAAGCGCTTCATACCGCGGACGATGTCATCGACCTTGGTCAGAAGCGTCTTGAGACGGGTGACGACCTTGCCGACAGCGCCGATCAGCTTGGTCATGTACGACGCGATCTTGCCGAGCAGCATCGCGCCGCGCCCGACGGTCCAGGCGGCGAAGGCCGCTGCGGCAGCGCCGAAGGTCGCGAACGAGCCCGCCAGTGCGATGACCGCGTTTCGGATGACCTCCCAGATGAACGTGGCGATCATGTCGCGGACCATGCCCCGCAGCGCCGCCGTGGCGATGCCGCAGTTCGAGATCGTTTCCGACATCCCGGTGCACGCCTTGGAAACGGCGGCGATTTCCTCGCTCAACTGCCCGTGGCTCTTGCGGAACGCGTCTGCAGCCGACTTCTCCCAGCTCTGCACCTGGCTGTCGAGCGCCTGCTTCTGCTGCTTCGCGATCTCATCCAGCTTCAGCGCGGTGTCGTTCCACTTCTGACAGCCTTCTTTGATCGTGTCAGGGTCACCCATGAGCTTGTCCAGCGGCTCGCGCAGGAAGCTGATGTGCTCGATCAGCCAACTGATCCCGGCGCTGGCCAACGCTCCGAGCGGGTCCATCGCCGCCCCCAGCAGATCCAGACCGAAGGCGCCGACGTTGAGGCCGGCTTCCAGGAAATCGCCTTCGGACAGCCGGCCCAGCGAATCAAAGGTCTGCACGGCGGATTCAACAGGACCGGCGCCGGAAACCGAGTCGGTGGCGCTGTCGAATCCGGTGAAAACTCCTTCACCCACTTACATCGCCCCCTTGACCTGATCGATGTTCTGACCGCTCCGCTCGTCGTCGCGTTCGTAATCGGCGGCCGCGGCGTTGATGTCGTCGACGGCCTTGTCGATGGACGCCGAGCACTCCTTGAGCTTCTGGGAGAACTCGTCGCTCGCGTTGTCGACGAATTGGGACAAGATCACGACCAAGGGGCCGAACGCTTCGTATCCGAGCTTGATCTCGCCGGTCGCCTGAGCGGCCTCGTCCACCTGGCCACCTCGCTCGTCGAGCCCCTTCGCGAATGATCGGAGCTCTTCGGGATTGACCTTGAAACCATCACCCATTGTTCATCCTTCGATCAGCGCAGGAACGAACGACCGTCGTCGAGGTCGTCGTCATCCCAGGCGGCCTGCGGCTCGGGCCGCTTCGGTGCGTTCTGCTGTGGTCCCGGCGATCCCGTGCCGGCCTGCTGCTCATCGTCGGGCTGGGGCATGAAGCCGGTGATGAAGTCCATCGCGTCGGTGCCGCCGAACTGCGGCTCCACGATCTCGGTGATCTTGCGCGCTGCGTCCATCTGGGCCTGTTGCACCGTCTGCATCACGGTCTGGGTGAGCTGGATCGCCGACAGTGAAGTGGCGCGTTGGGTGAACTCGATGTTCTGAAGCGCGCCACTGGGAGCGACCTGCACCGTGACCGCGCCATCGCGAGAGGTCGCCGTCGCGTTCGCGTTCTTGATCTGCTCCTGCATCTCTTCTGCGCGGCGTTGCATCTCGGCGGCCTTGGCCTCCAGATCCCGCACGAGGTACTCAGGTTCCATGAGGCGAGACTTTCCCACATTTCGTGTTCCGATTTGGGGACTATGGCGTGAAAAGTCAAGCCAGGAAGACCACGCTCCGAGCGTCCTGCGCCGCAGGTCCAGGCGTCGACCCGGTCCCCTCATGCCCAGCCCGACGGGTTCCCGCAGCAGGGGCATGGGGTAGGAACGGGGTGTGAATGCGCTGCTGGTCGCTGGGACGACGTCGGATGCCGGGAAGAGCGTGGTGACCGCTGGGATCTGCCGGTGGTTGGCGCGGTCGGGGGCGAGGGTGGCGCCGTTCAAGGCGCAGAACATGTCGAACAACTCGGTGGTCACGCCGGACGGCGGTGAGATCGGGCGGGCGCAGGCGGTGCAGGCGGCGGCGTGCGGCGTCGAGCCGTCCGTGCGGTTCAACCCCGTGCTGCTCAAGCCCGGCAGCGACCGGCAGTCGCAGGTCGTGGTGCTCGGCCGCGTCGCCGGTGAGGTGACCGCGTTGTCCTACCGCGAACGCAAGGCGGCCCTGCTGGACACCGTTGCGTCCACTTTGGACGAGCTGCGGCGCGACCACGACTACGTCGTCTGCGAGGGTGCGGGATCGCCTGCGGAGATCAACCTGCGGGCCAGCGACATCGCCAACATGGGACTCGCGCAGGCCGCGAAGCTGCCGGTAGTCGTGGTCGGCGACATCGACAGGGGAGGGGTGTTCGCGCAGCTCTTCGGCACCCTGTCGCTGCTGGACGCCGCCGATCAGGCGCTGGTCGCCGGGTTCGTGATCAACAAGTTCCGGGGTGATCCCGAGCTGCTGCGGCCCGGTCTCGACCAGCTGCGGGAGTTGACCGGCAGGCCCGTGCACGGGGTGCTCCCGTGGGCCGAGGACCTGTGGCTCGACGCCGAGGACTCGCTGTCCTACGTCGCCGACGGCGTCGTCGGCAGGCCCGCGCCGCCGCGAGGCGGGCAGTGGTTGCGGGTGGCCGTGCCCCGGCTGCCCCGGATCTCCAACGCCACCGACGTCGAGGCGCTGGCCGCCGAACCCGGCGTGGCCGTGCGCTTCGTGACCGAGCCCTCTCGGCTCTCCGACGCCGACCTCGTGGTGCTGCCCGGCTCGAAGTCCACGGTGGCCGACCTGGCGTGGCTGCGCGAGAGCGGTCTGGCCGAGGCGATTCGCGATCACGCCCGAGCGGGGCTTCCGGTGGCCGGGATCTGCGGCGGGTTCCAGATGCTGACCAGGCGCATCCACGACGAGGTCGAGTCCCGATCCGGTGTGGTCGACGGGCTCGGGCTGCTCGACGTGGAGATCGACTTCGCTCGGGAGAAAACTCTGGCCAGACCGCGCGGTGAGGCGTTCGGCGAAGACGTCGCGGGCTACGAGATCCACCACGGCGCCGAGGTCCGCCGAGGTGACCTGCCGCCGCTGATCACGCTGCCCGACGGCGAAGGGGAAGGCGGGGTTTCTGGGTCGGTGCTGGGCACGCACTGGCACGGGCTGTTCGAGAACGACGACTTCCGCCGCGAATTCCTCGGCTGGGCCGCCGGCCTGGCAGGCCGGGACGGTTTCCGCGCTGCTGAGAACACCGTGTTCGCCGACATCCGCGACGCGCAGCTGGACCTGCTCGGCGACCTCGTGACCGAGCACCTCGACACCGACGCGCTGCGCCGCCTCCTCGACGGCGGTGCGCCGACGGATCTGCCGCGCTTGACCGCCGGGCTGAGCTGACCACGCGTTTCCCGACACGGAGGGGCAAAAAGGACTTCCATCGGGGGAGATGTAGGGAGAACCGACCAACCGACTAGTCGATTCGGTCTCACGATCGGCGTGATGCAGGTAACTTGTCGGCATGGCTGTTGAGTTTTCCGTCGACGAGGCCCGCGAGCGGCTGACCGAACTGCTCGACCGCGCCGAAGCCGGCGAGCACATCGTGATCACCCGCTTCGGTGTCCCGGCCGTGTCGCTCGAACCGACCCCGGTCCCCGCGCAGCGTCGCGGAGGCTTCGCCGCCGGAGTGGTCGCGGCGTCCTGGGCCGCTCCCGCGGCCGACGGCACCTTCGACATGGGCACCGACTACTGGGCCGATCCGGGGACATCTGTCGGCGCATGAGCAGAGCGACGGGTCGCTCGGGCCTGAGCTGGATAGCCTCCGGACATGCCCGCTGACGCTCCGACGATCCTCGCCACCAGTGGCGGGATCAGCGCATCCGACCGCCTGCCGTGGGGGATCGGAGCGCTGACACGGCACGCCGTCGACCTCGCCGGGACCACTGGCCGCGCGCCGCGCGTGTGCCTCCTGGCCACCGCGGTCGGCGACGACGCCGGGCTGATCGGCACCTTCTACGCCAACGCCGTGGCCGAGGGCTGGCAGCCCAGCCACCTGGCGCTGTTCCCCATGCCGAACATCGACGACGTGCGCGAACACCTGCTCACCAGGGACGTCGTGTGGGTGTGGGGCGGCAGCGTCGCGGGATTGCTGGCGATGTGGCGGCTGCACGGGCTCGACGAGATCCTCCGCGAGGCGTGGCAGGCGGGCGTCGTGCTCACCGGCGTGTCGGCCGGGTCGATCTGCTGGCACGCGGGCGGCACCACCGACTCGTTCGGTCCCGAGCTGCGGCCCGTCACCAACGGCCTCGGCCTGCTGCCGCACTCCAACGGAGTGCACTACAACAGCGAGAAGAAGCGGCGACCGCTGTTCGAACGCCTGATCGCCGACCAGACGCTCCCTCCGGGGTACGCCACCGACGACGGCGCCGGGCTGCTCTACCGGGGCACCGAACTCGTCGAGGCGCTCTCCGAGAAGCACCGCGCAGGGGCCTACCGCGTCGACCGCGGCCCGGACGGGAGCGCGGTCGAAACGCCGTTGGACGTGCGCCGGATCAGTTGAGCGGCAGGTCGAGCAGCGCGTTCTCCAGCAGTTCCGGCATCGCCGGGTGGATCCAGTACTGGCCGCGAGCCATGCTGCGCGCGTCCAGACCGAAGTGCATGGCCTGGATGATCGGTTGCAGCAGCGTCGGCGCCTGCGGGCCGATGATGTGCGCGCCGATGAGCAGCCCGGTGTTGGGGTCGGCGAGGAGCTTGGCGAAACCGGTGGTGTCCTCCATCGCCCAGCCGTAGGCGATGCCCGCGTAGTCCTGGGTGGAGGTGACGAACTCGATGCCCCGCTGCTGGGCCTCCTGCTCGGTGAGGCCGACCGCGGCGATCTGCGGACCGGAGAACACCGCGTGCGGCACGAAGCGGTGGTCGGAGGAGATCGGGGCCTCGGGGTGCAGGAGGTTGTGCTGCACGACGCGGGTCTCGTGGTTGGCGACGTGCTTGAGCTCGTGATCGGAGCTGATGTCGCCGAGCGCCCACACGCCCTCCACCGAGGCGCGCTGGGTGTCGTCGACCGCGATCTTGCCCTCGTCGGTGAGCTCCAGCCCCCCGGTCGCCGCGTCGATCAGGTCGGCGTTGGGGGTGCGCCCGACCGAGACCAGCAGCTTCTCGGCCTCCACGGACTCCGCGCCGTCCGGGCCCTCCAGGTTCAGCCGGATCGCATCACCGGTCTTCTCGGCGGAGACGACCTTGCGGTTGAGCCGCAGGTCCCAGCGCCGGGCGGCGATCTCGGTGAACCGGGCGGCCACGTCGGTGTCCTCGGCGCGCAGCACCCGGCCCGAGCGGCCGATCATGGTGACCTCAACGCCCAGCGAGCTGAAGACGTGCGCGAACTCGGCGCCGATGAAGCCGGTGCCCATGATGATCATCCGGCGGGGGAGCTCGTCCAGGCGCATCACGGTGTCGCTGGTGTGCACCTCGACCTGGTCCAGGCCGGGGATCTCGGGGATGATCGGGCGGCCACCGGCGGCGACCACGAAGCGGTCGGCGGTGATCGTCTGGGCGCCGTCCGCGGTCTGGACGGTCAGCTGCTTGACGCCCGTGAACGTCGCCTCGCCGGTCAGCAGGGAGACGTTGGGCGAGCCCTCGGCCCGGTAGCGGCGGCCACCTTCGGAGATCGGGTCGATGCGGCCGAAGATGCGGTCCCGGATCTCCCGCCAGCGCACGCCGCGGCGTTCGAGGTCGACACCGAGCCCGGCGCCTGCCTCGGGCGCGCCCGCGACGTCGGCGGTGTGCACGAACATCTTCGTGGGGATGCAGCCGACGTTGAGGCAGGTGCCGCCGTAGGCCTCGTTGGGGCCGATGCCCTTCTCGACGATGGCCACGTTCCAGTCGGCGAACCGGTCGTCGAGGATCGAGTTGCCGGAGCCGGAGCCGATGATGACTAGATCGAAATGCCGCACGGTTCCATCCTGCCTCACTTGGTGCGGGCCGTGGCCGGTCCGCGGACGTCGGTCAGTTCCAACCCGGCGAGCCGCCCGGTGATTCCACGCCGATCTCGGTCCCAGATCACACCGATCGCGTGCGCGGCGCACCACAGCAGGCCGAGCACCGCGCTCGGCGCGCCCCTCGCCAGCTCGCAGGCCCCCTGCAGCAGCGCGAGGCCCCCGGTGCCCAGCGCCCAGCGCAGCACGGCGGGTCGCCCGCCGGGTGGGCGCGCCCGCAGCAGCACCAGCCGCTGACCGGGCGTGCCGTCCCAGGTCAGAGCGGCCAGCAGCAACAGCAGCGCCGGGACGAGCCACGCCGCGCTCACCTGCAACGCCGCCGAGGGCGGGACGCCCGCCCAGCGCAGGGCGAAGCCGGTCAGGTGCACGCAGGCGACGCCCAGCCACCACAGCAGCAGGCCGTCGCAGCACATCCCCAGCAGGCGGCGCCCGGCGGTCACCGGGCGTGGCTCGGCGGCCCGACGGCCACTGCTCGCCGGGATCCGGTTCAGCATCGGGGCCAGCAGGCTTCCGAGCGCGGCCCCGGTGGTGTTGGCGATGACGTCGTCGACGTCGAACACGCGGTAGGGGCACGGGAACCGGAACCACATCCCGGTCAGCTGAGTGACCTCGATGAACGCCGACAGGACCGCGCCGGCCAGCGCCGCCACCGGTGGGGCGCGGCGCAGCAGGGCGCCCAGCGGGACGAACAGCGCGACGTTGCAGGCGAACTGCTCGACCCCGACGGCGCTGGTCAGCGCCGACAGCGGGCGCAGCTGAGCGGGGAAGCAGGAGGTGCCGGTGGGCGGCAGGACGTAGCAGCACACCGCGATCGCGTAGAGCAGCGTCGCGAAGCGCAGCACGGCGGTGCCCGCGCGCAGCTCGCCGTGCCTGCGGTAGCGACCGGCGACGAACGACGGCAGCAGCAGTGCGGCGACCCCGGTCGCGATCACCGCGGCGGTGGAACCCGGCAGCAGACTCATCCCTCGCACCTCCCTCATGAACAAAGAGGCGCGAACACCCTCAACAGATACATCTCTTTCGGGTGATGACGACGTCGCGCCCGCCCGGAGCGGTCCGGACGGGCGCGACGAAGAGCGGAATCAGTGCTGGTAGGTGGGGGTGATGACGGCCCGGCCGACGGTGTGGAAGGCCAGGTTGAAGCTGACCACCGCCGGCGAGACGTTCTCGTCCACGCCGAGCTTCTCGGTGTCCACCGCGTGCACCACGAAGTAGTAGCGGTGCGGCCGGTCGCCGGGCGGCGGGGCGGAACCGCCGAAGGCGCGCTCGCCCATGTCGTTGGCGACGTGGAACGAACCCGCCGGGATGTTCTGGCCGCTGCGGTTGCCCGCGTCGGCGGCCAGCTCGGTGACGTCGGCGGGCACGTCCACGAGGATCCAGTGCCAGAACCCGCCGGGGATCGGTGCGTCCGGGTCGAAGCAGGTGACCACGAAGCTCTTGGTGGACTCCGGGAAACCCGACCAGCTCAGCTGCGGCGACACGTTCTGCCCGTCCGCGCCCATGCCGTCGTAGGCGTGGTCCTTCGACATCGCCCGGCCGTCGGCCACATCGGTGGAGGTGACGGTGAACGCGGGGACCGAAGGCAGGAACGAGTACGGATCAGGATCGATCGGGCGCTCCAGACTCATGCGAGCATCCTCCTTTTCCTGGTGGCTGTGGGGTGATCGTCATCGATCACCGATCACAGCCTAGGAGAACCCACGCCGGTGCGGCTCGCCGGTCCTATCGGCTTTGTTGCGCCTAGTGCAATCGTGAGTGTGCATTCTGCAGCGATGTCTGGCTAAGCTGTCGCCCGTCCCAGTGATGGCAGGAGGAAACGTGGCGCGAGCGGGCAACGAGGCCGAGGTGTTGTGCCTGGGCGAGACCATGTCGCTGGTCGCGCCGGCCACCCCGGTTCCACTCGAAGAGGCTCCCGCGTTCACGCTCTCCGCCGGTGGCGCCGAGTCCAACGTGGCCGTTCACCTGGCCTCCCTCGGGCACCACGTGCGGTGGGCCAGCCGCCTCGGTGACGATCCGCTCGGACGGCGCGTGGTCGCCTCCCTCGCCGGAGCGGGCGTCGACACCGGCCTGGTCGAGATGCGTTCCGAAGCACCGACCGGCGTCTACTTCAAGGACCCCGGGCCGGACGGAACCCGAGTGCACTACTACCGCGCGGGCTCGGCGGCCTCGACGATGGACCTGGACTTCCTCGCCGACGACGTCATCGACGCCGCCGGCGTGCTGCACATCAGCGGCATCACCCCGGCGCTGTCGGAAGGCTGCGACCGGCTGATCCGGCGGCTGCTGACCCGCCCCCGCCGCGCCCCGATCTCCTTCGACGTCAACCACCGGCCGGCGCTGTGGTCGGCCCGGCAGGCCGCCCCGGTGCTCGCCGAGCTCGCTCAGCTCGCCGACGTGGTGTTCGTCGGCCTCGACGAGGCCGCCACCCTGTGGGGCGTGAAAACGGCCGACGACGTGCGAGAACTCCTCGACTCGCCGGTCACCGTCGTGGTCAAGGACGGCGCCGAGGCCGCCTACGCGCTCGGCGAGCGCCGCACCGTCGTGCCCGCTCCGGCGGTCGAGGTCGTCGAACCGGTCGGCGCCGGTGACGCCTTCGCGGCCGGGTTCCTCTCCGGCGTGCTGCGCGGCGAGGACGACGAGCGCTGCCTGCGCCGCGGGCACCTGCTGGCCGCGCACAGCCTGCGCAGCACCGAGGACCACACCGCACCGCCCGACGCCGAGTCGCTCGCGCGCTGGCTGGCGCTCGACGAGGAGCAGTGGGGCGCACTGCGATTCGACGGGAGTGAGTGAGAAGTGCCCTTGTTGGAGGAGTTGTTCGCCAAGCCGGTGATGGCGATCCTGCGCGGTATGGAACCGCAGCGGACCGCGGAGCTGGCCGAACGGGCCTGGGACCTGGGCATCGACGCCGTCGAGGTCCCGATCGAAACGCCGAAGGCCGAGCCCTCCCTGGCAGCGGCCGTGCGCGCCGGAGCCGAACGCGGCCGCCCGGTCGGCGCGGGCACGATCATCACCCCCGACCAGCTGCGCACGGCCCGCGACCTGGGCGCGGCCTTCACCATCGCACCCGGCTTGGACGCCGAGATCGTGCGGCTGAGCGCCGAACTCGACCTGCCGCACGTGCCCGGCGTGGCCACGCCCAGCGAGGTCCAGCAGGCCCTGCGCCTCGGGTTGTCGTGGGTGAAGGCCTTTCCCGCCGCTGAGCTGGGCAGCAGCTGGTTCCGCGCGATGAAGGGCCCGTTCCCCTCGCTGCGCGTGGTGGCCACCGGAGGGATGAACGCCCGCAACGCTCCGGAGTTCTTGGGGGCCGGAGCGGACGTGGTCGCGGTCGGTTCGGCGCTGGAGGACGAGACCCAGCTGCCCGCGCTGGCGCAGCTCATCGAGGGCTGACGTCTTCCGGGGACGAGTTCGCAGTACGTGAGAGAGGAAGAGTCGTGAAGGTCCACGTTGGTCCGGTCGCCCAGCCCGAGCTGGAAGCCGCCGTGGTGGCGGCCGGTGCTGAGCTGAGCTCGGCGGAGGAGGCGAACGCGCTGGTCTGGTTCGGCGGGGAACCGAGCCGGTTCGGCGAGTACGACCGCCCGGACCTGCAATGGGTGCAGCTGCCATCGGCAGGCATCGAATCTTGGGTGGCCTCCGGCGCGCTGCGCGAGGACCTGACCTTCACCTCGGCCGCGGGCACCTTCGCCCAGACCGTCGCCGAGCACACCCTCGGCCTGATGCTCGCCGGTGCGCGGCAGCTGGCCGCGATGGCGCGGGCCACCACGTGGCAGCGTCCCGAGGGCATGCGCAGCCTCGCCGGCTCGACCGTCGGCATCATCGGCGCCGGTGGGATCGGCAAGGCGCTGATCGAGATGCTGCGTCCCTTCGCCGTCCGGGTGCTGGCGGTGAACCGCTCCGGCAAGCCGGTGCTGGGCGCCGAGCGGACCTGGCCGTCCGAGGACGCCGACGGGGTGCGCGAGGTGCTCGCGGAGTCGGACTTCGTGGTGGTGGCGGCTCCGGCGACCTCGGCGACCTCGAAGCTCATCGACGCCGCCGCGTTGCGCGCGATGAAGTCCGACGGGTGGCTGATCAACATCGCGCGGGGCTCCCTGGTCGACACCGAGGCGTTGGTCGAGGCCCTGGACGCGGGCCGGATCGGCGGTGCCGCGCTCGACGTCACCGACCCGGAACCGCTGCCCGAAGGGCACCCGCTGTTCACCCACCCGCGCGCGCTGATCTCCCCGCACACCGCCAACCCGCCGTCACTGCAGATGCCGGCCCTGGCACGCAGGGTCGAGGAGAACGTCCGCCGCCACATCGCAGGACAACCACTCCTCGGCCTGGTGGATGTGAACGCGGGTTACTGAAGGCTCGATCGACTCCTCTTGCTTGGCGGTGCGGGTAGCGGAACCTGAGCGGCTCTCTGGCTCCGGGATCCGAGACTTGTGTATGTCCAACACGGCGCTACGGCTGTCCTCACCAGAGAGCCGCTCAGAACCCGCGGCGGTGCCGGTTGATCGGGTGGGGTAGTGAGAAAGCACCTTCGGTGCTTGCCTGACGACCGTGGTGAAGGAGATCTTTCTCGCGAAATCGTCCGTTGGGTGGTGGGTGATCCTCCTGTCGATAGGATGGCTGCGCCAGTACGGCGGTGACGTGGAGGAACCCGGTGTGAGGCCGGGGCGGTCGCGCCACTGTGACCGGGGAGCGGCCCCGACAGCCACGGCCTGCGCAGGGCGGGAAGGCGGGGCGCCGCGAGGATCCGGGAGCCAGGAACTCCTGCCGCCGTGACCCCCGCCGGGGCGCGCACCCCGAGAGAGGATCACCGTGAGCGAGCCTGCCCGCGACGCCCGAGTTCTGCTGCTGTCCACTGCGGACACCGACCTGCTGGCCGCCCGTGCCGCCGAGGCCGACTACCGCGTCGCCAACCCCTCCCGCGTGGCCGCCGAGGACGTTCCGGCGCTGCTCGACGGCGTTGACGTCGTCGTGGTCCGGCTGCTGGGCGGCCGCCGCGCCTGGGAGGAGGGCCTGGACGCGGTGCTGGCGTCGGGGCTGCCGACCGTGGCGCTGGGTGGTGAGGCCACCCCGGACGCCGAGCTGATGACGCTGTCCACGGTGCCCGCCGGTGTGTCCACCCAGGCCCTGGCCTACCTGGTGGAAGGCGGCCCGGAGAACCTCGCCCAGCTGGCGCACTTCCTGTCGGACACGGTGCTGCTGACCGGCACCGGGTTCACCGAACCGCAGTCGATGCCGGAGTTCGGCCTGCACGGCGAGCGCGAGCACGACCCGTCGCGCCCGACGATCGGCGTCGTCTTCTACCGGGCGCACGCGCTGGCGGCCAACACCGCGTTCGTCGACACCCTCGCCGACCAGGTCGAATCCGCCGGCGCCAACGTGGTGCCGGTGTTCTGCGGCTCGCTGCGCGGGCTGTCCGACGCCGCCGGTCTGCGCGAACTGCTGGGCGGGTGCGACGCGCTGATCGCCACCGTGCTCGCCGCGGGAGGTGCGGTCGCCGCCGACGCCAGCGCGGGCGGTGACGAGGACTCCTGGGACGCCGGTGCGCTGGCCGAGCTCGACATCCCGGTGCTGCAGGGCCTGTGCCTGACCACCAGCCGCGCGGTGTGGTCCGACAGCGACGCGTCGCTGTCGCCGATGGACGCCGCGATGCAGGTCGCCGTGCCGGAGTTCGACGGCCGGTTGATCAGCGTGCCGTTCTCCTTCAAGGAGGAGGGCCCGGAGGGCATCCCGGTCTACGTCGCCGACCCCGAGCGCGCGGCCCGCGTGGCCTCCACCGCCGTGTCGCTGGCGCGGCTGCGGCACGTGGACAACTCCGCCAAGCGCCTCGGCGTGGTGCTCTCCTCCTACCCGACCAAGCACTCCCGCGTCGGCAACGCCGTCGGCCTGGACACCCCCGCCTCGGCGGTCGTGCTGCTGAGCGCGCTGGAGGACGCCGGGTACGACCTCGGCGGTCTGGACGTGACCGGCCTGGACGGCGACACCCTGATCCACCGGCTGATCTCCGCAGGTGGCCACGACGTGGAGTGGCTGACCGAGGAGCAGATGTCCGAGGCCGCGATCCGCGTCCCGACGACCCGCTACCGCGAGTGGTTCGACGCCTTGCCCGAAGAGCTGCGGGCGTCGATGACCGAGCACTGGGGCGCCCCTCCCGGCAGCCTCTACGTCGACGACGAGGGCCACATCTACGTCGCCGCGCTGCGCTTCGGCAACGTGGTGATCCTGATCCAGCCGCCGCGCGGTTTCGGCGAGAACCCGATCGCGATCTACCACGACCCGGACCTGCCGCCCTCGCACCAGTACCTGGCGGCCTACCGCTGGCTGGCCGAGGAGTTCGGCGCGCACGCGGTGATCCACCTGGGCAAGCACGGCACCCTGGAGTGGCTGCCGGGCAAGGGCCTGGGGCTGGCAGCGGACTGCGCGCCGGACGCGGTGCTGGGCGACATGCCGTTCGTGTACCCGTTCATCGTCAACGACCCGGGCGAGGGCACCCAGGCCAAGCGGCGCGGCCACGCGACCGTGGTGGACCACATGATCCCGCCGATGGCCCGCGCCGACGCCTACGGCGACATCGCCAAGCTGGAGCAGCTGCTCGACGAGTACGCGCTGGTCACCGACCTGGACCCGGAGAAGAAGCCGGCGCTGCGCAACCAGATCTGGGAGCTGGTCACCCACGCCGAGCTGCACCACGACCTGCACCAGGAGGGCCAGCCGGACGCGGAGTCCTTCGACGACTTCGTGATGCACATCGACGGCTACCTGTGCGAGATCAAGGACGTGCAGATCCGCGACGGTCTGCACATCCTCGGCCGCGCGCCGCGCGACGAGGAGCTGGTCAACGACGTGCTGGCGATCCTGCGCGCCAAGCAGGTCTTCGGCGGCAAGGTCGGCGCGCTGCCCGGCCTGCGCTCCGCGCTGTCGGACCACTTCGGACTCGACGAGCAGGCGCTGCTGGCCGAACCCGGTGCCCGCGCGGACGTTCCGGCCGAGCTGACCGAGCTCGTCGAGGGGCCGTCGGCTTCGGCGTCGGACGCGGTGGACCTGGTGGAGTCGTTGGCGCGCAAGCTGATCCAGGCGCTGGCCGACACCGGCTGGGACTCCGAGCGCGCCGAGCAGGTCGTCACCGACGTGATCGGCACCGGCGTCGCCGACGTCGTGCGGGTGCTGCGGTTCGCCTGCGTCGAGCTGGTGCCGCGACTGGCCCGCACCACCGAGGAGGTCGAGCACGTGCTGCACGCGCTCAACGGTGGTTTCGTGCCCGCCGGCCCGTCCGGGTCGCCGACCCGCGGGTTGATCTCGGTGCTGCCCACCGGCCGCAACTTCTACTCGGTGGACCCCAAGGCCATCCCGTCGCGCAACGCCTTCGACGTCGGTTCCGCGCTCGCCGATTCGCTGATCACCCGGCACGTCGCCGACACCGGTGAGAACCCGCGCTCGGTCGGCCTGACGGTGTGGGGCACCTCGGCGATGCGGACCCAGGGCGATGACATCGCCGAGATCCTCTGGCTGCTGGGCTGCCGCCCGAAGTGGGACGACGCCTCGCGGCGGGTCACCGGCTTCGAGGTGGTGCCGGTCGCCGAGCTGGGCCGGCCGCGCATCGACGTCGTGGTGCGCATCTCCGGGTTCTTCCGCGACGCGTTCCCGCACGTCGTCTCGCTGATCGACGACGCGGTGCAGACCGTGGCCAAGCTCGACGAGCCCGACGAGGACAACTACGTCGCCGCCCACTACCGCGCGGACGTCGACGAGCACGGCGACGACCGCCGGGCCTCGACCCGCATCTTCGGTTCGAAGCCGGGCGCCTACGGTGCCGGGCTGCTGCCGCTGATCGACGCCCGCAACTGGCGCAGCGACGCCGACCTCGCCGAGGTCTACGCGACCTGGGGCGGTTACGCCTACGGCCGGGGGCTCGACGGCCGCGAGGCGCGCGGCGACATGGAGACGGCGTTCAAGCGCATCCAGGTGGCGGCCAAGAACGTCGACACCCGCGAGCACGACATCGCCGACTCGGACGACTACTTCCAGTACCACGGCGGCATGGTCGCGATGGTGCGCTCGCTGTCCGGGCAGAGCCCTGCCGCCTACGTGGGTGACTCGGCGGTGCCGCACGCGGTCAAGACCCGCACGCTGGGGGAGGAGACCAAGCGGGTCTTCCGGGCTCGGGTGATCAACCCGAAGTGGATCTCGGCGATGCAGCGGCACGGGTACAAGGGCGCCTTCGAGCTCGCGGCCACGGTGGACTACCTGTTCGGGTTCGACGCCACCGCCGGGGTCGTCGACGACTGGATGTACGCGAAGCTGGCCGAGTCCTACGTCTTCGACGAGCAGGTGCAGCAGTTCCTGCGCAACTCCAACCCGTGGGCGCTGCGGGGGATGACCGAGCGGCTGCTGGAAGCCGCTGACCGCGGCCTGTGGGCCGAACCGGACGAGCAGGTCCTCGACGATCTGCGGTCGGTGTACCTGGAGCTGGAAGGCCAGCTGGAGGACTGAGCCGCCACTCGGGACCGGGTCGCCGGTCCCGAGTGGAGCGTAGCTATCCACAGTGGACCGAATCATTGGGCCGTCCGAGTGGAAAAAGGCTCGAAATTCCACTCGTTCGTGTTGAGCTCCTGGCCGAGGTGTATCTGACAGAGGGTTCGTTTCCTCTTACTCGTGGACACTTTGGACGAGCCGGAGCGGCGGTCGGACGGCCGCCGGGAGGCTCCGGGGGAGGAGACGAACCATGGCGGAGAACAAGCTCGGGATGCGGGCGGCGGCCGGAACCCTGGCGGCGATGAGCCTGATCGGTGGTCTGCTGGCCACCTCGGCCAACGCCAACGAGCAGGGGACCGGTGCGCCACCGATCGTCGGGGGACAAGCGGCTCCGATCGCCGACCACCCCTGGGTGGTCTACCTGGCTGATGACCAGGGGAACCAGTTCTGCGGCGGCACGATCGGCGCGGCGAACAAGGTCATCACGGCAGCGCACTGCGTCAAGGGCGAGCGGCCCTCGTCGGTGCGGGTGATCGCGGGCCGGGAGAGCAAGTCGTCCACCGACGGCGTCGAGGCCCGGGTCGCCGACATCTGGGTTCACCCGAAATACCAGGACGCCAACACCGGGTCCGACGTGGCGGTGGTGACCCTCGAACAGCAGCTCCCGCAGGCCCCGCTGCCGGTGGCCACACCGGCCGACACCGCCTCCTACGAGGCGGGCAAGAAGGCGACCGTGCTCGGCTGGGGCGCCACCTCAGAAGGCGGCGAGGCTTCGGACACCCTGCAGAGGGCCGAGGTCCCGCTGACCTCCGACGCGGACTGCAAGCGGGCGTACAGCCAGTACGACCCGCAGAAGATGGTCTGCGCCGGGTACCCCGAGGGCGGCATCGACAGCTGCCAGGGTGACTCCGGCGGGCCGCTGGTGGTCGACGGCAAGCTCGTCGGCATCGTCTCCACCGGCAACGGGTGCGCGAGGCCGGGCAACCCGGGCATCTACACCCGCACCGCCACCTACGAGGCCGACATCCAGGCCCAGCTCACGGCGCAGGACTGATCACGGGCAAGCGCTGATCACAGGGCAAGCACTGATCATGCCGGGGTCAGCCGCAGCCCGGGACCGAGTTCGCGGGCGAGTCCGGTGGCCAGGGTCCGGAAGGCGCGCACTTGCGGATCCTCGTCACCGGCGCGGCTGACCAGCACGCTGTGCTCCCACGGCGCGTCCGCCACCGGGACGCACCGGGTGCCGGGCCACGGGTAGAAGCGCTCGAAGGATTCCAGCGCCGAACCCGCGCCGCGTCCGGCGGCCGCGGTGGCGAGCACCTCGTGCGGGTTGACCGCGTCGTCCTGGCCGCAGCGCGGGGCCTCACCGCCCCGCGCGGCGGTGAAGTACAGGTAGTCGGTGAACGGGCGCGGCGTGCGCTCGGGCAGCCGGATGAACGGCAGGTCGAGCACGTCGGCCAGCCGCACCTCGGGCGCGTCGGCCAGCTCCCAGCGGGCCGGGACCACCACGATGCGCCGCTCGGTGGTCAGCACGTCGACCTCGACGCGCTCGTCCACCGGAGCCGGGCGCACGAAGGCCACGTCCACGCGGTGCTCCAGCAGCGCGGACACGTGCTCGGTGAAGTCCAGCGGCACCAGCCGCAGATCGATCTCCGGGTGGGCCATCCGGAACGCCTGCGCGGTCGCGGGCGTCAGCTCCGCCGAACCGTGTCCCATGACCCCGACCCGCAGCGTCCCGGGCTCGGCCGACGCCGCCTCGGCGACGTCCGCGCGAGCGAGGTCGGCGGCGGCGAGCAGCGCGCGGGCGTGCCGGGCGAGCCGGTGACCCGCGGGGGTCAGCCGCACCGGGTTGCGGTCCAGCAGCGGCGTCCCGAAGTCGTGCTCCAGCTGCTTGACGTGCTCGGTCACGGTCGCCTTGGCCAGGAACAACCGCTCGGCGGCCCGGCCGAAGTGCTCCTCCTCGGCCACCACCAGCAACGTCTCCAAGCGCCGCAACTCCATGCTGGCAACGTACGACCGGTTGCCCGAGGAGACCAGGCAATTGAGGCGCACTTTACGATGCGCATTCGAGACTCGAGCGGCCGCTTACTGAGCGTGCGCCAAACCCGTGGGTGTGGTCAGGGGTCCCCTGGAAGTATCCGTTTTGGGTAGCTGTTGATTTCGCACAGTGGGTTTCTCACCTCGCGCGTGCGGGTGTCGTCCAGTGGCAGTCTCGTTCGGCGGGTGTTCGGTGCATCTGAGTGACTTTCCGTTGCGGCGTCGTTATTTTCGTGTTGTCGATGTTCGCCGAGTCATCCGGGGGGTGGGTTGTGGCTGCACGGTTGCGAGCGATCGCCGAAACGTATGTCGCGAACGGCCCCACCGGCGTGAGTATCCGAACCCGCTTGAAGGGCATGACGCTCGGAGACGAGCGGGTGTTGCGTGCGGTCGGCGCGCATCTGGGGAGGCTTGCTTCCGGCGACCTGGCTGCCCGAGTCCGTGACGGACTAGGGCACAACAAGCATTCCTGGGCGGATCGCAAGCGGGCGGTCACTGCGGTTTCGTCGGCGCGATGGGCGGGCAGCGTCACCAAGTTCAGCAATGATCAATGGTCGTTGGCCCGTCGTAACCAGCTGGCGCAGCTTCGCAACCTAGCCGCAGGCATCGAGATGCTCAGCTACAGATTGTCGCTCGGGCTCGGTGAGAAGGGCGCGGCGGGGAAACCCGGTGGGTATCGGTCTGCCCAGGAGTGGTTTGCCAAATCTCGCCGTCTGGTCGCATTGCGGGCCCGCTGCACCCAACTTCAGTCGAATTGGGATTCCGGCCGTGTTTCGGTGGTGCGGGGCGGGCGGAAGCTGCTTCACCACCGGCATCACCTGGACCAAGCCGGGCTCAGCGAGGAGCAGTGGCGTGATCGGTGGGAGGCCGAACGCTGGTTTTTGCCGCGGATGGTGAGTCGGGCAAGAAGTACGGCAACGAAACGGTGCGCATCACCCCGGATGGTGAGGTGTCGATCCGGTTGCCCGCGCCGTTGGAACATCTCGCCAACGCACGCAACGGCCGGTATGTCTTGACCGCGATCGCGCGGTTCCAGCATCGCGGTGCGGAGTGGGCTGAGCGCATCGCTGGTGATCGGGCGGTGGCGTACCGGATTCAATACGACGCCACTCGTGGCCGCTGGTACGTGGGTGCGTCTTGGCAGCGCAGTCCAGCACCGTCGGTGCCGTTGGCCGTGTTGCGGTCTGGGCCGGTGATCGGGGTGGACACCAATGTTGATCACCTCGCCGCCTGGAAACTCGACCCCCACGGCAACCCGATGGGCCGACCGAAAACCTTCGGTTATGACCTTTCCGGCACAGCTGACCACCGCGACGCACAGCTGCGCCATGCCCTGTCCCAGGTCTTGCGTTGGGCCAGAAGTGAAGGTGTGCGGGCGATCGCGGTTGAAGACCTCGACTTCGGTGACTCGACGACTCGTGAGAAGCATGGCCGCAGGAAACGGTTCCGGCAGCTGATTTCCTGCATGCCCACTGGGAAGCTTGGTTCCCGGCTGGTGTCGATGGCCGCCGAGACCGGGGTCAGTGTGATCGCCGTGGACCCTGCCTACACCAGCAAGTGGGGCAACGAGCACTGGCGTGTGCCACTGTCCAGGAAGAAGCATGAGATCACCCGACACCACGCCGCGAGTGTGGCGATCGGGAGACGCGCCCTCGGGCACGGGATCAGGCGACGGGTGACACCGCCCCGGCACGACCAGAGCGATCGTGTCGGGCATCGGACCATCCAGGCCCAGCCTCGTACTCGTGGGTGGGAAGGAACCCGCCCCGACGCGACCGGGACGCGGACGCGATCCGTGCTGTCCGGCCGTCGAGCGAATGCGGGAACCCAGTTCGTCCAACACCGTTCGGGATGGACGCAGTAGTGGGACGTCCGATCATCATGGGGACGCCTGAACGCTGTTTAGGAACGGTAGACCGGGATCCTGTTTCCCGCCCGGTTGTGCCTGTCGTTCGGGAAATCCGAACGGTCGGTGTTTGGGGTGGGGGCTGCGCGTAGAACGTTAGGTGTGCGAAACGTGTGGTTGCCCGCTGCTCTGCTGTTGATGGTGGCCGGGTGGGGTGCGAACCAGTTCTCCCCGCTGCTGGGGGCGTACCGGGGCGAGCTGGGGCTGAGCCCGTCTGCGGCGACCGGGCTGCTCGCGCTCTACGTGGTCGGGCTGGTGCCCGGCTTGTTGTTCGGGGGTCCGCTGGCCGACCGGCGCGGGCGCAAACCGGTGGTGATCTGGGCGATCGTGCTCAGCGCCCTGGCCACCGTGGCGCTGATGCTCGGGGCGCACGTGGTGCCGTGGCTGATCGTCGGGCGGCTGATCGTCGGGGTGAGCACCGGTGCCGTGCTCGCCGCCGGGAGCGCCTGGGTGCGCGACCTGTCGCACCCGCCGTTCGGGACCGCGACCGAGGACGGCGCCGGTGCGCGCCGGGCCGGTGTGCTGCTGGCGGCCGGTTTCAGCATCAGCGGTGTGGTGTCCGCGCTGGTCGCGACCTGGGGCCCGTTCCCACTGGTGAGCGCCTACGTTCCGCACCTGATCCTGTGCGCGGTGACGCTGCCGCTGGCGCTGCGCTGCCCGGAGACGCGCATCGAGCCGACGGCCGGAGCACCGCGCGGCAGGGGAGCCCGCGATCCGCGGTTCCTGCGCCGGGTGGCGCCGGTGGCGCCGTGGATCTTCCTGTGCCCCACCGTCGGCTTCGCCGTGCTCCCGGCGGAGGTCACCGTCCACGCGCCCGGCTACGAGGTGCTCTACGCGGGGGTGTCGACGCTGTGCGCGCCCGGATTCGGTGCGATCGTGCAGCCCTGGGCTCGTCGGGTCGCCCGGCGCGGGGTGCGGGCGACGGCCGTGTTCGGGCTGCTGACCATCGCCGCCGGGCTCGTGCTGGCCGCCGTCGCGGCGTGGCAGGCGCAGCCGTGGCTGGGCCTGCTCGCCGCGCTGACGCTGGGCGCCGGCTACGGCTTCGTCTCGACCTACTGCCTGACCGTGGTCGGCCGCATCGCCGGACCGTCCGAGCTGGCCGGGCTGACCGCGATCATGTGGGTGCTGGCCTACCTGGGCTTCTGCACGCCGTTCGTGATCAGCCTGCTCTCGGGCGTGGTCGCGGTGCCGGTGGTGCTGCTCGTGCTGGCCGGACTGGCGCTGCTGACCCTGCTGTCAGCTCGCGACGAGACCGATCGAGATCGTCACGAAAGCCGTCGCGCTCAACGCGTCCAGCGACTTCGAGACGCGGGGGTTCTTTAGCCGGTCGGCGATCCCGGCGGCGGCCAGCACGATGGTGACCTCCCAGATCGCCGCCAGCACCAGGAACACCACGCCCAGCGCGACCAGCTGGAGCGCCGGCTGCGCGGACGAACCGACGAACTGCGGCAGGAACGCGAGGCTGAACAGCAGCATCTTCGGGTTGGTCAGGTTGCTGAGCAGGCCGCGCAGGTAGGGGTTGGCGTCCTCCGGCGGCGGAACGTCCAGCGAGCCGGACTCGCGCCTGGTCAACCAGTACCCGCGCACGATGGATCCCGCGAGGTAGAGCAGGTAGGCCGCGCCCACCCACTTCAGGGCCACGAGCACGCCCGGTGCGTTGGTGATCAGCGCACCCAGCCCGGAGATGACCAGCGCGACCTGCAGCGCGCTGGCGCTGTGGATTCCGGCCAGCGCCAGCAGTCCCGCCTTGCGGCCGTGGTTCAGCGATGTGCGCAGCAGCAGGAAGACGTCCACTCCCGGTGTGATGATCACGACCGCGCTCGCCAGCAGGAAGGCGGGCAGCGGCGTCGGGTCCAGGAGCACGGCGAATTCCTCTCCTCTTCGCGGGCAGCACGGGCTGCCGCATCGCTTGATCAGGTTCTTCTCGTCATCCGGTCAGGTGAGATCGGCCGATGCCGGTGGTGGAGGTGCCCCGGTTCCGCGATGCCCTGGGATGGAGGCGCGACTGTCAACGGCGACATTCGCGAAAGGATTTGCTTCCAGGATCAAGTTTAACGAAATATTTTCCTGCCAATCTGTGAGTTGCGACTCGTGATGTTTCGGTGTGCGGGTGAATACGGTGTGTCCGCTCCGCCGATGACCGCGACAGCTGGAGGCACCGACTTTGGGCCGCGACGAACAGGGACCCGCTGACAAGACCCGTGCGCTGCGCGCGCTCGCCATCGCCGGAGCGGTCACCGCTCTGGCGGGCGCGAACCCCGCCGCCCACGCGGACCCGGCGATCACCGGGGACGACCAGCCGCAATCCCGGATCCTCGGCGGCTCGGGCGCCACCACGAACGACGCGCCCTGGGTGGTCGCGCTGACCGACCGGTACGGCAACCAGTTCTGCGGCGGCACCCTGATCCGCGCGGGCGAGGTCGTCACCGCGGCGCACTGCGCGCACGATCCGCTCACAGGGGCCGAACGCTCGCCCGAGGACGTCCGCGTGGTCGCCGGGCGCACGGACCTGCGCAGCTCGCAGGGCAGCGAAGCCGAGGTGGACGACGTGTGGGTGCACCCGGGCTACGAGGACTTCACCACCGGCGACGACCTCGCCGTGCTCAAGCTCAACGCTCCGCTGCCGCAGCGCCCGCTGCCCGTGGTCGCGCCCGGTGAGACCGCGCCGTACGAGCCGGGCGCCATGGCCCGCGTCTACGGATGGGGCCGGACCAGCGAGAACGGTCCCAACTCGGACAGCTTGCGCTCCGTCGAGGTGCCCGTCGCCGCCGACGACGCCTGCCGCTCGGCCTACCCGAACTACGACCCGCGCAGCATGTTCTGCGCCGGGTACCCCGAAGGCGGGCGCGACGCCTGCGCGGGCGACTCCGGCGGGCCGATCGTCGCCGGCGGACGGCTCATCGGCGTGGTGTCCTACGGCACCGGCTGCGGTCGTCCCGGCACGCCCGGTGTCTACACCAGGCTGTCGAACTACCCGTTGTGAGCGGTCGGCGAGTGGTCTGCACAACTCCCGCCGCTGGCGAGTGCGGGAAACCGGGAAGTCCTGTGATATCCAGGTAAGGGTGACCCTTCAGCCGCTCGCGACCGCCGTGCAACGCGCCTACACCGCAGACCTCGACGCCTCCGACTTCTACCGGATGCTGCGGCTGCGGGTCGACGTCTTCGTCGTCGAGCAGGAATGCCCCTACCCCGAACTCGACGGGCGCGACCTGGAGGACTCCACCCGCCACTTCTGGGTCGACTCCGCCGACGACTACGTGCTCGGCTACCTGCGGCTGCTGGAAGACCCCGACGGCACCTACCGCATCGGCCGCGTCTGCACCGCCAAGAGCGCCCGCGGCTTGGGCATCGGCCGGAAGCTGATGCGCGCCGCCGTCGCCGAGGTGCAGAACTCGCCCGCCGTGCTGTCCGCCCAGACCTACGCCAAGGACTTCTACGCCTCCTTCGGCTTCGTGGCGACCGGGGAGGAATACCTCGAAGACGGCATCCCGCACGTCGACATGCGACGCGAACCCCGCCGCGCGGGGATCACCGCCGCTCGCTGAGGCGCCTTCGGGGATGCGGCGGAGCCGGTCGGTTTCCGCCACCCGCACCGCCGAGCAGAGCAACCACCACCACTCCGAACTGTGAGTTGCGGCGCCGGAAGGTTGGGCGCTTGATCGACGTCTGGGACGATGTCGGTGAATCCGTTTGCAAGGGGTGTTGGCAGGAAGCCGGTGCGAGTCCGGCACGGTCGGCGCCACTGTGACCGGGGAGCGGACCTCCCGCGCGAGCCACCGGGGTGACCTGGGAAGGCCGGAGGGACGTGACGATCCGGGAGTCAGGACACTGCGGCCCCTTGTTCCCGACAGCGGGGCGTCCGCACCCCGAGGAAGGAACCACACCGGCATGTCCGCTGCCCCTCGCTTCCCCTTCTCCGCCGTGGTCGGCCACGACGATCTGCGGCTCGCGCTGCTGCTCAACGCGGTGCACCCGCGCATCGGCGGTGTTCTGGTGCGCGGTGAGAAGGGCACGGCCAAGTCGACCGTGGTGCGCGCCCTCGCCTCGCTGCTGCCGTCGTTGGACGTCGTCGACGACTGCCGCTTCGGCTGCGACCCCGCCGCGCCCGACCCGCAGTGCCCCGACGCGCCGCACGGCGCCACCGCCACCCGGCGGCCCGCGCAGCTCGTCGAACTGCCCGTCGGCGCCACCGAAGACCGGCTCATCGGCTCGCTCGACCTCGAACGCGCGCTGACCGAAGGCGTCCGCGCCTTCCAACCCGGCCTGCTCGCCGGAGCGCACCGCGGCGTGCTCTACGTCGACGAGGTCAACCTGCTGCACGACCACCTCGTGGACCTGCTGCTCGACGCCGCCGCCATGGGCCGCGCCCACGTCGAGCGCGACGGCGTGTCCGTCTCGCACGCCTCGTCGTTCCTGCTGGTCGGCACCATGAACCCGGAGGAAGGTGAACTCCGGCCGCAGCTGCTCGACCGCTTCGGGCTCACCGTGCAGGTCGCCGCCTCCCGCGAGGTCGGCACCCGCACGGAGGTCGTCCGCCGCCGGCTCGCCTTCGAATCCGACCCCGCCGGGTTCGCCGCCCAGTGGGCCGAGGCGGACGCCGAACTCGCCGAGCACATCCGCGCCGCCCGCGCCCGCGTCGAGAACGTCGTGCTGCCCGACTCCGAACTGCGCCGGATCTCCGCGCTGTGCGCGGCCTTCGACGTCGACGGCATGCGCGCCGACCTGGTGCTGGCGCGCACCGCCATCGCCCACGCCGCCTGGCGCGGCGCCGACGCCGTCAGCGAGGAGGACGTGGAAGCCGCAGCCCGCCTGGCCCTGCCGCACCGGCGCCGTCGCGACCCGTTCGACGAACCCGGCATGGCCGAGGACCAGCTGCAGCAAGCCCTCTCCGACGCCGCCGAGCAGGCCGACGACCAGCCGCCGGAAGATCCCGACGACGACCCCGACGGAGGACCCGACGGCGGTCCCGGTGGAGGCGGCGAACCCCAGGACGAGCCCACCGGACCCACCGGCGGCGGAGGCGGCGAGGAGCAGGACCAGCAGCCCGGTGGCGGTGACTCCGAACGCGCCCCCGTCGGCGCCGGGCAGTCGTTCCGCGCCCGGTTGCTGGAAGTGCCCGGACTCGGCGAAGGCGCACCCGGCCGCCGGTCCCGCGCGCGCTCCCGCAGCGGGCGCACCACCCGCGCCACCACCGCCGGCGGCCACGGCCTGCACGTGACCGCCACCCTCGCCGCGGCCGCGCCCCACCAAGCCGCGCGCGGACGCAGCGGGCCCGGCCTCGTCCTGCGCTCCGACGACGTCCGCCGATCCCTGCGCGAAGGCCGTGAGGGCAACCTCGTGCTCTTCGCCGTCGACGCCTCCGGCTCGATGGCCGCCCGCGACCGGATGACCGCCGTCAGCGGCGCCGTCCTGTCCCTGCTGCGCGACGCCTACCAGCGGCGCGACAAGGTCGGCGTGATCACCTTCCGCGGCGACAAGGCCGAAGTCGCCCTGCCGCCCACCTCCTCGGTCGACGTCGCCGCCGCCCGCCTCCGCCGGATGCGCACCGGCGGGCGCACCCCGCTCGCCGACGGACTGCTGCGCACCAAGCACCTCATCCAGACCGAGAGCACCCGCGACCCGCAGCGCCGACCGCTCGTCGTGCTGCTCACCGACGGCAAGGCCACCGTCGGCGTCCAAGGCGCCACCGGAAGCAAGCAGGCCGTCGACGACGCCCTGCGCGCGGCACGCGTGCTCGCCGATACCGGAACCGCCTCCGTGGTCGTCGACTGCGAGAACGGTCCCGTCAAGCTCGGACTGGCGAACCAGGTGGCCACAGCCTTGGGCGGACCCAGCCTGCGGCTCGAAGAGCTCTCCGCCGAACACGTCGCCGGAGTCGTGCGCGCCGTCAGCGGTGACAGCGGGTTGGCGGCTTAGTCTCGTTTTGGTTACGAGATTCAACCCTGTGAGTACCGACCCATCGGTCGGATTGGTACGGTGACCACCAGTCCACCTGACCCCCAGGGGTGGACCTCCAAAGTGCCCCGCGCTCCCAGCGACCCCCAGGCCGGTTGAGCGCGGGGCTCTTTCTTTTGTTGGTTTGTTGGTCGTTTTGCGGGGCGGTGCGGGTAGGGGAACCTGAGCGGTGCTGTGGACTCCGCGCGCCACTCCTGATGTCTTCCGCTTACCCCAGGGGTGGACATCGGCGTCGCGGCGTGCTCGCCACAGCACCGCTCAGAACCCCCGGCGGTGCAGGTTGCTCAGGTGGTGAAGGAGAAAGCGACTTCGTCGCTTGCCTGACGTTCGTGTTTTTGCGGTTCAGGCTGGGGTTGGTTGTTTTTGGTGGTAGCGGTGTCTTGCGTAGGTGGCTGTGGTTACCAGGGGGATGGCCACTGCTCCTGCTGTGATGAAGAGGATCGTGTAGTTGCCGTGGTCCGCTAGGGGTCCTGCTGCTGCGGAGGCTGCTGCGCTGCCCAGGAAAAGGGCGCAGGCGAAGAGGGCCACCGCGGTTCCCCTTGCTTCCGGGGCCACCGATGTGGCCCAGGCCTGCAGGGAGGAGTGCATGAAGGACCAGCCTCCGCCCAGCAGGAGGGCTGTGACGATCACCGTGGCCAGGTTCGTGTCCAGGGAGACCAGGGCGTAGCCGACGATCATCTGCGTGCCGCCGATGGCGATCAAGCGGGGGACCGGGACCTTCGAGTTGATGGCCTTGACGACCCTGGAGAACACCAGCACGCCCACGCCGTAGGCGCCCGTGGCCAAGCCCGCCACCGCGACGTCCAGGCCCTCGTTGACCAGCGCCGACGCCAGGAAGGTCATGGTGCCCAGCAGCACCGCGCCCTCCACGAAGACCAGGCCGAACACCAGCAGCGCCCAGCGGTTGCGCAGGACTCCGCCGATGTGGGAACCCACGCCGCCCGACACCGCCGCGCGGTCGGGTTCCGCAAGACCGCGCAGCAGCAGCGCGCAGATCGCCGCGCACAGGGCCGGGACCGCGAAGACCACGCGCCAGTCCAGCCAGTGGGCCAGCACGCCGCCGACCGCCGTCGCCATGGCCGTGCCCACCGCCTGTGCGGCCATCAGATCCGACAGCGCGCTCTGGCGCTTCTGCTGGGAGACCGTGTCGCCGACGTACGTGAGCGTCGTCGGGACCACCGCGCCCATGAACGCCCCCGCCAGGACCCGCGCCGCGATCAGCACCGGCAGCGTCGGCGCGAACGTCGAGATCAGGCCCGTGGCGGCCGCCGCCAGCAGCGTGGCGCGCATGATCGGGATCCGGCCGAAGCGGTCCGAGAGGATCCCCCACAGCGGCTGCGAGAGCCCGTAGGCCAGGAAGTAGCCGCTGGCGACCGTGACCGCAGAGGCGATCGGGACGTGCATGCTCAGCGCGATCAGCACCAGCATCGGGGTCACGGCGAACCGGTCGAAACTGCTGATGAACGAGGCTGCGGAGAGCACCAGAGGCGGCCTGGTGGGCATGCGGCGGCTCCTAGTTCTGGGACGCTCGTCCATCTTCACGCGCCGAACGCCGGTTGAAGCGGTGAAGTTGCCCACCTCATGCGGGGCCGTGCGCTGGGACCTTCGCATTTCGGCCACCTGAGCAACTCGCACCGCCGCGGGTTCTCACGCGTCGTCTGGGGAGGACAGCCGCAGTGCCGTGCATTGGCATGCATCAGTCGCGGATCCCGGAGCCAGGGGGCGTGTGAGGTTCCGCTACCTGCACCGCCACGCAGGTCACTGTTAGCAACCTCTTAGGGTCAGTGCATGCCTCAGGGACAGCCTTCTTCCGTGCCAGCTGATGGACTGACCACTCGCCAGCGCCGCAACCGGCCGTTGGTCGTCGTGCACACCGGTGAGATGAAGGGGAAGTCCACGGCCGCCTTCGGGCTCGCGCTGCGCGGCTGGAACCAGGGCTGGTCCATCGGGGTCTTCCAGTTCGTCAAGTCCGCCAAGTGGAAGGTCGGCGAGGAGTCGGCGTTCCGCGCGCTCGGCAAGGTCCACGAGGACACCGGCGAAGGTGGCCCCGTCGAGTGGCACAAGATGGGCGAGGGCTGGTCCTGGACCCGCAAGAAGGGCACCGAGGAAGACCACGCCGCCGCGGCGCTCGAAGGCTGGCAGGAGATCTCCCGCCGCCTCGACGAGCAGCGCCACGGCCTCTACGTGCTCGACGAGTTCACCTACCCGCTGCACTGGGGCTGGGTGGACGTCGACGAGGTCGTCGCCAAGCTGCGCGAGCGCGAAGGCCACCAGCACGTCATCATCACCGGTCGCTACGCGCCGCAGGCGCTGATCGACGCCGCCGACCTCGTGATGGAGACCGGCAAGGTCAAGCACCCCATGGACGCCGGGCAGAAGGGCCAGAAGGGCATCGAGTGGTGAACCTCGATCGGGTGGTCTTCGCCGCTCCGGGTTCGGGGCAGGGCAAGACCACCGTGGTCACCGGCCTGCTCGGTGCGCTGCGCCGACGCGGCGATCGCGTCGCGCCCTTCAAGGTGGGGCCCGACTACATCGATCCGGGCTACCACCGGCTCGCCGCCGAGCGGACCGCGCGCAACCTCGATCCGGTGCTCGTCGGAGCCGACCGCATCGCGCCGCTGCTGCACCACGGATCCGCGGGTGCCGACATCGCCGTGGTGGAAGGCGTGATGGGCCTGTTCGACGGGCGCATCGGCGGCGACGAGGAGCTGGCCTTCGGCTCCACCGCGCACGTCGCGCAGCTGATCGACGCTCCGGTCGTGCTCGTCGTCGACGCCAAGGGGCAGAGCCACAGCCTCGCCGCGCTGCTGCACGGCTTCCGCGGCTACCGGCCGCAGGTGAAGGTCGCCGGCGTGGTGCTCAACCGCGTCGGCTCACCGCGCCACGAGCAGGTGCTGCGCGCGGCGGCAGACAACGCGGGCTTACCGGTGCTGGGTGCGATCCCGCGCACCGACGACCTCGAAGTCCCCTCGCGGCACCTGGGACTGGTCACCGCCGTCGAGCACGGCGCCGAAGCGCTGCGCGCCGTGGAGGCGATGACCGATGTGATCGAGCGATCCGTGGACCTCGACGCCGTCGCCGCGCTCGCCGGCACCGCCGGTGACCTGCCCGGATCCGCCTGGGATCCAGGTGCCGAAGCGCAGCCGCAGGGCCGGCCGGTGGTCGCCGTGGCGGGCGGGCACGCGTTCAGCTTCGGCTACGCCGAGCACGTCGAACTCCTCGAAGCCGCCGGTGCCGAGGTCGCCCTCGTCGACCCGCTGCGCGATGAACGACTTCCCGACCGGACCGCCGGACTGGTGCTGCCGGGCGGGTTCCCGGAGCAGCACGCCTCCGCGCTGTCGGCGAACACCGCGCTGCGCAACGAGATCCGCGCTCTCGCCGCAGGTGGAGCCCCGGTGCACGCCGAGTGCGGTGGGCTGCTCTACCTCGGCGAGGAGCTCGACGGCGAACCCATGTGCGGGGTGCTGCCGGTGCGCGCGGCCATGTCGCCGCGACTGACTCTGGGATACCGAGACGCCGTCGCCGCCACCGAATCCCCGCTGTTCGCCGAGGGAGCCCGCATCAGCGGGCATGAATTCCACCGCACCGCAACCGAACCCGGCCACGGCGAGAGTCCCGCGTGGTTCTGGCGCGGACCCGCCGGGGCGCACCGCGAGGGGTTCGTCCACGGCGGGGTGCACGCCTCCTACCTGCACACCCATCCGGCCGGAAACCCCGGTTCGGTAGCCCGATTCGTCACGAGGTGCCTGCGATGAGACTCGTCGGTGTCGGGGTCGGCCCCGGCGATCCGGAAATGCTGACCCTGGCCGCGCTGCGCGAGATCCGCGAAGCCGACACCGTGTACGTGCCCGTCCTCGCGCCCGACGAGCAGGGCCGCGCGGAGGCCATCGTGCGCGCCCACCTGGGCGAGGACGAGCGGGTGCGGCGGCTGGTGTTCGCCCTCGCCGACCCGGTCGACGGGCCGCAGGACCGGCGCCGCAGGCACTGGGACGACGCGGCCGAGACCGTCGCGAAGCGACTGCGTGATCAGGGCGGCACGGTGGTCTTCGCCACCTTGGGCGACCCCGCCGTGTACTCGACGTTCAGCTATCTGGCAGCGGCCGTCGCGGAGCTGTTGTCCGAGGTCGAGATCGTGACGGTGCCCGGCATCACCGCGATGCAGGCGACCGCGTCGCATGCGGGCATCGCGCTCACCGAGGGCTCGGAGCAACTCACCGTGATTCCCATGCTGCGGGATGTCACCGCGCTGCGGGAGGCGTTGCGAGCGCGCGGTACGGTCGTTGCCTACAAAGGCGGGCGACGCCTGGGTGAGCTGCGCGACGCGATCGACGACTGCGGAGCTCTGGACCGCTCGGTCTACGCCGAGCACCTGGGCACGCCGGATGCGCGGGTACTACCGCTTGCCGAAGTGTCCGATGTGGACGATGCGCCTTACTTGTCGACAGTGGTAGTGCTGCCACCCCGAGGCGGAAGAGGAGAGCAATGGTGACTGGCCGGATCTCGTTCATCGGCGCCGGACCCGGCGCGGCCGACCTGATCACGGTCCGCGGCGCCAAGCGAATCGCCGAAGCCGACATCGTGGTCTGGGCCGCGAGCCTGGTCACGCCGGAGTGCGTGCAGGAGCACGCCCGTCCCGATGCCGAGCTCGTCGACTCCTCCCGGCTCACCCACGAGCACGCGGTGGAGATCTACCGGCGCGCCGAGCGCGACAAGCTCAACGTCGCGCGCGTGCACTCCGGAGACCCGTCGCTGTGGGGTGCGGTCCAGGAGCAGTACGACGCCGCGGTCCGGATGAACGTCGAGGTGGAGATCGTGCCCGGCGTTCCCGCCTTCTCCGCAGCAGCGGCGGCGATCGGCCGCGAGCTGACCGTCCCCGAGGTCGCGCAGTCGCTGGTGCTGACCCGCCTGGAGGGCGGCAAGACGCCGATGCCCGACGGCGAGAAGGTGCGCGAGTTCGCCAAGCACGGCACCACGATGGCGCTGTTCCTGTCCGCCGCGCGCACCGGCCAGCTGGTCGAGGAGCTGCGCGCGGGCGGCTACCCGGACGACACGCCGGTGCTGGTGGCCTACAAGGTGACCTGGCCGGACGAACTGCTGGTGCGCAGCACGCTCGGCGAGCTCGAAGCCGACTGCAAGAAGCACAAGCTGTGGCGGCACACGCTGTTCATCATCGGCAAGGGCCTCACCGCGGGCGGCACCCGCTCGCACCTGTACCACGCGGGCCACTTCCACACCTACCGCAAGGCCGACAAGGAAGCCCGTCGCGCGCTGCGCGCCGAGCGCTCCGTCCGCCGCGTCGAGAAGCCGCGCGAGCAGCCCGAGGAGAGCGACCCGGCCAAGCTCAAGGAGTCCGAGGAGGCCAAGCTCCGGGAGTCCGACGCGGCGTGGTGGGCCGTGCGGGACTGGCAGGAGAGCGCGCGCGGCGCAGCGCGTTTCGGCGCGAACCGCTCGATCCCGATCCCGCACGTCGACGAATCGCAGTCGCAGCTGTTCGCCGAGGAGCCCGCCGAGCCCGAACCGGTTGCGCCGAAGCAGGAGCCGGCCGCGTCGAGCACCACGACCGCTCAGGCCACCACCACGACCGGCACCACTGGCAAGGCGACGACCGGCACCACGCGCAAGTCGACCGGGGCGAAGTCCAGCTCGACCAAGCGCAAGGCTCCGGCCAAGCCGAGCACGGCGAAGAGCAAGCAGCCTGCCAAGCGCAAGCCCGCGGCGAAGCCGGATGAGCAGTCAGAGTGATCCGCAGCCGCCGCTGCGCGAGCCGGACCTCCCGCGCACGGCGAAGGTCCGGCCCAAGGCGCTGCGCACCGGTTTCACCACCGGAGCCTGCTCAGCGGCGGCGGCCCGAGCGGCGGCCGAACTGCTGGTCACCGGGGAGCTCCCGGGCACCGTGGACATCGGCTTCCCGGACGGCAAGCGCCGCCGGTTCCAGGTCGATTCCGGCAGCGCCGAACCGGCGACCGCCGTGGTCGTCAAGGACGCGGGCGACGACCCCGACGTCACGCACGGCGCCCGGCTGACGGTCAGCGTCGTGCCTCGCGAGGACGGCGAGGTCGTGCTGCACGGCGGCGAGGGCGTCGGGACCGTCACCAAGCCCGGTCTGGGCCTGGAGGTCGGTGGTCCGGCGATCAACCCGGTGCCCCGGCAGATGATCGGCGACGCCGTGCGCGAGGTGCTCGGCGAGCGCGGCGCCGACGTCACGATCACCGTGCCCGGCGGCGAGAAGATGGCCTACAAGACCACCAACCGGCGGCTGGGCATCTTCGGCGGCATCTCGATCCTCGGCACCACCGGCATCGTCCGGCCGTTCTCCACCGCCTCGTGGCGGTCCAGCGTCGAGCAGGCCGTGTCGGTGCTCTCCGCGCAGCAGGGCCGGGTGGCCGTGCTGTCCACCGGCGGGCGCACCGAGCGGGTCGCGATGCGGCTGCTGCCCGACGAGCCCGAGGTGGCCTTCATCGAGGTCGGCGACTTCACCGGCGCCGCCGTGCGCCGGGCCGTGGAGCACGGGCTGGACGAGGTCGTGTTCGTCGGCATGATCGGCAAGCTCACCAAGCTCGCCTCCGGTGTCGTCATGACCCACTACACGCGGTCCAAGGTGGACACCGGACTGCTGGGGCGGCTGACCGCGGAGTTCGGCGGCAGCGAGCAGGACGTGGCCGAGGTCAGCGAGGCCGCCACCGCCCGCCGCGCGTACGAGGTGTGGCAGCGCGGTGACTGCTTCTCGGCGTGTGCGCACCGGTTGTGCGACCTGGTGGCAGCAGTATTGGAGCGGTTCAGCGAGGAGTGCGGTCGCAAGCTGCGTGTTCGGGTCGCCATGGTCGACTTCGAGGGTGAGCACGTGGTCGCGGCCACCGAGGCGAGGTGGGTGACGTGGCAGTCACGGTGATCGGGGTCGACGGAGCAACGCTGCCGCCGGGCGGTGCCGAGGCTTTGGAGCAGGCGCGACTGGTCGTGGGAGGCAAGCGGCACCTCGACGCGCATGCCCCCGACCAGGCGAAGCGGCTCGAACTCGGGCCTCTGGAACCGGCTCTGAACGCGTTGTCCGCGCTGTCCGGGAACGAGCAGGGCGTGGTGCTGGCCTCCGGTGACCCGGGGTTCTTCGGTGCCGTGCGCGCGCTGCGGGAGCGCGGTGTCCGGTGCGCGGTGCTGCCCGCGACCTCCAGCGTGCAGCGGCTGATGGCGCGCGCGGGACGGTCCTGGGACGACGTCGTGGTGGTCAGCGCCCACGGGCGTGACCTGGGTGCGGCGATCAACGTGTGCCGGGCGCGCCCGGCGGTGGCGGTGCTGACCGCGCCGAAGTCGGGTCCGGCGCAGATCGCGTCGGGGCTGGCCGGGTGGCGGCGCACCATGATCGTCGGCGAGGACCTGGGCGGGCCGAACGAGTCGGTGGTGACCATCGATCCGGCGGACGCGGCCAAGCGCAGCTGGTTCGAGCCGAACGTGGTGCTGTGCCTGGCGGATGCCGACGAGGTGCCCTCGCGCGGCTGGATCGCCGGCGGTGAGCCGGTTCCGCCGGCCACCGGCTGGGCGCTGTCGGAGGACGAGTTCTCGCACCGCGACGGCATGATTACCAAGGCCGAGGTGCGCGCCGTGGCGCTGGCCAAGCTCGCGCCGTCTCCCGGCACTCTGGTCTGGGACGTCGGCGCCGGGTCGGGTTCGGTGGCGGTGGAGTGCGCCCGGATGGGCGCGGCGACCATCGCGATCGAGTCCGATGAGGCCCAGGTGGTCCGGATGGTCACCAACGCGGCAGGTCACGGCGTTGACGTGCGCATCGAGGAGGGCAAGGCCCCGCAGGCGCTGCGCGAGCTGCCCAAGCCGGACTCGATCTTCGTGGGAGGTGGCGGCAACGAGGTCGTCACCGCCTGCGCTCACGCGGGAGCCTCCCGCGTCGTGGTCGCCCTGGCGGCCCTGGACCGGGTCGCGCCGACCCGCGAGACGCTGCGTTCGGCGGGCTACGAGGTCGAGGGCGTCCAGCTCGCGGCCTCCCGCCTGGCGGAACTCCCGGACGGCTCTTCCAGGCTGGAAGCGGCCAATCCCGTGGTCCTCATCTCCGGCCGCAAGAAGGCGTGATCCCGGGCGTCTCGGTGCCGTGTTGCGAGGCAGCGGGCGGTTCTGGTCCGAACTGACCGGGCAGAACGGATATTGATCATGGGCGGTTCGGACCAGAACGGCCCGGTCCGGGAGTGTCGTAGGGTGTTTTCACCCGATCCGGGCATATGACGACGAAAAGGGGAGTAGCAGTGATCGGTCTGTTCGCGGTGACCGCGGCGGGACGGCGGGCGGCCGCCGAACTCGCCGGACGGCTGGGGCCGGAGGCCCTGGTCGCCGACGGTCCGATCGGACCGGCCGTCCGACGCCTCTGGGACCACCTCGACGCCGCCGTGTTCTTCCTGGCCAGCGGCGCCACGATCCGGCTGGTCGCGCCGCTGCTGCAGGACAAGCACACCGACCCCGGCATCGTCAGCGTCGACGAGGCGCAGCGCTTCGCCATCGCCCTGACCGGAGGTCACGGCGGCGGCGCGAACGCGCTGGCCGAGCAGGTCGCCGACATCTTCGGCTGCACCCCGGTGATCACCACCGCCACCGACTCCACCGGCACGACCGCGCTCGACGAGCTCGTCGAGCAGCTCGACGCCACCGTCGACGGTGACCTGCCGTCCTGCGGCGTGGCGATCCTCGACGGCGAACCGGTCCAGCTGGTCAACCCGCACGGCTTCCCGCTCCCGGCGCTGCCGCCCAACGTCGGCGCCGACGTCGCGAACCCGCGGTGGACGGTGGTGATCGACGACCGCCGCCCGACCGAGGACGAGGAGCGCACGCTGCGCCTCGTCCCGCGCACGCTGGTCGTCGGAGTCGGCTCCGCCCGCGGTGTGTCGCGCACGGCGGTCGCCGAGACCATCGCCCGGCTCGACAGCGAGCACGGCCTGGACCCGCGCGCCATCCGCGCCTTCGCCAGCGTCGACCTCAAGGCCGACGAGGCAGGCATCCTCGACGCGGTGCAGGACCTGGGCTTCTGGCACTCCAAGGACGGCGGCGACGAGCTGTCCCTGCTGACCTACCCGGCCGAGGTGCTGGCCGGGGTCGAGGTGCCCAACCCGAGCGAGGTGGTGCGCAGCGAGGTCGGCACGCCCAGCGTCGCCGAGGCCTCCGCGCTGCACGCCGCCGACGAGCTCGCCTACGGCGCCCCGGTCGAGCTGGTCGCGGACAAGATCAAGGGTGACAACGTCACCGTCGCCGCCGCCCGGATCAGCCCGCGCGGCAGGCTCGCCATCGTCGGCATCGGGCCCGGTGCCCCCGACCTGCGCACGCCGCGCGCGGACGCCGAGCTGCGCCGCGCGTCGGTGGTCGTCGGCCTCGACCAGTACCTCGACCAGGTCCGGCACCTGCTGCGGCCCGGCACCGAGGAGCGCGCCACCGGCCTGGGCGCCGAGGAGGCTCGCGCGGCCGAGGCGGTCGAGCTGGCCAAGCAGGGCCGCGCGGTCGCGCTGATCGGTTCCGGCGACGCGGGCGTGTACGCGATGGCCAGTCCGGCGCTGGAGAAGGCCGACGTGGACATCGAGGTCGTCGGCGTTCCGGGCGTGACCGCCGCGCTGTCGGCATCGGCGCTGCTGGGTGCCCCGCTCGGCCACGACCACGCGCTGATCAGCCTGTCCGACCTGCACACGCCGTGGGAGATGATCGAGCGCCGGGTCCGCGCCGCCGCCGAAGGCGACCTGGTGGTCTGCTTCTACAACCCGCGTTCGGTGCAGCGCCACTGGCAGCTGGGCCGCGCTCTGGAGATCCTCGCCGAGCACCGCCCGGCGACGACCCCGGTCGGCGCGGTCCGCCAGGCCAGCCGCGCGGACCAGAAGGTCTGGTGCGCCTCGATCGACGAGTTCGACCCGGCGGACGTGGACATGTTCACCACGGTCGTCGTCGGGTCCTCGCAGTCCACTGTGGTCGGTCGCCGGATGGTCACCCCGCGCGGCTACCGCTGGATGGCGGGCGATGTCCGTTGATCCGCTGACCATCACCGACGCCTGCACCGCCTGCGGCGCGTGCCTGCTCACCTGCCCGGAACACGCCCTCCGCCCGGCCCCGGGCCGCCCCTACGTGCTCGCCGAAGCCTGCACGTCCTGCGGCGAATGCGTCGAGATCTGCCCCAGAGACGCCATCGACCTCCTGCGCTGATCGCGTTGGGAGTGGGAGGGTGGTCGGGTGGGTGGTGACATGTCGCCGGAGGAGTTCCGGCGGGTCGGCAAGCAGGTCGTGGACTGGATCGCGGATTACCGAGCGGGGATCGAGTCGCTCCCGGTGCGCTCGCAGGTGGGGCCGGGGGCGGTGCGGGACGCGCTCCCCGCGCATCCGCCGGAACGGGGAGAGGGGTTCGACCAGGTCCTGCGGGACCTCGACGAGATCCTGCTGCCGGGTGTGACGCACTGGCAGCACCCGGGGTTCTTCGCCTACTTCCCGGCCAATTCGAGCGGGCCGTCGATCCTCGGTGACCTGCTCTCCAGCGGGCTCGGCGTGCAGGGCATGGTGTGGGCGACGAGCCCGGCCTGCACCGAGCTGGAAACCGTCGTCGTGGACTGGCTGGCCGAATTGCTGGGCCTGCCTGCGCATTTCCGCACCGACGCGGCCGGTGGCGGGGTCATCCAGGACTCCGCGTCCAGCGCCGTGCTCGTCGCGTGCCTGGCCGCGCTCCAGCGGACCGGTGAGGACGTCGCGCGGAAGGGCATCACCCGCCGCCACGCGCTCTACGTCTCGGCGCACACCCACTCCTCGCTGGAGCGGGCAGCGCGGCTGGCCGGTATCGGCGCGGACAACGTGAGAGTCGTCGACACCGACCCGGAAACGCTCGGGATGAACCCGCGCCACCTCGACGAACTCATCGCCGCGGACGTGGAAGCCGGTGCGGTGCCGACGATGGTGTGCGCGACGATCGGCACCACCTCGACCACCGCGATCGACCCCGTGCGCGAGATCGGCGAGGTCTGCCGGAGGCGCGGCGTCTGGCTGCACGTCGACGCCGCCTACGCCGGTGTCGCGGCGGTGTGCCCGGAGCTGCGCTGGATCAACGACGGAGTCGCCGACTTCGCCGACTCCTACTGCACCAACCCGCACAAGTGGCTGCTGACCAACTTCGACTGCAGCGCCCTGTGGCTGGCCGATCGGGCCCCGATGATCGAGGCCTTGTCGATCCTGCCGGAGTACCTGCGCAACGAGGCCAGCGAGTCCGGTGAGGTGATCGACTACCGGGATTGGCAGGTCCCGCTCGGCCGCCGGTTCCGCTCGCTGAAGCTGTGGTCGGTGCTGCGCTGGTACGGGGCCGAAGGGCTGCGCGCGCACATCCGCGACACCGTCGCGCTGGCCCAGGAGTTCGCCGCGCGGGTGCGCGACGACCCCGATTTCGAGCTGCTGGAACCGCACCCCTTCGCGCTGGTCTGCTTCCGGCCGCGCTACCCGGACCTGCCGGTGAACGAGGCCAACGAGCGCACGCACCGGGTGATGAACGCGCTCAACGACTCCGGCGACCTCTACCTCACCCACACCAAGATCGGTGGACGAACCCTGTTGCGGCTGGCCATCGGCTCACCGGGGACCGAGCGCAGGCACGTCGAAGCCGCGTGGGAGCGGATCCGCCGAGCCGCCTAGACGCGGGCGGGCGCGCGGGTTTCGGTGCGAGTGCCCAGGACGCACGCGGTCGTCGCCAGGGCGATGCCGAGAACCACTGCGACCGAAGGTGTTTCGCCGAGCAGCGGCCAGGCGAGCACCGCGGTGAACGGTGGTACGGCGCTGAACAGGGCGCTCGCCCGCGCCGCGCCGCCGACCGCCACCGCCCGCAGGTAGCAGCTCACGCCCAGCACCGATCCGGTGATCACCAGCCACACCACGGAGATCCCGGCCTGCGCCCAGTGCGTGACGTGGCCGTGCTCGAACAGCGCGATCACCCCGATCACCAGCGCCGCGGCCGCGGTCTGCACGGCCGCGCCGGAGCGCAGGTCGATGCCGCCGCAGTAGCGCTGCTGGTAGAGACCGCCCGCAGAGAAGCCCAGCAGCCCGATCAGCGTGAGCAGGATCGCGGGGTTCCACTCGCCCTCGGCCGCGACCTGCCCGCCCAGGGTGACCAGCACCGCCAGCACGCCGAGCGCGAGGCCGAGGAGCCGCCACCGGCTCAGCCGCTCCCGCAGCAGCACTGCCGCCAGCGCGGCCGTGAGCACCGGGTTCATCGAGATCACCAGGGCCGTCACCGAGGCGTGCACCCCGGCGGCCATGCCGCCGTAGCACCCGCCGAACTGCATCGCGTGCGTCAGCAGACCGGCCGCGGCGCTGTGCCCGAGGCCGCCGCCGGTCGGCCAGACGGCCCGGCGCACCAGCGCGATCGCCGTGAGCACCGTCGCCGCCAGCGTCAGGCGCACGGCGGTCAGCAGGAACGGCGGGGCGGCGGCCACGCCCAGAGCTCCGGTCGGGTAACCGCTGGCCCAGAAGAAGACGATCGGTGCGGCGAGCGAGAGCGGGATCGACCGCGAGGTGTGCATGTCCACGAGCGTTCCGGTGCGGCTCCGCCGTGTCCAACAACGATAAGCAATCGCGATCGATCGCAGTTCCTGATCGGTCTAAGCTGGACGGCATGAGTGCGGTGCTCGACGTCGTCGCGCTGCGCAGCCTGGTGGCCGTCGCCGAGTGCGGCGGGTTCCACCGGGCCGCGGCGGCGCTGTACCTGACGCAGTCCGCGATCAGCCAGCACCTGCGCAAGCTCGAACGCGCGCTGGACCGCAAGCTGGTGGTCCGCGAAGGCAGGCACGCCCGGTTCACCGCCGACGGCGAGCTGCTGCTGGCCGAGGCCCGCCGCATCCTCGACGTTCACGACGAGGCGGTGCGCAGGCTCGGCGCCGAAGGTCGAGGCACGCTGGTGTTCGGCTCCACCGAGCACGCCGCCGACCGCTTCCTGCCCGAGCTGGCTTCCGGGATGCGCACGGCGTTCCCGGACCGCGAGATCCGCTTCCGGCTGGACCGCACGGCCCGGCTCGCCGACTCGGTCGACCGCGGCAGCATCGACCTCGCTCTGCTCATCGACGACACCGTCTGCTCCCGCAGCATCGACGCAGGTCGTTTCCGGCTGGAGTGGTTCTCCGCTCCGGACTGGCAGCCGCCGCCCGAGGACCGGCCGCTGCCGATGGTCGTGTTCGACCAGCCCTGCACCCTGCGCAGACACGCGATCGAGGCGATGGACGCGCTCGGCAGGGGGCCGGATCTGGTCTGCGAAGCGGCCGACCTCTCCGGCGTGCTCGCCGCGGCACGCGCGGGTCTGGGCGTGACGCTCCTGCCCTCGACCAAGACCCGGCCGGTCGGGCTGGTCGAGCGCCGCGACCTGCCGCGCCTGGACCCCGTCCAACTCCGGGTGCGCGCCAAGCCGGGCCTGCCCGTGGACGTCGCCGAAGTCGCCGCGAACGTCGTCCGCGACGTCCTCGCCGAGGTCGCGTGAGCAGACCGCGGTGAAGGCCAGTGCGCCGGTCCGGAAGCCGAGTGCCTCCGATCAGCTCGATCTCCCCGCCGACGGTTCTGGAGAGCTGGTCAGGCGGGCAGGTGGACGCGCCTGCGGAGTCGGTCTCCGATGTCGTTGGAGGCGTTGTCCAGGAGCTTGTGGGCGAGTTCGAAGAGGGCTCGCGCGATGGCGATCTCGTCGCCGATCTGCGGTACCTCGGGGTCGTCGGGGTGCCTGCGGGCCGTGCCGTGACCGTGCAGCGCCTGCCCGGCGGGAGTGGTGAATCCGACATCCGCGGTCGTCTTCGCCCCTGCCTCCACGACCTGCAGGTTCAGCGTGATCGAGTGCGTCTCGTTCATGGTGGCCTCCTTGACGCAGCATCGAGCCGGAGCAATGGGCTCACCCGACCGTGTACCCCTGTTTGAGCCAGTTGAAAGCGGTATCGACCGACGGGAGCAGCGCGCAGATCACGCAACGTGATCGATTTCACCAGGTTTGACCTCGGACCGTAGATCAGGCAAGGATGACCGTCGCCGACAGTGCAGGAACCCGGTGCGAGTCCGGGACGGTCCCGCCACTGTGACCGGGGAGTGGTCCCCACCCATCGCCACGGCTGTCACCAGCTGGAAGGCGGGGGAACCACGCCGATCCGGGAGTCAGGACACTGCGCGCCGGCCCCGCGCCGCGAACCCGCGGCGCGCGGCCACCGAACCCCGGGCGGGAGAACCCAGGAGGTCGGATATCCCATGAGTCGGGATGCCGAAGTGAGCCGGCACACCACCGGCTGGGGCGCGCGCGAGCGCCGGAAGTCAGCGGTCCTGCTGGCCGCCATCGGAGCACTGCACCTCGCGGGCTGGGGTGCCTACCTGCTGCACGAGCAGGCGTTCAGCACCGCCGGTGGCCTCGCCGCCGCCGGCACCACCGCCTACCTGCTCGGCCTGCGGCACGGCTTCGACGCCGACCACGTCGCCGTCATCGACGACGCCACCCGGCTGCTGATGCAGCGCGGCAGGCGTCCGGTGTCCACCGGCATGTGGTTCGCCCTCGGCCACGCCAGCGTCGTGATGCTGCTGGCCTGCGCGGTCGCCTTCATCGCCGGACCCGCCGCCCAGCAGTGGGCCGAGCAGACCGGCGTGCGCATGGCCACCGCCGTCGACCTGATCGTGGTCGCCGTGCTGACCGCCCTCGTCGTGCTCAACGCGCTCGTGCTGCGCGACGCGTGGCGGCTGCTGCGCCGCGCCCGGAGCGGCGCCATCGACGAAACCGAGGTCGAGATCGTCCTCGGACGCCGCGGTCTGCTCGCACGACTGCTGCGCGGCCGGATGCAGGGCGTGGCCCGGTCCTGGCACCTGTTCGGCATCGGCCTGCTGTTCGGCCTCGGCATGCAGACCGCCACCGAGATCACCGTCCTGGCGATGGTCACCCCGGGCGCGAACCTGTCGGCCATCGCCGTGCTGAGCCTGCCGCTGCTGTTCGCCGCCGGCATGTGCACTGTGGACAGCGTGGACGGAATGCTGATGTCCCGCGCCTACACCTGGTCCCTGGCCCGACCGCTGCGGCGGCTGTGGGTCAACGTCACCACCACCGCGCTGACCGTGGGGCTCGCCGCGCTGGTCGCCTTCGTCGTGCTCTGCGGGGTCCTGGCCGAATCGGGCCTGGACTTCCTCGACGGGGTCGCCGCGATCGGTGACCAGTTCGAGCTGCTCGGATACGTGACCCTGGGCCTGTTCCTGCTGGTCTGGGGCGGTGCGGCGGCGTGGTGGCGGTTCGCCGCTCGGAAAAGCGCGGAAATCGCATAGGAAACAGGAACGACCATGAGGCGCACAGTCCACCCGATCGAGACCGAGTCCTACCGGATCATGCGGTCACGAGCCGACTTCGACCGGTTCGAACCGCTGACCCGGGCGGTCGTCGAACGCGTCGTGCACACCACCGCCGACCCCAGCTGGACCGGCGAGGTCGTCGCGGACGAACCCGCGCTGCGGCAAGGCCGCGACGCGCTGCTCGCCGGGGCACCGCTGATCACCGACGTGCGCATGGTCGCCTCCGGCATCACCGCCCGCGAGGTCCGCATCGGCCTGGACTTCCCCGGGGTCACCGACCTCGCCGCCTCCGAAGAGCTCACCCGCTCCGCGGCCGGGATGCGGCTCGCGGCGGCCGAACACCCGCGCGGTGCGGTGTGGGCCGTCGGCAACGCCCCCACCGCGCTCCTCGAACTGCTCCGGCTCGCCGAGAACGGCGAACTGGAACCGGCGCTGATCGTCGGAGTCCCGGTCGGCTTCGTCGGCGCCGTGGACAGCAAGGCCGCACTGCGGCGCAGCGGCCTACCGGCCGTGAGCACCCTGACCGAACGTGGTGGCGCGGCGATCGCCGCCGCCGCCATCAACGCCCTGCTCTACTGGGCAGAACCTGGAGGTAACCGGTGACCGAACCGCTGCTGGTCGTGGGCCACGGCACGGTGGACGAACAAGGCGTCGCGCAGTTCCACGCCTTCCTCGAACGGCTCAAGGCCCGGATGTCGGCAGCCGGTGTCGACAGCTCGGGCGGGTTCATCGAGCTGTCCGCCCCCGCGGTCACCGAAGCCTGGACCGAACTCACCGACAAGGGCCACCGCCGGATGGCCGCGGTGCCGCTGGTGCTGGTCGCCGCCGGGCACGGCAAGGGCGACATCCCCGCCGCTCTCGAACGCGAGGTCCGCCGCCACCCGGGCACGTCCTTCGTCTTCGGGCGCCCGCTCGGACCGCACCCGATCCTGCTGGACCTGCTCGCCGAGCGGATCGCCGAGCAGGTCCCGCGCGACGAATGGGCCGACACGGCAGTGGTTCTCGTGGGCCGCGGCTCGACCGACCCCGACGCCAACGCCGAGGTGTGCAAGGTCTCACGCCTCTTGCAGGAGACCTGCGGTTTCGAGACGGTTGAGACCGCGTACATCTCCCTGGCATCGCCGGACGTCCCTGGCGGGCTGGACCGGGCTCGCAAGCTCGGGGCCAAGCGCGTCGTGGTGGCCCCGTACTTCCTGTTCGACGGCGTGCTGCCGCAGCGCGTCGTGACGCAGGCGCGCGAGTGGGCCCAGACCGCACCGGAGCTCCAGCTCCACGTCGCCGGATATCTGGGGGACTGCGACGCCCTGGTCGACCTCGTCGTGGAGCGATACCACGAGGCCCTGCACGGCGACATCCGGATGAACTGCGACACCTGCGCGTACCGGGTGCTGCTTCCGGGTTTCGAGGACAAACTGGGTGCACCGCAGACGCCGCACCACCACCCTGACGACCCGACCGGGCACGGTCACGCACACGGACACGCACATGGCCACTCAAACGGATAACCACTACCTCGCCGGACTCGACCTCGCCGGTCGCCGCGTGGTCGTGGTCGGTGCCGGACCCGTCGCGCAGCGACGGCTTCCCCGGCTGATCAACGCCGGCGCCGCCGTCGAGGTGATCGCCCCGCAGGCGACGCCCGCGGTGGAAGCGCTGGCCGACTCGGGCGAGATCACCTGGAGCCGTCGCGAATACCGCGACGGCGACCTCGAGGGCGCCTGGTACGCCGTCGCCGCGACCTCGTCCGACGAGGTCAACGCCGCCGTCGGCGCGGAGGCCGAACGCAACCGGGTGTTCTGCGTCCGCTCCGACAACGCCACCGAGGGCAGCGCGGTCACCCCCGCCGTCGCCGAGCACGACGGGCTGCTGCTCGGCGTGCTGGCCGGCGGAAAACCGCGCCGCAGCGCCGGAGTTCGCGACGCGCTGCTGGAAGCGATGCAGGCCGGCGTGGTCGACGAGCACCCCGAGCCGCACGCCCCCGGCGTCGCGCTGATCGGCGGCGGCCCCGGCGCCCCGGACCTGATCACGGTCCGCGGACGGCGGCTGCTGGCCAAGGCGGACGTGGTCATCACCGACCACCTGGCGCCGCGGGAGCTGCTGGAGGAGCTGGGCTCGCACGTCGAGGTCATCGACGCATCGAAGATCCCCTACGGGCGGTCGGCGAGCCAGTCGGTGATCAACGAGACGCTGATCGAGAAGGTTCGCGCCGGCAAGTTCGTGGCCCGGCTCAAGGGCGGCGACCCGTACGTGTTCGGGCGCGGCTTCGAAGAGCTCCTGGCCTGCGCGGAGGCCGGTGTTCCCGTGACCGTGGTGCCGGGCATCACCAGCGCCTTCTCGGCGCCCGCGATGGCCGACGTGCCGGTCACCCACCGGGGCGTGGCGCACGAGGCGGTCGTGGTCTCCGGCCACGTCGCCCCGGACGACGAGCGGTCGCTGGTGGACTGGGAGGCCCTGGCCCGGCTGCGCGGCACGCTCGTGCTGCTCATGGCGGTCCAGCGCATCGAGGCGTTCGCCGAGGTCCTGATCAAGAACGGCCGACCGGCCGACACCCCGGTCGCGGTCGTCCAGGAAGCCACCACCGGAACCCAGCGCTCCCTGAAGACCACCCTGGCCCAGGTCGCCGCAGACGTCCGAACCCACGACATCAAACCCCCCGCGGTAGTGGTCATAGGCCCGGTAGCAGGCCTCAAACCCTGACCCACGACCCCGAAGTGCCCCTGGCGAGCAACCAGCTCCCAGGGGCACATCACGTCGTCCCGCTTCACCAGGGGCACCGGATTTCAGTGGAAATCAGACCTCCGACTTCCACTGAAACCCGGGACCGGATTTCCACTGAAATCCGGGGCCGGACTTCCACTGAAATCCGGGGCCGGATTTCCACTGAAATCCGGGGCCGGAATTCCACTGAAATCCGGGGCCGGACTTCCACTGAAATCCGGATCCGGATTTCCACTGAAATCGGGGGCCTGGCGACGGGACGGGCAGACACGCAGAAGCGGACGACCCCGATGGTTCTCGAGGTCGTCCGCGTTCGCGCGGTGCCGGGTTCAGCGAGGGGAGATGCGGGGTTCAGCGAGGGGAGTTGGAGCGGCGAGCGCGCTGCGGGGCGCCCGTGCGGCCGCCCGACGCTCCGCGGCGGTTGCGGTTCGCGTTGCCGCTCGAGCCGCTCCCTCCGTGGTTGGCTCGGCGGGACGGTTCGGTCCCGCGCGGAGCGCGCTGCGGACGGTGCTCACCGCGCGACTTCGCCGGCTTCTGCTGCTGGCGCTGCGGCGCGGCCAACGGCGTGCCGGACGGCTCGCGAGCGCCGGTGACGCGCGCGAGTTCGGAGTCCTGCGGCCGGACCTCGGTGGTGATGGCCTTGACCCCGGCCTGGTTCGCCATGGCGCGGAACGCCTGCTTCTGGTCGTCGGTCACCAGCGTCACCACCGTGCCGCTGGAACCCGCGCGCGCGGTGCGACCGGCGCGGTGCAGGTAGTCCTTCGGGTCGGCCGGCGGCTCGACGTGCACCACCAGGCTCACGTCGTCGATGTGGATCCCGCGCGCCGCGACGTTGGTGGCCACCAACGTGCTGGTCGAGGCGTTCTTGAACTCGTCGAGGATGCGGGTGCGGGCGTTCTGGGCCTTCCCGCCGTGCAGCGCACCGGCTTCCACGCCCACGGCGCGCAGCTTCTTGGCGAGCCGGTCCGCGTGGTGCTTGGTGCGCACGAACATGATGGTGCGGCCCTCGCGCGCGGCGATGCGCGACAGCACGTCCTGCTTGTCGGTCGCCGACACCAACAGCTGGTGGTGCTCCATGCTGTCCACGCTGGCCGACGGCGGCGCCAGCGAGTGCACCACCGGGTCGGTCATGTACCGCTCGACGAGCTTGTCCACGTCACCGTCGAGGGTCGCGGAGAACAGCAGCCGCTGACCGTCGGAGGGAACCATGTCGAGCAGTTCCCGGACCTGCGGCAGGAATCCCATGTCGGCCATCTGGTCGGCCTCGTCCAGCGCCGTGCGCTCCACCTCGGACAGATCGCAGGTGCCCTGCCGCACGTGGTCGGCCAGCCGACCCGGTGTCGCGACCAGGACATCCACGCCGCGTCGCAGCGTGTCGACCTGCCGGTTGAACGAGGTGCCGCCGACGACCTCGCGGACGTACAGGCCCAGGGCCTTGGCCAGCGGCTTGAGCGAATCGGTGACCTGGGTGGCCAGTTCGCGGGTGGGCACCAGCACCAGGCCGCGCGGGCGCATCGGGCGCGCGTTCTCGGTCTGCAGCGCCAGCAGCGGAAGCCCGAAGGCCAGCGTCTTGCCGGAACCCGTCTGGCCGCGGCCGAGCACGTCACGTCCCGTCAGCGCGTCCGGGATGGTGGCGGCCTGGATCGGGAACGCTTCCCGCATGCCGCTGTCGTGCAGGGCGCGCACCAGCCGGTTGGGCAGTCCGAGATCGGCGAACGGCGCCGGGTCGACGGCCGTCACCCCGACCTCGTCGAACAGGCTGCGCTTGACCGGCTGCGCCTTGGCCTGCGGACGGCGACGTCGCGGACGCCCCGGCTGGCTGCGGCGTGCGGGCGTGGCAGAAGAAGAAGGCACGAAGAGTACTCCCCGGAGGTAGGCACGTCACGGGGAGAGCTTCGCGGGTCTTTCCGCGGGCGATCACGAGGACGAGCCCGGCGCGGTACTGCGCCGATGGGTGGGCGAAAGCGGCGGACGCCGCTCGCATTGCGGCCGAGTGCCAGCCGCAGACAGCCAGCAGTCTATCGGACCGAACGCGGCGTTCGGGGGACAGGCGCCGGGCTGTGCTGTTCGTCTCCTCAAGCCGTGACGACGACGCAGAGCTCGCGGTCGGCTTCGCGCTCCACCCGCAGCCCCGCCTCGGTGGCGACGTCCAGGACGTCCTCGACCGACCGCGGCTCCGCAGGCGCGCAGGCCAGCGCCCGCGCCAACCTGCCCTTGTGGGACTTGTTGTGGTGGCTGACGACCTTGCGCTTCCCCGAAGGGTCCTCGGACAGCACCCGCACCTCGACGGCACCGCTGACCTTCGCCAACGCCGCGTAGGCGCCCGAGCGCAGGTCCACCACCAGATCGTCCGCCGCGGCCAGCACGGGTTCCAGCGCTGGGCGCCACACGCTGCGCAGCGTCCCCAGCCCGGGCAGCGAGCCTCCGCCGGAGAGCCGGTAGGCGGGGATCGAGTCGGTTCCGCGCACCAGTCCGAACAGCGCCGAGGCCACCGCCAGCCGCTCGTCGGCCTGCTTGCGCTGCGCGGGTTCCAGGGAGCCGATGTCCAAGGCGTCGTAGAGCACGCCGGTGTAGCGCTCCAGCGCGGGAGCGGTGGGGGAGGACCACAGCGCGGAGTTGCGCTCCACCTCGTCGACCTGCCGCTCGGAAATCCCCAGAACCTCGAGGCTTAGCGGAACGTCACCGGCCAAAGTGGACAGTGCGTCGACGAGCTCGCGGCGCGTCCCGTTCAGCTCAGGGTGCGACATTCCGGCCAGCTCCAGCGGAGCGCCGTCCCCACCAGCAGCCTTGGTCTCCGAAGGAGGAAGCAGAACCAACACGCCCACCAGGGTAAGCGGTCACGCGGCCTTCCCCGACCGGCCTCCCAGCGCTGCCGCGACCTCGGCGATGACCTCGTCCACGTGATCGCGGAGCCGGTCGTTGGTCACGACGATCACCGTCCACCCCAACGCTCTGAGCCGATCGCGACGAACGCGGTCGTGCTCCGCCTGCGCCGGATCCGCGTGCCAGCCGCCGTCGTACTCGACCGCGACCTTCGCCTCCTCGAAGGCGAGGTCGAGCCGAGCGACGAAGCGATCCCCGTCGAAGACCTCCAGCTGCGGCACGGGATGCATCCCGCGCAGCGCGAACTCGACCCGGAGAACCGACTCGGGAACCGATTCGGCCCGCCCGTCCAAGTACGGAACCCGCAGCCGTGCGCGCCTGATCCCGTGGTCGTGCCTGCCGACGAGGAATCCCGCGATCTCGTCCGCCGTGATGACCCCGGCGTGCAGCAGGGCGTCGCACTGGGCGACCGCCTGCGTGATCGACCGCTGCTTGAGCAGGTCGAACGCGATGCGCGGAAACCCGGCCACGCCGACCCCGCGCCACGGCGAGTGCTCGAACTCCCCTACCCGCACCGCGGAGCAGCGCAGGCCCTTCCTGCGCATCATCCCGAACTTGCGGGGCACGATCGCATCGACCGGGGTGCCGAAGTCCGCGAGCGGAACGCCGCGCAGCGTCGCCGCGGAACGGCCCGTGATGACGGCACCTGACGGCAGTGTCAAGGCCGCCGCCGCGCACTTGAGCTCGGTGTTCAACCGGGTGCCCGGCGGGGTGTACACGCCGTGCATGACGCGGACGCAGCGGGCGTGAAGCTCCTCGTCGCTCCATCCCGCCGCGATGGCCTCGCAACGGCGGAAGACGTTGATGGGCGGATCGTCGATGATCGGTGGTTTCTTCGGATGTCTCATGCAGGGAAGAGGCGCGGACCCCGCTTACAGATACACCTGCCCGAGAATCTCCCGGAAATCCCGCCTGATCGGGTGGTGTTCAAGATTTCAGTGGAACTCGGGTCCCGGATTTCAGTGGAAATCAGAACCCGGATTTCAGTGGAAGTCAGGTCCCCGGTTTCAGTGGAAATCGGGAACCCGACTTCAGTGGAAATCTGGTCTCCGACTTCCACTGAAATCTGGTTGCCCGGCTGGCACCGGGATCCATCGGGGGTTTCGCGCGGGGGCGGGGCCTCGGGGATGTGGGGGTGAGGTGGATGGTGGGGGTGGTGGTGAAATGGTTTGACCTGGGGGTTTGGGGTTGGGGAGGATTGCTGGGTGGCGTGGTGCGACCGCGCAGACGGGCGAGTCGGTGTGGTCGCTACCCTGCCTGTATTCCCATCGGGCCGAACTAGGAGCCAGTAGCCGTGATCACGAGGATGTCGACGTTGTTCCTGCGTACGCTGCGCGAGGATCCGGCCGACGCCGAGGTGCCGAGCCACAAGCTGCTCGTGCGGGCCGGCTACGTGCGGCGCATCGCGCCGGGCATCTACTCGTGGCTGCCGCTGGGTCTGCGCGTGCTGCGCCGGGTCGAGGAGGTCGTGCGCCAGGAGATGGACGCCATCGGCGCGCAGGAGATCCACTTCCCCGCGCTGCTGCCCAAGGAGCCCTACGAGGCGTCCAACCGCTGGACCGAGTACGGGCCGAACCTGTTCCGGCTCAAGGACCGCAAGAACGCCGACTACCTGCTCGGGCCCACGCACGAGGAGCTGTTCACCCTCACCGTCAAGGGCGAGTACAGCTCCTACAAGGACTACCCGGTCGTGCTGTACCAGATCCAGACCAAGTACCGGGACGAGGAGCGCCCCCGCGCGGGCATCCTGCGCGGCCGCGAGTTCGTGATGAAGGACTCCTACTCCTTCGACATCGACGACGAGGGCCTCTCGGCGTCCTACCAGCGGCACCGCGACGCCTACATCAAGCTCTTCGACCGGGTCGGCCTGCGCTACGTGATCGTGGCGGCCACCTCCGGCGCGATGGGCGGTTCGGCCTCGGAGGAGTTCCTGGCCGAGAGCCCCACCGGTGAGGACACGTTCGTCCGCAGCACCGAGTCCGGTTTCGCCGCCAACGTCGAGGCCGTGGTCACCCCCGCACCGCCCGCGGAGTCCATTGAGGACAAGCCGGCCGCCGAGGTGCACCACACCCCGAGCACGCCGACCATCGAGTCGTTGGTCGACTTCCTCAACGCCAACACCGACCGCAAGTTCACCGCCGCCGACACCCTGAAGAACGTGCTGGTCAAGACCCGCCAGCCGGGTTCGGACGAGTGGCAGCTGCTGGCGATCGGCGTGCCCGGCGACCGCGAGGTCGACATGAAGCGCCTCGAAGCCTCGCTGGAACCGGCCGAGGTCGCGCTGCTGGACGAGTCCGACTTCGCCGCCAACCCGTTCCTGGTCAAGGGCTACATCGGCCCGAAGGCGTTGCAGGAGAACGGTGTTCGTTACGTCGTCGACCCGCGCGTGGTCACCGGCACCGCCTGGGTCACCGGCGCGGACAAGACCGACCACCACGTGCTGGACCTCGTGTGCGGCCGCGACTTCACGCCGGACGGCACCATCGAGGCCGCCGAGGTCCGCGAGGGCGACCCGTCGCCCGACGGCAGGGGAACCCTGGTGGCCGCGCGCGGCATCGAGATCGGGCACATCTTCCAGCTCGGCCGCAAGTACGCCGACGCGTTCTCGCTGGACGCGCTCGGGCAGGACGGCAAGCCCAAGCGGATCACCATGGGCTCCTACGGCGTCGGTGTGTCCCGCCTGGTCGCGGCCATCGCCGAGCAGAGCCACGACGACATGGGCCTGGCGTGGCCGCGCGAGGTCGCCCCGGCTGACGTGCACGTGGTCATCGCGGGCAAGGACGAGACCGTCCGGGCCCGCGCCGAGGAGATGGCCGCCGAGCTCGACGCAGCCGGCGTGCAGGTGATCCTCGACGACCGCACGGTCTCGCCGGGCGTGAAGTTCGCCGACGCCGAGCTGGTCGGCATCCCGTCGATCCTGGTGGTCGGCAAGGGCCTGGCCAACGGTGTCGTCGAGGTCCGCGACCGGCTCTCCGACGAGCGCGCCGAGGTCGCGGCCGACGACGCGGTGGCGCACCTGATCGACGTCGTGCGTGGCTGAATCTCGTCAGCGCACGCCCTGACCAGGGCGATCGCACTAGCCTCCGGTGGTGATCAACTGATCATCACCGGAGGCTTCGTCATGCGGTCCCTCGCACGTTTCCTGCTGCCCGCGCTGGCGGCGCTGACCCTGGTCGCGCCCATCGCGGCCCACGCCGCACCGGCCGCCGACGTCGAACCGTTGGCCCAGGCCCACGCGCACAACGACTACCTGCACGAACGTCCGCTGCTGGATGCGCTGGACCACGGCTTCACCAGCGTCGAGGCCGACATCTACCCGCTGGGCGACTCGCTGCTGATCGGCCACGACCCCTTCCAGCTCAACCCCGACCGGACCATCGAGTCGCTGTACCTGGACCCGCTGGTGGAGCGGCTCAACGCCGGGGGCGGCAGCATCTACCCGGGCCACGACGCCGATTTCCAGCTGCTGGTCGACTTCAAGACCTTCGGCGAGGACGGCTACGAGCGGCTCGACGAGATCATGCGCGACCCCAAGTACGCGGGCCTGTTCACCCACTACGAGAACGGCACCGTCACCGAAGGACCGGTGACGGTGGTGATCTCCGGTGAGAAGCCGACCGAGTTCATCGAGGGCCAGTCCGACCGCTACGCGTTCCTCGACGGCGGCACCGGCAGCTCGATCGGTGCCGATCCGGCGCTCGTTCCGCTGGTCTCCGACGACTGGACGCAGGTGTTCAGCTGGGACGGCTCCGGCGACATGCCCGCCGACGAGCGCGACGAGCTGGAGCAGATCGTGAACGACGCGCACGCCGCCGGTCAGCGCGTCCGCTTCTGGGCCACCCCGGACAGCGCGGGCGCCGAGCGCGACGCCGTGTGGCGCGTGCTCGAGGAGGTCGGCGTCGACCACATCAACACCGACGACCTCGCCGGGCTCCAGGAGTTCCTGAGCGCGTGACGGTTGCGGCTGGGCCTCACCCGTGAAGGAAGCTCAGCCGCACCTTCCGGACCGGGTTGTCGACGTTGGTGTCGACCAGGCACACCGACTGCCAGGTGCCCAGCGCCATCCGGCCGCCGAGCACGGGGATCGTCGCGTAGGGCGGCACGAACGCGGGCACCACGTGGTCGCGGCCGTGACCGGGCGAGCCGTGGCGGTGCCGCCAGCGGTCGTCGCCGGGCAGCAGGTCGCGCAACGCGGTGAGCAGGTCGTCGTCGCTGCCCGCGCCGGTCTCGATGATCGCCAGTCCCGCGGTCGCGTGCGGCACCCACACGTTGAGCAATCCGTCGCCCGCCCCGGCCGAGCTGAGGAACCGCTGGCACTCGTCGCGCAGATCGCGGACCGCTTCGCGGCCACCGGTGCGGATCTCGATCTCTTCGCTGTGCATGCCCCAACAGTAAGAAAAGATCACTGACGAGGCCTGATCGGTGCGAGGATGGTGGTCATGCGGAAGGCTTTCGACGCGAGCTTCGACGTCCCCGACGGCTACCTCAACACCGCCAGCATCGGCATCCCGCCGACCGAGGCCGTCCGGAAGGTCTCCGAGGCGGTGGAGCGCTGGGGCCGTGGTTCGGACCGGCCCGGCGACTTCGACGGGCCCGTGGCCACCGCCCGCGACGCCTTCGCCCGCCTCATCGGCGTTCCCGCCGACCGGGTCGCCATCGGAGCCAGCGCTTCTCAGGTGATCGGCCTGGTCGCGGCCAGCCTGCCCGACGACGCGCGGGTGCTGGTGGCCACCGACGACTTCACCAGCGTGCTGTTCCCGTTCGCCGCGCAGGCCGGCCGCGGTGTCACCGTCACCGAGGTCGACCTGGACGAAATCGGCGAGCGCGCACCGGAGTTCGACCTCGTCGCGGTCAGCGCCGTGCAGTCCAAGGACGGCCGCATCGTCGACTTCGAAGGGCTCGAACTGGCCAAGCAGGAGCACGGCACGCGCGTGCTGCTCGACGTCACGCAGGCCGCGGGCTGGATGCCGCTGCGGCTGGACTGGGCGGACTGGGTGGCCGGCGCCGGGTACAAGTGGCTGATGGCCCCGCGCGGCTCGGCCTGGTTGGCGGTCCACCCCGACGCACCGCGACCGGTTCCGCACAGCGCCAACTGGTACGCCGCTGAGGACCCGTGGGAGGCCACCTACGGCCTGCCGCTGCGGCTGTCCGGTGACGCGCGCGGGCTGGACATCTCGCCGGTGTGGCTCGCGCAGGTCGGCGCGGCGGTGTCGATGGAGTGGCTGGCCGGTCTGGATCTCGCCGAGGTCGCCGCGCACTGCAGCGGCCTGGCCGACGGTTTCCGGGCGGAGCTCGGGATGCCGGCCGCCGATTCGGCGATCGTGTCGGTGGCCGACCCGGATGCCGTGGCCAAGCTCACCGCGGCCGGTGTGGTCTGCGCCAGTCGCGGAGGCCAGGCCAGGGTGTCGTTCCACCTCTACAACACCGCCGAGGACGTCGAAAGGGCGGTCAGCGCACTGCTCTGATCAGCGCAACCGGGCATCGGGTTGTCCGTCCCGTAATCCACAACCGCTACCGTAGGCACTCGTGTCAGACCGACAGGGTGTGCCTGAAGACGTGACGGGAGCGGACGGCAACACGCAGCGTGATACCGCGCCGTTGAGGCGGGACAACGCCTACATCAGGCAGGACCGCCAGGTGGCCGCACCGACCCCGGAGCACGCCACCAGGCCGGTGATCACGCACTCGCCGACGCCGCAGCAAGCGCCTCACCAGGCGCCGCAGCAGCCGTACCCGGGCACCAGCAGACAGCCCGCGCCGCCGCCTCCGCCGCCGAAGCAGCAGCAGACACGGCGCGTCACGCCCATGGGCTGGGCGCTGCGGGGACTCGTGCTGCTGCTGATCGCGGTCGTGTCCGGCCTGATCTGGAGCGCCATCAAACCCGATGACGAGGTCGCCGCGCCGCCACCGCCGAAGCTGCGCTACGACTTCACCCTGGTCCGCAAGGAAGAGGCGTTCCAGGGCTGCAAGGGTGTCTCGACCGACTCCATCCAGAACTTCTTCAGCAAGCAGGAGTGCGACCACCTCACCCGCGCGCTCTACACGACGACCCTGCCCGACGGCCGCCGCGTCCTCACCTCGGTGATCACCGTGCTGATGCCGACGCCGCAGTTCGCCACCCAGCTCAACGCGCTGACCACCAAGGACGGCACCGGCAACATCCGGGACCTGGTGGACGACGAGCGCGACGGCACCAGCGACATGCCCGACCTCGACGACGCGGCCTACGCCTCCGGGCGGCAGGACCGGCTGGTCGTGATCGGCGACTCGGCGTTCTACGGCAAGTCCTCGAAGAAGGACCCGGCGCTCAGCGACGTCACCAACGAGGCCCTCAAGCTCGGCTGGCCCCAGGACCAGGCCCCGAAATGACCAGGCCCCAGCACCACGGCCGCTGTTGAGGAGTTGCTTTTGCTTGGCGGTGCTGGTGGCTGGACCCGAGCGCATCCGTGGACTTCGTGCGCCGCGACTTATGAGCCCTTAGGCGCGCTGGCCGGGGAAGTTCTCCGCGGCGGGCTGGCGTCCCAGCGTCAGCCGCCAGCGGGTCGCCCTGGTGGCCGAGGTGGTCAGGCCGTCCAGCGCGGTCCGGCGCATCCCGGGGTCCTCGGTGCTGTCCAGCACGGAGCGCCAGCCGACCTGGCAGTCGCTCTCGGTGGTGATCAGCAGCTCGATCGCCTTCGACTGGCCGGCCACGTCGCCGCCGACGTCGTAGGCGGGCTGAGCCGGGGTCGGCGTCAGGCCCGCCTGCCGCATCGCCTGCTCGGCGGTGTCGCGCAGCCGGGTGTGCGCGTCGACGGCCTCCTCGATCGCGCTGCGCACCCGCGTCTCGCCGACGAAGGCGTTGGCCAGCCCGTAGACCCACAACGCCGCGTGCTCGGCGCCCAGCGCGTCGCCGAGAGCCTTGGCGGCCTGCTCCGAGATCTCGCTCAACCCAGCACCTCCTGCAGGCACGCGCAACTCGCGGACACCGAAGCCACCACGCCCGCGCGGTAGCCGGACAGCCCGGGAACGAGCTTCGCCGCCTGCTCCTGGCCCTCGCGCACCGCGGCGCGCAGCGCGTCGGCAGCGGCGTCGGCGGAGGACGGCGCCTTCTTCGGCGCCGGATCGGGCACCGACGGCGGGTCCTCGGGGTCGCGCGGCGCGACCCGGTCGATCTCCCGCTGCAACGCGTCGGCGTGCGCCGTTCGCGCCGCGGCGAGCTCGCGCGCCGTCTCGGCCATCCCGGAGTGCCTGCGCGCGATCGCGTTGGCCAGCGCGGCATCGGCCTTCGCGGCGGTCGCCAGCGGCAGCAGCTGATCGGGCTCGTCCGAGCCGGTACCGCACGCGGCCAGCACGGCCGCGGCGGGCGCGGCGGCGAACAACCGCAGAACACGTCGGCGCTCGATCACCGGCAGGGATGCGCGGGGGAGTTCCACGACGACCTATCCTGCCAGGCACCGCGATCAACGCGCGCACCCTGGGGGCCACCGCTGGAGCGGTGCGACCGGTGATCCGTTCAGGGCTGTGCGCAATCCGCCGATCGTAGGGGTCCCGCGTCGCGCTCGGGTGCGGGCGGACGCGATACCCTGGGCGACCGCGGCCGGACCAGACCGGACGCGGGCGGTTCGTGCCCGCGTTTCGGGTCCGGATCGCGATGCATGAGGTCTTCCAAGACCACGAACCGAAACCTAGGAGTGCCAACGTGTCCAGCCCGCCGCGTGGTGAGATCACCGCGCAGCTGGAGCCCGTCGTCGCCGAGGCCGTCGCCGAAAAGGGCTTCGACCTCGAAGAGCTCGACGTGCAGCAGGCCGGTCGTCGCCGGCTGGTCAAGGTCGTCATCGACTCCGATGACGGTGTCGGCCTCGACGACATCACCGAGGTGAGCCGCTCGGTCGCCAAGGTCCTGGACGCGCACGAGCACGTGCTGGCCGGCTCCTACACGCTGGAGGTCACCTCGCCCGGCGTGGACCGGCCGCTGACCAAGCAGCGACACTGGAAGCGCGCCCGCAATCGGCTGGTCAAGATCCGGCTGACCAGCGGCGAGCAGCTGGTGGCGCGGGTCGGCAGCGCGGATGATGAGGGCGTGCAGGTGCTGGTAGGCGCTGAGATCCGCCAGGTGGCCTACCGTGATGTGGAGCGCGCGGTGGTCGAGGTGGAGTTCCAGCAGCCACCGGCGGAAGACCTGGTCAAGCTGGAGCGGGCTGCGAGCGGCGTTTCCCAGCAGGGGGACGACCGGGAAGACACGGAGGAGTCGAGGTGAACGTCGACATCGCGGCGCTGCGGGCGATCGAACGCGACAAGGACATCCCGTTCGAGACGGTCCTTGAAGCGATCGAATCGGCGCTGCTCACCGCATACCGTCATACCGAGGGACACCAGCCGCACGCGCGGGTGGAGGTCGACCGCAAGACCGGCATCGTGCGGGTCATCGCGCACTCCCTCAACGCCGACGGCAGCGTTTCGGAGGAGTGGGACGACACCCCGGAGGGGTTCGGGCGGATCGCGGCGACGACCGCGCGGCAGGTCATCCTGCAGCGGCTGCGCGACGCGGAGCACGAGCGGACCTTCGGCGAGTTCGCCGCCAAGGAAGGCGAGATCATCGGTGGCGTGATCCAGCGGGACGCGCGGGCCAACTCGCGCGGCATGGTGATCGTGCAGATCGGTGACAGCGAAGGCGTCATCCCCGGTGCCGAGCAGGTCCCGGGGGAGAACTACGAGCACGGCACCCGGATCAAGTGCTACGTCTACGGCGTGGCGCGCAGCGCCCGGGGTCCGCAGATCTCGCTGTCGCGCACCCACCCGAACCTGGTCCGCCGGTTGTTCGCGCTGGAGGTCCCGGAGATCGCCGACGGCACCGTGGAGATCCCGGCGGTGGCCCGCGAGGCCGGGCACCGGTCGAAGATCGCGGTGCGGTCCACGGTCAGCGGCGTCAACGCCAAGGGCGCCTGCATCGGTCCGATGGGCGCGCGGGTCCGCAACGTGATGAGCGAGCTGGGCGGCGAGAAGATCGACATCATCGATCACTCGGACGACCCGGCGACCTTCGTCGGCAACGCGCTGTCGCCGGCCAAGGTGGTCTCGGTCGAGGTCGTCGACGAGCGCACCAAGACCGCGCGGGTGATCGTGCCGGACTTCCAGCTGTCGCTGGCGATCGGCAAGGAAGGCCAGAACGCGCGGCTGGCGGCCCGGCTGACCGGCTGGCGGATCGACATCCGCAGCGACGCCGATCCGTCGTCGCCGACCACCACGAGCGGCCAGGCACCCGTCCAGCCGGCCGGCCCGGACCCGGCGGTTGAGGGACTGCCCACCGTGGGTTCGGCTGAGTGACGCCCTCGGGTTAGAATCGTTAACGAGGCTCGACGCGAGGGGAGCGATCAATCCACACGAGTGCACCCGGGAATGGCCAGTGCCATGTGCCGGTTCGTACGTGCGTGGGTTGTCGTACTCGGACGTCGGCCGTTGAGCTGCTACGTGTGGTGGCTGAGGTCGGTGGTTCGAGGCCCGTCGCGGTTCCCGATCCACGGCATCGGCGACCGGGTCGGGGAGCCTGGCTGCATCCTGATCCGGCTTGCCTTCGTCTAGCCGAACGGCGCCGGGCTTTTCCGCGGGCACTTCGAGTGCCGGGATCTCTCGACACCTCAGCCGTGCAACACCACTTGAGTACCGGGCAACCGCCCGCGGTGGCTCAAGATCAGACCGACGCGGGACCCGTCCCGCGCCAGGCAACCGAAGGAAAGCAGGTCGACCCGTCATGAATCAGCCGTGAAGCTGAAGCCATGAACGCGCATCGGCGATAGGACGAGGTCGAGCGGGACTGCCGCCCGGCCTCACCCAGATGAGGAGAGCAGTGGCAGGCAAGGCCCGCGTACATGAGCTCGCTAAAGAGCTCGGTGTCACCAGCAAGGAAGTACTGAACAAGCTCGCCGAGCAGGGCGAGTACGTCAAGTCTGCGTCCTCCACCGTGGAAGCCCCGGTGGCCCGCAGGCTCCGTGACGCATATGTCAAGTCGTCGAAGAAGAGCGGCGACAACGGCAAGCCCTCTCAGAGCGAGCCCAAGGCCACGAGCGCCGGAGCGGCAGCGCCCAAGCCTGGACCCAAGCCCGGCCCGCGTGCCGAGGCGCCCAAGCCCGGTCCCAAGCCGGGTCCGAAACCGACCCCCAAGCCCGAACCGAAGGCCGAAGAGCCGGCCCCGGCCGCCCAGGCGGAGCCGAAGGCCGAGGCCCCCAAGGTCGAAGAGCCCAAGTTCGAGCAGCCCAAGGCCGAGCCCCAGGGCGACAAGCCCAAGGGCGACGCCAAGCCCGGCCCGAAGCCGGGTCCCAAGCCCGCGCCCAAGGCTCCGAGCGGCGACGGCGATGCCGCGCGCCCGAAGGCTCCCAAGCCGGGCCCGAAGCCCCCGCGCGTCGGCAACAACCCGTTCGGCGTCGGTCAGGGTGCTCCTCAGCAGCGCCCGGGTCGTCCCGGCCCGGGTCCGCGTCAGGACCGCGGTGGCCAGCAGGGCCCCGGTCGCGGTCGTGACGACCAGCGCCGTGGCGGTGGCCAGGGTGCCGGAACCGCTCCTGCCGGTGGCGGCAACAACGCCCCGCGCGGCGAAGGCGGCGGTGGCGGCGGCGGTTCGCGCCCGAACCCGGGCATGATGCCTCCGCGTCCGAACCCCGGCATGATGCCTCCGCGTCCGGCCCGCGGTGGGCCCGGCGGTGGCCCCGGTGGCGGTCGTGGTCGTGGCGGCCCCGGCGGCGGAGGCGGCGGCGGTGGCCGCGGTCCCGGCGGCGGTGGTGGCGGCGGCGGTCGTCCCGGTGGCGGTGGCGGTGGCTTCCGCCCCGGCGGCGGTGGCGGCGGCGCTCCGGGTGGAGCTCCGGCCGGCGGTGGCTTCCGCGGTCGTCCCGGCGGCGGTGGCCGTCCGGGCGGTCCCGGTGGTCGCGGCGGCACGGCTGGTGCCTTCGGTCGCCCCGGCGGTCCCGCGAAGCGCGGTCGCAAGTCGAAGCGGCAGAAGCGCCAGGAGTACATGGAGAACATGCAGGCGCCGTCAGTCGGCGGCGTCCGCCTCCCGCGCGGTAACGGCGAGACCCTTCGCCTGCGCCGCGGTGCTTCGCTGACCGACTTCGCCGAGAAGATCAACGCCAACCCGGCTTCGCTGGTGCAGGCGATGTTCCACCTCGGTGAGATGGTCACCGCGACCCAGTCCGTCTCCGACGAGATCCTCGAGCTTCTCGGCCAGGAGATGAACTACAAGGTCGAGATGGTCTCTCCGGAGGACGAGGACCGGGAGCTGCTGCAGTCGTTCGACATCAGCTACGGCGACCCGGGCTCCTCCGAGGAGGAACTGGCCGCCCGTCCGCCGGTCGTGACCGTCATGGGTCACGTCGACCACGGTAAGACGCGGCTGCTGGACACCATCCGGAAGGCGAACGTGCAGGCCGGCGAGGCCGGCGGCATCACGCAGCACATCGGTGCCTACCAGGTCGTCACCGAGCTGGAGGGCAACGAGCGGCCCGTCACCTTCATCGACACCCCTGGTCACGAGGCGTTCACCGCCATGCGTGCCCGCGGTGCGAAGTCGACGGACATCGCCGTGCTGGTGATCGCCGCGGACGACGGCGTCATGCCGCAGACGGTCGAGGCGATCAACCACGCCCAGGCCGCCGGTGTGCCGATCGTGGTCGCGGTCAACAAGATCGACGTCGAGGGTGCGAACCCGGACAAGATCCGCCAGCAGCTCACCGAGTACAACCTGGTGGCCGAGGAGTACGGCGGCGAGACGATGTTCGTCGAGATCTCCGCCAAGCAGGGCACCAACATCGACGGTCTGCTGGAAGCGATCCTGCTGACCGCCGACGCCTCGCTCGACCTCCGGGCCAACCCGAACATGTCGGCGCAGGGCGTCGCGATCGAGGCGCACCTGGACCGCGGTCGCGGTCCGGTGGCCACCGTGCTGGTGCAGCGAGGCACGCTGCGCGTCGGTGACTCGGTCGTCGCCGGTGACGCGTACGGCCGCGTTCGCCGCATGATCAACGAGAACGACGAGGACGTCACCGCGGCGCGGCCGTCGCGGCCGGTCCAGGTCATCGGCTTCACGTCGGTGCCCGGTGCTGGTGACTCCTTCCTGGTGGTCGACGAGGACCGGGTCGCCCGGCAGATCGCCGACCGCCGCGGAGCCCGCATCCGCGAGGCGCAGAACGCCGCCAAGCGCAAGCGGGTCAGCCTCGAGGACCTGGACAAGGTGCTCAAGGAGACCAACCAGCTGAACCTGATCATCAAGGGTGACAACTCGGGTACCGTCGAGGCGCTCGAAGAGTCCCTGATGAAGATCGAGGTCGGCGAAGAGGTCGAGCTGCGGGTCATCCACCGCGGCGTCGGTGGCATCAACGAGTCCGACATCAACCTCGCCACCGCGGAGAACACCATCGTCCTGGGCTTCAACGTCCGGGCCGAGGGCAAGGCGGCCGAGGTCGCCAACCGCGAGGGCGTCGAGATCCGGTACTACTCGGTGATCTACCGCGCCATCGAGGACATCGAGCAGGCCCTCAAGGGCATGCTCAAGCCCGAGTACGAGGAAGTCGAGCTCGGTCGCGCCGAGATCCGCGAGGTCTTCAAGTCCTCGAAGGTCGGCACGATCGCCGGTTGCATGGTCACCGACGGCATCGTCAAGCGGAACGCGAAGGCGCGTCTGCTGCGGGACAACGTGGTGGTCGCCGAGAACCTCAGCATCAATTCGCTGAAGCGGTTCAAGGAAGACGCCACCGAGGTCCGCGACGGTTTCGAGTGCGGTCTGACCCTGGGGTCGTACAACGACCTCAAGGTGGGCGACATCATCGAGCCGTACGAGATGCGCGAGAAGCCTCGCGACTGACACCGCACCTGCGCAGGGGGTCCACGACGGACCCCCTGCGCGGGCTCGGGGGAAGATCCCGCCCATGTACGTCGGTGCGCTCGAACTGGACGTGCTCTTCGGTGACGTCCACTCGTTGAAGCAGAAGCGGGCCGTGGTCCGGCCGGTGCTGGCCGAACTGCGCCGCCGCTTCGAGGTCGCCGTCTCCGAAGCCGGTGACCAAGACCTCCACCGCCGCGCTCTGCTCGGAGTCGCGGCGGTCTCCGGCGACGCTTCGCACGTGCGCGAAGTCCTGGAGGCGTGCGAGCGGCTCGTCGCCGCCCGCCCCGAGCTGGAGCTCCTCTCGGCCCGGCATCGCATGCTGGGGCCGGAGGATTAGGTTTGTCGGTGGTGCCGTTGCTCAGCGGTGCGAGCCGGGGGACCTGAGCGGCTCCTTGGACTCCGCGCCACCCCTCGCGCATGCCGAACACGGCGTCGCGGCGTGCTCGTCACGAAGCCGCTGGAGAACTCCCGGCGGTGCGAGCTGCTCAGGCGCTCACCAGAAGGAGGAAGTGGCTTCGCCACTTCGACGTCGGACCCACCCGCCGGAGCACCGCGGGTGTCGAAGCTTTCTTGCAAGAAGGAGGTGCGTCGTGGCTGATACGGCGCGCGCCCGCAGGCTGGCCAAGCGCATCGCGCAGATCGTCGCGTCCGGGCTGGAGCACGAGGTCAAGGACCCGCGACTGGCGATGGTGACGATCACCGATGCGCGAGTCACCCCGGACCTGCGGGACGCCACGGTCTACTACACCGTCTTCGGCGACGACGCCGACTACGCCTCGACGGCGGCCGCGCTCAGCAGCGCCACCGGCGTGCTGCGCTCCCGCGTCGGCGACCAGACCGGGGTGCGGTTCACGCCGACCCTGACGTTCGTCGCGGATACCGTCCCGGACCAGGCCCGCCGGATGGAGGAGCTGCTCGCTAAGGCCAAGGAGGCCGACGACGAGGTCGCCCGACTGGCCTCCGGTGCGGTCCCGGCCGGCGACGCGGACCCCTACCGCGTGAGCGCTGACACCGAGGATGATGACGACGACACCGACGGTGTCGATGACGAGGACTTTTCCGACGCCGATGTGCGTCGTGGCCCACAAGGTGGTTGAGTCGCGGCGCCGAATCGGGTGCGTTGGTCATCGGTGGACCTGACAGTGCCGCCGATGACGTGGAGGTGACGTGTGCGCGGGCAACCCGAGACCGCCGGCCAGCAGAGCGGCCCGAAGACGGGCGAGTCTCTGCGAGAGGCCGTCGCGGCGGCTGCGGGCAAGCTCGCGGCAGCACCTGACGTGACCCTGTTCGGGCACGTCAACCCCGATGCCGATGCCCTGGGCAGCGCGCTAGCGCTGGGCAGGGCGCTGAAGAAGCGCGGCAGCGCGGTCCGGGTGTCCTTCGGGCATCCGGACAAGCCCGCCCACTCGTTGCGCGACCTCGACGTCGACGGGCTCATCGTGCCCCCGTCGGAGGTTCCCCCCGCCCCGCCGCTGCTGGTCGTGTGCGACTCCGGCAGCCTCGGGCGGCTCGGCAAGCTCGCCGACCGCGTCAAGGGCACCATCGCCGCAGGTGGTGAGGTGATCGTCCTCGACCACCACATCTCCAACACCCGCTACGGCACGGTGCACGTCCTCGACGAGTCCGCCGAGGCGACGGTGCTGCTGGTGCTGCGGGTGCTCGACGAGCTCGGCGCGGAACTGGACCTGCCGACCGCCCGCTGCCTGTACGCCGGGTTGGTCACCGACACGCGCTCGTTCCGGCACGCCAGCGCCGAGGTGCACCGGGTCGCGGCCCGGCTGCTCGACGCGGGCGTCGACCCGGAGGCGACCACCAAGCCGCTGCTCGACACCCACCCGTACGGGTTCCTGGGCATGCTCGCCGGTGTGCTGTCGAAGACCGAGCTGGAGCCGTCCGCGGCTCAGGGCCTGGGTTTCGTGCACGCCACCGTCCGCAAGGACCAGTCGGACGGGCTGGGCAGCGAGGACGTCGACAGCGTCATCGACCTCATCCGCACCACCGGGGAGGCCGAGGTCGCCGCGGTCCTCAAGGAGATCGGCCCCGACCACTGGTCGGTGTCGCTGCGCGCCGACAGCCGCGTCGACGTCAGCCACGCGGCCAACGCCTGCGGGGGCGGTGGCCACCGCCTGGCCTCCGGTTTCACCGCTCGCGGCGAGGAGCACGAGATCCTCGCCGGAATCCGCAAGGCCCTCGACAACGCCCCGCTCCTCGGAACGTGACCCCGGCAGCGGCCCCCAGACCCCGTCCAGCGGCCCGTTCGAATTTCGCGCGAAATTGGAATCCGCCACCCGGAAGTGTGGCGACACACCCAGTGCTACGTCGGTTCGCAGGCTCTTGAACTGGAGTTTTCGAATTTCGCGCGAAATTCGAGTGGGGACTTCGGCGTTCGAATTTCGCGCGAAATTGGAATGGGGCGGGGTCAGGCTCGTTTGCGGGCTCGGAACGCGGCCACGTGCATGCGGTTGGCGCAGCGGGGCGAGCAGAAGCGCTTCGCCTGGTTGGTCGAGGTGTCCAGGTAGTACGTCGAGCAGCCCTCGGCCTCGCAGAGCCCCCAGCGCGCGGTGCCGTGCGCGACGACGCCCTGGGCCAGGCCCCACGCCGCCGCCGCGGCGACCTCGTCGACCGCGGGGGCATCGGGACCCGCGACGTGGACGTGCCAGTTGGGTGCTCCGTCGTGACCGCCGTGGCCGGAGAGCCGGGGACGCGGGGGATGGGCGGCCAGCAGCGCGTTGATCTCGGTGAGGACCGTCTCGTCCTGAGCCGGTCCGGCCGAAGCCATCATGGCGGCCAGCGCCCGGCGCAGGCCCTCGGAGACCTCCCGCAGCAGGGGCAGGTCGGAGTCCCGGAGCCGGTCGGCCCACCAGGGCTCGTCGTGCAGCGCGGCGCGGACCGTCTCGACGTCGGTCAGGTCGGCGTTGGCGAGCCGGAGCGCGACCTCGATGTAATCGGCGCTGTCCACTGACGCTCCTTACCGCTACCCTGTGTCAGGGTCGAACCCATCAATCGCAGCTTACAAGGGAGATGACGTGTCCGAGGCCGGGGAACGCGTGTCACCGCGCAAGGTGCTGGGGCTCGCGGTCCCCGCACTGGGCGTGCTGGCGGCCGAGCCGCTGTACGTGCTGGTCGACACCGCCGTGGTCGGTCACCTCGGGGCGGTCCCGCTCGCCGGGCTCGCGCTCGGCGGCACCCTGTTCACGCTGATCTCCAGCCAGCTGACCTTCCTGACCTACGGCACCACCGCGCGCACGGCGCGGCTGCACGGCGCCGGCCGGCGCACCGAAGCCGTCGCCGAGGGCGTGCAGGCGACCTGGCTCGGGATCGCCGTCGGCGTGGCGCTGTCGCTGATCGCCCAGCTGGTCGCCACACCCGTCGCGGAGCTGCTGGCCGGGCCCGGACCGGTCGCCGACGCCGCCGGGACCTGGCTGCGCATCGCGCTCTGCGGCGCCCCGCTGGTGCTGATCACCATGGCGGGCAACGGCTGGATGCGCGGTGTCCAGGACACCGTCCGCCCGCTGCGCTACACGCTCATCGGCAACGGCGTGTCCGCCGTCTTGTGCCCGATCCTGGTCTACCCGATGGGCCTCGGGCTGGAGGGTTCGGCGTTCGCGAACCTGATCGGCCAGAGCATCGCCGCGGCCCTGTTCATCCGCGCCCTGCTCGTGGAGAAGGCCCCGCTGCGCCCCGACGGGGTCAGGATGCGCGCTCAGCTCGGTCTCGGCCGAGACCTGGTGCTGCGCACCATGGCCTTCCAGATCTGCTTCCTGTCGGCGACCTCGGTGGCCGCCCGCACCGGAGCCGAGACGGCGGCCGCGCACCAGGTCGTGTGGCAGTTGTGGATGTTCCAGTCGCTGGTGCTGGACTCGCTGGCCATCGCCGCGCAGTCGCTGGTCGGTGCCGCCCTCGGCAGCGGTTCGGTGCCGCGCGCGAAGGCCGTCGCCAAGCAGGTGACCTGGTACAGCCTGGTGTTCGGGTGCGGACTGGCCGTGTTCTTCACCGCCGTGTCCGGCGTGCTGCCGTCGGTGTTCACCACCGATGCGGTCGTGCTCGCCGAGATGCCGAACGCCTGGTGGTTCTTCGTGGCGGTGCAGCCGGTGGCGGGCGTGGTCTTCGCGCTGGACGGGGTGTTCCTCGGCGCGGGCGACGCCGCCTACCTGCGCACCGCGACGATCCTCAGCGCCGTCATCGGCTACCTGCCGCTGATCTGGCTGGCGCTGGCCTTCGGCTGGGGCCTGGCGGGGATCTGGACCGGGCTGAGCCTGTTCATGGTGCTGCGGATGATCACGCTGCTGCTGCGGGCCCGCTCCGGCAAGTGGGCCGTGGTCGGCGTGACCCCCGCGGCAGCGGCGGCCTGACCCTGGAGGATTCGCGCGGCGCCGGGTCGGGAATGATGGCTCGCCGTGTCCGCGCAATCCCGCAAGCAGAGTCCCGCCGTTCCTCCCGGCCTCCTGGTGGTCGACAAACCGGCGGGGATGACCTCGCACGACGTCGTCTCCAGAGTTCGCCGCATCATGGGCACCCGCAAGGTCGGGCACGCGGGGACGCTGGACCCGATGGCCACCGGTGTGCTCGTGCTCGGCCTGGAGCGGGCGACCAAGCTGCTGGGCCACCTCGCCCTGGACACCAAGGCGTACCTGGCCACCATCACGCTCGGAGCCGCCACCAGCACCGATGACGCCGAAGGCGAGGTCATCACCACCGCCGACGCCTCCGCGGTGGACGAGACCGCGGTCCGCGATGGCGTCGCGGCGCTGACCGGCGACCTGCAGCAGGTGCCGAGCGCCGTCAGCGCGGTCAAGATCAACGGCCGTCGCGCCTACGACATCGCGCGCAGCGGCGAGACCGTCGAGCTCGCCGCCCGTCCGGTCACCGTCTCCCGCTTCGACGTCCTCGACCTGCGGCGCACCGAGCGGACCACCGAGCTGGACGTCCTGGTGGAGTGCTCTTCGGGCACCTACGTGCGGGCGTTGGCCCGCGACCTCGGAGCAGCGCTCGGCGTGGGCGGGCACCTCACCGCCCTGCGGCGCACCCGGGTCGGGCCGTTCGGCCTGGCCACCGCGCGCACGCTGGATCAGCTGGAGGAGACCCCCGAACTCTCGATGGGCCTGGACCAGGCCGTCGAGACCGCCTTCCCCCGCCGGAACGTCGACGCCTCGACCGCTCGCGCGCTGTCGCACGGGCAGGTCGTGACCGCCGCCGGCGTCGAGGGGACCTACGGCATGTTCGATCCCGAGGGCCGGGCGGTGGCGTTGGTCCGCGACCGGGGCCGCACGGCGAAGGCCGTCCTGGTCATCGTCCCCGGGAACTGACGACGGCCCCGCCGGGTGGTGGAGGGCGTCGCCGCGTGGCTGCGGCCGGGCGGGTTCGAAACCACCGCTCGGCGCGTGATCGCGCGGGGGAAGTAGGCTTCTGGGTCGTGCAGCGTTGGCGTGGTTTGGAGCAGCTTCCCGGTGGTTGGGGCCGTTGCGTGGTCACCATCGGTGTCTTCGACGGTGTGCATCGCGGCCACCAGAAACTCATCGCGCACGCGGTGCAGCAAGCTCGGCGGCGGGGCGTTCCCTGCGTGCTGATGACCTTCGACCCGCACCCCGCGGAGGTCGTGCGCCCGGGGAGCCACCCGGCGCAGCTGACCACGCTGCGACGGCGGTCCGAGCTCGTCGAGCAGCTGGGCGTGGACGTGTTCTGCGTGCTGCCGTTCACCCGCGAGCTGTCCAAGGTGCCCGCCGAGGGGTTCGCGCACGAGGTCCTCGTCGAGAAGCTGCACGCCGCAGAGGTCGTGGTGGGGGAGAACTTCACCTTCGGCCACAAGGCGGCGGGCAACATCGACCTGCTCACCAAGCTCGGCGAGCGCTTCGGCTTCGAGGTCGCCTCCGACGCGCTGGTGTCCGGGCCGGTCGAGCGCTCCGACGACTCCGGCGGCACGTCGGTGACGTTCTCCTCCACCTACATCCGCGCGTGCATCGACGCCGGTGACGTGGTGGCGGCGGCCTCGGCGCTGGGACGCCACCACCGCATCGAGGGCATCGTCGTGCGCGGCGCGGGTCGCGGCGGCAAGGAACTGGGCTTCCCGACGGCCAACCTGTCCACCCCGGACTACACGGCGATCCCCGCCGACGGCGTCTACGCCGCCTGGTTCACCCACCGCAGGCGTGGCGCGTCGCAGCCGGGGCCGGCGATGCCCGCGGCGGTGTCGGTGGGCAGCAACCCGACGTTCTCCGGGACCGAGCGGACCGTCGAGGCCTTCGTGCTCGATGTGGACGCCGACTTCTACGGCGAGCGCGTCGATCTCGACTTCGTGCAGCGGTTGCGGGCCATGGAGCGCTACGACTCGGTGGGCGCGCTGATCGATCAGATGAACGCCGACGTCGCCGAGACCCGCCGAATCCTCGGAGTTCGGGCGTGAGCTCCGCCGCCGGGATGAACAGGTTTTCGGGTTCTGGACCCCGCGCGGCCGGTGAGCTGGCAGGATTCGATTCCGGATCACCCCGGGCTCACCGGGGTGGCGGTCACGCAGGGGGAGCGAAGGTGGCGGAGAGCAGCAGCGTCCAGCGAAATCTGGCTCTGCAGCGGCAGTGGTACGGCGAGCCGCTGGGGGACCGGGTGCGCCGACTGGTCGTGGCCTTCCGCATCTCGCAGGCCCAGCTGGCCGACGTGCTCGGCATCAGCGCGCCGATGCTCAGCCAGGTGATGAGCGGCCGCCGCGCCAAGATCGGCAACCCGCAGGTGCTGGCCCGGCTGGTGATGCTGGAGCGCAAGGTCCTCATCCCGGGTGTGGCCGCGGGCGAGTCGGACGCGATCAAGCAGGCCCTGGAGGACGTGCGCCAGTCGCAGCCCTCGGTGGGGCGCGACAACCTGCCGGTCAAGCAGACCGCCAACGGCGAGCAGATCGCCTGGCCGGTGCTGCTGGAGGTGGCCAAGCCCACCGAGCTGGAGGCCGCGGCCTCGCTGCTGGAGGGCCGCTACCCGCGCCTGGCGGGACTCCTACGCCGAGCCGCCGACAGCGAATAGGGCTTGTTCAGCGAGTAGCCGTGGGCGCTTTGCTTGGCGGTGCGGGTGGCGGAAACCCCCGGAGGGGAAAGCGCAGCGGCTTCGTGGTCTCCGTGCGCCACTCCTGATGTATTCCGCTTACCCAGGGGTGGACATCGGCGTCGCGGCGTGCTCGCCACGAAGCCGCTCAGAACCCGCGGCGGTGCGAGCTGAGTCCGCGCCTGAGACAGCGGCTCCGCCGCACTCCTGGGACGGGCCGTCATACTCGCGGCATGCGGTTGTTCACCGCGTTGTGGCCCTCGGATGAGGCGGTCCGGCACCTGTCTGAGGCGATCGCGGCCTTGGACCCGGCTCGGGTGACCGAGGCGACGGCGGGCGTGCGCAAGTTCCGCTTCACCGCCGCCGAGCGCTGGCACCTGACGTTGCGCTTCCACGGCGACGACGCCGATCCGCAGCGCGTCGCCGACCGCCTCGACCGCCGCATGGCGCACGTCACCGCCGCACCGCCCGCGCTGCGCATGACCGGCTCGGGAACGTTCCGGGGAGTGCTGTGGACGGGTGTCGAACCGGCCACCGAGACCGACCGGCTCGCTCTGCGGGAGCTGGTGCGCGCGGCCGGTGGCGACCCGCACGGGTTCCGGGCGCACCTGACGGTCGCCCGGTGGGCGTCCGGTCGTGCCGACCGGCGGTGGATGCCGGGGCTGCTCGCCGGTTACGCGGGTCCCTGGTGGACCGCCGGAGAACTCGCGGTGATGCGCAGTGACCAGGGCGAAGGCGGTCCGGTGTACCGGGCTGTGCACCGCGTGCCGGTGACGCGCGCTGCGTCGGGGTAACCCAGGCGAGCAGGGCTTCCCTGTTATCCTGGCCTGTGGAACGGCTGCAGTCCGTGGTGGCCGATTTCCGGGGTAACCAGTCCTCACGGCGGTGGCGCCGCACGGCAGCTCGCCGCCCACAGACACGGGACATGCAGAAGGAGTATTTCGTGGCGCTGTCCACTGACGAGAAGAAGCAGATCCTGGCCGAGTACGGCCTGAAGGACAACGACACCGGTTCGCCGGAGGCCCAGGTGGCCCTGCTGACCAAGCGGATCACCGGCCTGACCGAGCACCTCAAGCAGCACAAGCACGACCACCACTCGCGTCGTGGTCTGCTGCTGATGGTGGGTCGTCGCCGTCGTCTGCTCAACTACCTGACCAAGGTGGACATCGAACGCTACCGTTCGCTGATCCAGCGACTCGGTCTGCGTCGTTGACATGACACCGGGGGGAGTGGCCACGGCCGCTCCCCCCGGTGCGTAAAACCGGGCGGTGCCTCGCAGGCGCCGCCAGCAATTCAATAGAGCGCTCACGGTGGCAAGCACTGGGTGCAGGCGTCCGCCGGTCCTCGGTAGTGGCTGCCGGGCAAGTCGTCACGAGACGGTCCCGGGAGCTTCGATCGATGGCCGGCCTTGTCGGATCACCGATCCGGATGCTCCTGCCGTGGGCGTTGTGACGATAGGGAGTCACCTTGACTGAAGCGATCGAAGAGGGCGTGTACGAGTCGACGGCCGTGCTGGACAACGGCGCGTTCGGAACCCGTACCGTCCGTTTCGAGACCGGCCGGCTCGCGAAGCAGGCCGCCGGGAGCGTCGTCGCCTACCTCGACGACGAAACCATGCTGCTGTCGGCCACCACGGCCTCCAAGCAGCCGAAGGAGCACTTCGACTTCTTCCCGCTGACCGTCGACGTCGAAGAGCGGATGTACGCCGCGGGTCGCATCCCCGGCTCGTTCTTCCGCCGCGAGGGTCGGCCGTCCACGGACGCGATCCTGACCTGCCGCCTGATCGACCGCCCGCTGCGCCCGTCGTTCGTCGACGGCCTGCGCAACGAGGTCCAGGTCGTGGTCACGGTCATGAGCCTGAAGCCGGGCGACCTCTACGACGTGCTGGCGATCAACGCCGCGTCGGCGTCCACCCAGGGTTCGGGTCTGCCGTTCTCCGGTCCGATCGGTGCCACCCGCATGGCGCTGATCGACGGCCAGTGGGTCGCGTTCCCGACGCACGAGCAGCTCGAGCGCGCCGTGTTCGACATGGTCGTCGCGGGCCGCATCGTCGGTGACGACGTCGCGATCATGATGGTCGAGGCCGAGGCCACCGACAAGACCATCGACCTGGTCGCCGGTGGCGCCCAGGCGCCGACCGAAGAGGTCGTGGCGGCGGGTCTGGAGGCGGCCAAGCCGTTCATCCGCACCCTGTGCGTGGCCCAGCAGCAGCTGGCCCAGGCGGTCGGCAAGGACACCCAGGACTACCCGGTGTTCCCGGCCTACCAGGACGACGCGTTCACCGCCGTCGAGCAGGCCGTGTCCTCCGAGCTGGCCGAGGCGCTGAAGATCGCCGGCAAGCAGGAGCGGGAGACCCGCCTCGACGAGATCAAGGCGTCGGTCCTGGAGAAGGTCGGCACCGGCGAGGGCGAGGCGTTCGAGGGCCGCGAGAAGGAGATCGGCGCTGCGTTCCGCTCGCTGACCAAGAAGCTGGTCCGCCAGCGCATCATCCGCGACCAGGTCCGCATCGACGGCCGCAGCCTGACCGACATCCGCAGCCTGTCCGCCGAGGTCGGCGTGATCCCGCGGACCCACGGTTCGGCGCTGTTCGAGCGCGGCGAGACCCAGATCCTGGGTGTCTCCACGCTGAACATGCTGCGGCTGGAGCAGACCATCGACTCGCTCTCCCCGGAGACGACGAAGCGGTACATGCACCACTACAACTTCCCGCCGTACTCGACCGGTGAGACCGGCCGGGTGGGCAGCCCGAAGCGTCGCGAGATCGGCCACGGAGCGCTGGCCGAGCGCGCGCTGATGCCGGTGCTGCCCTCGCGCGAGGAGTTCCCGTACGCCCTGCGCCAGGTCTCCGAGGCGCTGGGCTCCAACGGTTCGACCTCGATGGGCTCGGTCTGCGCCTCGACGCTGTCCCTGCTCAACGCGGGTGTGCCGCTGAAGGCGCCGGTCGCCGGCATCGCGATGGGTCTGGTCTCCGACGAGGTCGACGGCAAGACCCACTACGTGGCGCTGACCGACATCCTCGGCGCCGAGGACGCCTTCGGTGACATGGACTTCAAGGTGGCGGGCACGAAGGAGTTCGTGACCGCGCTGCAGCTGGACACCAAGCTGGACGGCATCCCGTCCGAGGTGCTGGCGCAGGCGCTGGGCCAGGCGCGCGACGCCCGGTTCACCATCCTGGAGGTCATGGCCGAGGCGATCGGCAAGCCGGACGAGATGAGCCCGCACGCCCCGCGCGTGACCTCGGTGACCGTCCCGGTGGACAAGATCGGTGAGGTCATCGGGCCGAAGGGCAAGATGATCAACTCGATCACCGAGGAGACCGGCGCCGAGATCAGCATCGAGGACGACGGCACCATCTACGTGGGTGCGGCCGACGGCCCGTCCGCGGAGGCGGCGATCGACAAGATCAACGCCATCGCGAACCCGCAGCTGCCGAAGGTCGGCGAGCGCTTCCTGGGCACAGTGGTCAAGACCGCGGCCTTCGGCGCGTTCGTCTCGCTGCTGCCGGGCAAGGACGGCCTGGTGCACATCTCCAAGCTGGGCAACGGCAAGCGCATCGGCAAGGTCGAGGACGTCGTGAACGTCGGCGACAAGCTGCGCGTGGAGATCGCCGACATCGACAACCGCGGCAAGATCAGCCTGGTGCTGGTCAACGACGAGGACGAGAAGTCGGGCGAGAGCGAGGGCGAGGCCGCTCCGGCCGAGGCCTCCGCCGAGTGATCCTCTGATCAGAAATCGCGATGCGGCCCGTCCCGGTCTTCCGGGGCGGGCCGTATTGTCGTGAGTGCGCGGGGACCGCGCGGAGGCGACGAGAACAGGGTTATGAAGCAGCAGAAGCAGACAGCCGGGCACCTGCAACGTCCCGGGACCACCCGGGTTCTCGGTGACAACGGTTCCGCGGAAGTGCGGCGGACGGTGTTGCCGGGCGGCTTGCGCGTGGTCACCGAACCGGTTCCCGGCGTCCGTTCGGCATCGGTGGGCATCTGGGTCGGGGTCGGCTCGCGAGACGAGACCAGGGCGCAGGCCGGTGCCGCGCACTACCTGGAGCACCTGCTGTTCAAGGGCACCGCGAAGCGGACCGCCGTGGGCATCGCGCAGGAGATCGACGCCGTCGGCGGTGAGCTCAACGCGTTCACCTCCAAGGAGCACACCTGCTACTACGCGCACGTGCTCGACGAGGACCTGCCGCTGGCCATCGACATGCTCTGCGACGTGGTCTTCGACGCGGTCAACGACGCCTCCGACGTGGACGTGGAGCGCAGCGTGGTCCTGGAGGAGATCGCGATGCGCGACGACGATCCCGAGGACCTGCTGCACGAGCTGTTCTCCACGGCCGTGCTGGGCGACAGCCCGCTGGGGCGTTCGGTGCTGGGCACCGAGGAGTCGATCAGCGACATGACCCGCAACCGGGTGCACGGCTTCTACCGGCGCAGCTACCAGATGCCGAAGATGGTCGTGGCGGTCGCGGGCAACGTCGAGCACGCGAAGGTGGTGCGGCTGCTGCGCAAGGCGCTGGGCGACCGGCTGACCGGCGACGAGCGCCCGGAGGCGCCGCGCGGCGGCCGGATCCGGCTGCCCAAGCAGGAGCGGCTGGTGCTCCAGCCCGATGACACCGAGCAGACGCACCTGCTGATGGGCTGCCGCGGCCTGGACCGCTACGACGAGCGGCGGTTCGCGCTGGGCGTGCTCAACGCGGCCCTCGGCGGCGGGATGAGCTCGCGGCTGTTCCAGGAGATCCGCGAGAGCCGGGGCCTGGCGTACTCGGTGTACTCGTCGAGCACCGCCTACTCGGACGCGGGCACGTTCTCGGTCTACGCGGGCTGCACGCCGGAGCGCTTGGGCGAGGTCGCCTCGGTGATCCGCTCGGTGCTCGCCGACGTCGCGGCCGAGGGCCTGTCGGCGGAGGAGGTCGATCGGGGCCGCGGTCAGCTGCGGGGTGGCCTGGTCCTGGGGCTGGAGGACAGCGCGGCCCGGATGAGCCGCATCGGCAAGACCGAGCTCAACTACGGCCGCCACTACACGGTCGAGGAGACCCTCGCCAAGATCGAGGCGGTCACGCCCGAGGACGTCGCGACCCTCGCCCGGGAGATCCTCAACCGCCCCTTCACCACCGCCGTCGTGGGCCCCTACAAGACCCCGGAGGACCTGCCGGAGGGCGTGTAGTGGGCGGTTCTGGTCCGAACCGTCCATGATCGATGTCCCCTTCGTCCGGTCGGTTCGGACCAAAACCGTCGCCGTCCTGGACTCACGCGCGCGCTCGTGCGGATCACCGGGATGGTGTCGGTCACCACGCGGGGTGGGTTGTCGGGTGGCCGCGGGCACGATGCCTAGACTTCGGGTGAGCAGCGTCGGTGCGGAGAGGTGTTTCCACGGTGATCAAGGTTGGTGTGCTGGGCGCCCGCGGGCGGATGGGTTCCGAAGCGGCGCGAGCCGTCGGCGAGGCCGCCGACACCGAGCTGGTCGCCGAGGTCGACCAGGGCGACCCCATCGAGCGGCTCGTCGAGTCCGGCGCGCAGGTCGCCGTTGACCTGACCCACCCCGACTCGGTGCTCGACAACATCAAGTTCTGCGTCGAGAACGGCATCAACGTCGTGGTCGGCACCAGCGGTCTCGGACCGGCTGAGCTGGACTCCATCCGCACCTGGCTGGCCGCCAAGCCGGAGGTCGGCGTGATCGTGGCGCCGAACTTCGCGATCGGCGCCGTGCTGTCGATGCGGTTCGCCGAGCTGGCCGCCAAGTACTTCGAGTCCGCCGAGATCGTCGAGCTGCACCACCCGAAGAAGGCCGACGCGCCCTCGGGCACCGCGGCGCGCACCGCGCAGGTGATCGCGAAGGCTCGCGAGGAAGCCGAACTCGGCGAGATGCCCGACGCCACCACCAAGGACCCGGACGGAGCCCGAGGCGCCGAGGTCGACGGGGTGCGGGTGCACGCGGTGCGGATGACCGGACTGGTCGCGCACCAGGAGGTGCTCTTCGGGACCGAGGGCGAGACCCTCACCATCCGCCACGACTCCTACGACCGGCGTTCGTTCATGCCGGGCGTGCTGCTGGGCATCCGCGAGGTTCCCGGCCGTCCGGGCCTGACCGTGGGGCTCGACGTGCTGATGGGGATCTGAGGTGGCCAAGCAGCTGATGACGGCGCGCACCGCCGCGTTCGTCATCGCGCTCGTGCTGCTGGCCTACCTGGTGCTGATGGGCGGTCGCGCGATCACGATGATCATCAGTGGTGAGCCGGTCTTCATCGCGCTCGGCCTGGCGATCCTGGTCTTCCCCGTGCTGGGCGCGGTGCTCGTCGCCGACCAGCTGCGCTTCGGCGCCGCCACCGAGCGGCTGGCCCGCAGGCTCGACGACGAGGGCGTGCTGCCGGACGTCTCGCACCTCCCGCGCCGACCCTCGGGCCGGATCGAGCGGGAGGCCGCCGACGAGTGGTTCGACGCCAAGCAGTCCGAACTCGAAGCGGCGCCGCAGGACTGGCGCCGCTGGTTCGCGCTCGCGCAGGCCTACGACCTCGCCGGTGACCGCAACCGCGGTCGCAAGGCGATGCGCAAGGCGATCGACCTGGAGCGCGACGACAAGGCCTGAGCCGCAGGCGAAACGCTCAGCTCAGCGCCTCCGCCGCGGCCTCGGCGTCGTGCTCGTGGATCCACTGCAGCGTGTCCGGGATCGCCGCGAGCCGCCGGTCGCGGTCGTCGGCGTCCGGCCCGTCGGGCAGGTGCAGCAGCGCCGACGCCACCCACGAACTGCGCTGGACCGCGCGCGTGCGGGCGCGGCGGAGGCGTTCGTAGCGGGGCAGCGCCTGATCCGGCGCGAAGCGGTGCAGCAGCGAGGCGAGGGTGGCCGCGTCTTCGATGGACTGGTTCGCGCCTTGACCGTGGTGCGGCAGCATGGCGTGCGCGGCGTCGCCGAGCAGCACGATCCCGTCCCGGTGCCAGCGGGTGAGCGGCCGTTGCCCGAACAGGGCCCACCGCTTGTGCAGGCTCGTCGCCGCGACCATCTCGCGCACGCCCGGGTGCCAGTCGGCGAAAGGCGCGCGGAGCCGGTCAGCGGGCACGTCCTCCACCCAGCTGGAGCCCGTCCACGTCGGTGGGTCGTCCACGACGGCCAGGAAGTTGACGAAGGAGCCGTCGCCGATCGGGTAGTGCAGCACGTGGGTGCCGGGCCCCATCCAGAACTGGATGGCGCCGGGGTCGGGCAGCGAGGGCATCGCATCAACGGGGATCAGGCCGCGAAAACCGCTGGTGCCGGAGTAGCGGGCCGATTCGTCGTCCGCGACCCACCGGCGCACCGTGGAGTGCACGCCGTCCGCGCCGACGACGAGATCGGTGTGCGCCGTGGCACCGTCGGCGAAGTGCAGCTCGTATCCCCGGTTTTCGGTCGAGATGTCGACGAGCCGGTGGTCGAGGTGGAGGTCGTCGTGCCCGCAGGTCTCGGCCAGAGCGGCCTGGAGATCGGCGCGGTGCACGCCGTAGTACGGCGCGCCGAACCGGGCCGCGTAGTCGGCGCCGGCCGCGAAGGCGGCGATCCGCCGGCCACCGCGCCAGTCCCGGTAGACGAGCTCGGTGGGCACGGCGCTGCGGGCGGCCAGGCGGTCGCGCAGGCCGAGGGCGTGCAGCACGCGCGTGCCGTTGGCCGACAGCGCCACGGCCGCGCCCACTTCCCGCAGCTCAGATGCACTTTCGTAGACCGCAGCCCGGATTCCCCTGCGCCGCAACGCGATCGCGAGCGTGAGCCCGCCGATCCCCGCCCCGATGATCGCTACCGATGGTGACCTCGTCGTCATGTCCACCTCCGACGGTCGTGCCGGCACTCGTTGTACCGATCGGTACAGCGATTGCACGCTAGTTGTACCGATCGGTACGGTCAAGGGGTGAGTTCACGAGGCGACAAGCGCGCCGGGCTGCTGCGGAAGGTCGTCGAGCACCTCGCCGAGCACGGCATCGCCGACCTGTCCCTGGCGCCCACGGCCGAGAAGCTGGGCACCAGCAAGCGCATGCTGCTGTACTACTTCGGCAGCCGCGAGGCGCTCATCGCCGAGGCGATCGCCGCGAGCCGTCCCGACGTCTCCGACCTGTTCCGCGACGTCGGCGATACCGGTGACCTGGAGCGGGCGGCGTGGGAGCTGTGGGAGGCGATCACGCGCGGGCGCCAGCAGCGGCCGATCCGGATCCTGTTCCAGGTGTTGAGCCTTGCCCCGACCCAGCCGGATCGCTACGCCGAGCTCGCCGCGGACGCCGTCAGGGCGATGGTGGAGCCGCTCGTGCCCGTCTACCGGGGGCTCGGCTTCGACGAGCTCGAGGCGCGTTCCCGCGCGAGCCTGCTCATCTCGGGTCTGCGCGGACTGTGCCTGGACCGCATCGTCACCGGCGACGAGGAGCGGATCGAGGCCGCTGCCGGTGTGCTCATCCGAGCCGCCACGACGGCGGAGAACCGGAAATCCTAAGTCCGCTTGAGCTTTCGCGAATACCGCCGTACGGGCTACTGATCGTTTTTACCAGGCGGTTCTCAGGATCTTGTGGGAGGGGATCCCACGACGTGGTTGAACGTTGACACCTCGTGAGCCTTTCTTGATTATTACTGGCATGTCCAGGTTCGCCTGTCTGGTGGCTCGCCTGCATGTCGATCTCCGGCAGCAGGCCAGCGCGCTCTGTCACGCCTAAGGGACCTCTTTCTCCCGCCGCTGCAAGGCGTTTTCTCTCTCTCCGAGTAGTTCACGACGACGCACGTTCGGAAACCGCGCATTCCGAACGCGCGAATTCGTCGTGCCCGAATTCGGAATTCTCCACGAAAATCCGGAGCACACATGAAGAAGAGTCTTCGAAGACTGCCCATCGGGCTGGCCGCCATAGCCCTCGCGGTCGGTTCGGTCACGTTGCCGGTTCAGGACGCCTACGCCGATGTCGACGTGTCCTCGCAGTCCGTGAAGGGTGCGGACGGCAAGGACTACACCGTCACCAACCACGTCGTGAAGAGCGCGCTGGAGAAGTCCACATCGGACGGCAAGCCCAAGGAGTGGCTGGTCGTCTGGGCGGGCGACGAGAACATCGCCGACACCGCGGTGGCCGACGTCCGCAACCTGCCGGGCTCGCTGTCAGGCGGCACCGGCAAGGTCGCCAACGCCCTGCCGGGACCGGACTTCCTGGCGATCATCGACGCGACCAAGGGCTCACCCGGCTACGGCCAGGTGGTCAACACGGTCACCGTCGGCCCGCTGGTCGAGAACGAGCCGCACCACATGCAGTACGTGTGGCACAAGGGCGACACCATCTTCGCCGGTGCGCTCTTCGGCGCGGCGACCTACGCGTTCGACGTGACCTCGCTGCCCAACGTCAAGCTCAAGGGCATCAGCCTGCCGACGCAGACACCGGGCGGCTCCGTTCCCGACGCGTACTGGACGCTCAAGGACGGCACCGCCTACGGCACCTACATGGGTGGCCCGGTGGCTCCGGGGCCGTACCGCTACTCGGACGGCTCGGTGCACCTGGGCAACGGCTTCGCCGGCAGCCCCGGCGAGGTCGTCCGGTTCGACGAGAACGCCAAGGTGCTCTCGGAATCCCCGGCCGCCACACCGGGCGGGGACAACGAGAAGCTGTGCGACAACCTGCCGCGGATCGGCACGCCGACCTGCGCCAACCCGCACGGCATCCAGGCCCGCGAGGACCTGAACACCCTGGTCACGGCGGACTACACCGAGCCGCGCAACATCATCCTGGACCCGGTGAAGGCCCCGTCGCCGTACCTGCGGCGGCCGACCGTGCGGACCTGGGACATCGCCGACCGCAACCACCCGAAGCTCAAGGCGGTCAGCTACCTCCCGAACGGCCCGCGGGCCAACCCGGAGGACCCGCTGCACCAGGAGCAGCGGGCCGTCATGGAGACCACCGTGACGAACCTGCCCGGTCACAAGGGCGCGTTCGCCCAGACCATGCAGGGTGGCGCGGTGTTCTACACGCCCGACATCACGGCACCGGAACCGCACTGGCGCCAGGTCTTCGACGACGGTGCAGCGGTCGTGAACTTCGACAAGGCCAACGACCGCAACGGCGGCAGCTCCAACGGCGGCTGGATCCAGACCAGCCCGGACGACCGGTTCCTGTACCGGGCGATCCAGGGGCGCGCCGCGGGAACCTTCGGCAAGGACGACCCGGGCACCACCGGTGGCGTGTACACATTGGACATCCAGAAGCTGGTCAACTCCGGCAACGATTTCCAGTGCAACATCGACACCATCGCCGAGTCCGAGCACGGCGGTGCCGAGGCCGACTGCCCGACGGTGGCCGGTACGACGCCCATCAACCCGGGCAAGGCCGCGGGCGGTCCGCACTGGGGCGGGTACGACAACTTCGTGCTCGGCCCGGACGGCAAGTACACCGAGACCCAGTCGCCCGGCCGTCTCGCGGTGTCGAACTACTTCGTCGCGCGGTCCGGCAACGACGGTGACCACAAGGTCAACATGGTCGACCTCGGCCCGGACGGGAAGGTTTCGCTCGACGACACCTTCCGCGACGAGGTGACCGGGGAGCCCGGCGTCAACTTCAACCGGCGGTCCTGGCCGCACGGCGAGTTCGGCAACGCCAAGCCTCACTCCGAGCTGTTCGTGGTCTCCGACAGCGACCTGAAGTAGTTCGCGGAGTCGCCACCGGACACCTGGACTCAGTGGCGAGCGGGTGGCCGCCGCTCCACGGCGGCCACCCACCTCCTGCGGACTGATTCCAGAGTTGCTTCGCGTGACGACGTGTCAGAACCCGCGGCGGTGCGAGCCGAGTCCCGCACCTGACGCTTCCCTGAACGAATCCTGCTTTTCGACTAGAGCGGATGTGGAACATGCACAGCCACACCGGAGTGTCCAGTGTGGACTTCCTCGCGCTGGTGCTGCGCGTGCTGTTGTTGAGCGGCACCGCGGTGGTCGCCGGCATCGGCCTGCTGCGCGCCGGAGCGGTGATGCGTCCGTGGTCCGCCTGGATCGCAGGCGTCGGCACCGCCGCGCTGGCCGGGTTGTCCGCCGTGGTCCTGCACATCAACACCGGTTTCGCCATCGCGCACGTGGTCCTCGCCCTGGCGGTGCCCATCGCGCTGCGCTGGCGCGGCCCCTCGACCTTCCTCGGCTTCGGCCTGGCGTTGCTGCTCATCGCCGAAGCCGCCCTCGGCCACACCTCGCTGGCCTTCTTCCTCGACACGATCTTCGTCGCGGTCGCCGTGGTCTGGTTCGGCTTGGCGCTGGCCAAGACCTGGCGCCCCGACAGCGGACTGCGCCCGCGACCCATCGCGCTGACCGGCGCCATCGCACTGGTCGGAGCGGGCATCGGGCAGCTGGTGCTGTCGGGCGTCTTCGACCGCAGGCTGTGGAGCACCGGCTACGGGATCACCGTGCTGGTGCTGGTCATCGGCGCCGTCTCCGTGCTGGCGGTGACCCTCGCGCTGCGCGAGGAACGGCGCGTCTACCGCCTCGGCGCGATCGGCGTGCTCGCCGTCGTCCTCGCCTGGGCCACGCTGCCCGGCATTCCGCGCCCGCACGACCTGCCCGTCCCCGGCATCGCCCGGCTCGCCCAAGCCGCCGGAACGCCGGTGCTGGTCAGCCCGCAGCGCGCGGGTCGAAACCTGGTGCACTTCCCGGAAAGCGCCGGACAGGGCATCACCGTCGAGCAGAACGACCGGATCGCCCGAGCGGTCTCGATCCCCGGCGCCTCCGGCACGTGGGCCGAGGTCGACCTGCCTCCCGGCAGCAGCGACCTGGTCATCTCCCGGGCAGGCGAGACGGGGACCGTCGAGGTCGACACCGGTGATCTGCCGGAGGTTGCCGGCGCGGCCGACCCGGAGTGCGCCAGCGCCGCCCTGGGCGGCATCACCGCCGGTACGCCCGCCCCGGTGACCTGCCCGAACACCGAACTTCTCGCCGAGGACGCCGACGCGCTGCGCAAGCAGGTCTCCTACCTGGCCGAGCTGAAAGTGCCCTCGCTGTCCGTCGTGGGCGACGACACACCGCGCGGCAAGGCCGCGACCGACGTCGTCCTCGCCGAAGCCGCTCACCTCGGCGTTCCCATCAACGACAACCCCGACGGGGCGCTGCTGCAGGTATCGGGCTGGCAGAAGGCGTCCCACACCTTGGAACGGGTGAACTTCCTGTACGGAATGCACCTCGCGCCCTGGCTGTTGCACGGTCCGGTGGTGAACTCGACCGCGGGTGCGGCGCTGCCGCTGCGCTTCGACCCGCGCGACCGCAACGCCCTCACCTACGGCATGACCCAGGCGAGCGCCTTCGGCGACCCGCCGTCGCTGTCCGGATACCGGGAGTGGGCGCGCGCCCGCGGCGAGAACATCGCCGGCGAGATCACCATCTACGCATCCGCCCAGGTCGACGTCATGCAGATGGGCGGACACGAGCATGGCGGAAACCTCGGCCAGTGGATCCCGCAGGGGACGATCGTGGCCATCTCAGGTCCGCTCACGGAGAAGTAGGAGTGCAGATGTCTGTTGTGGACGTTGAAAGACCGGCCCCACCACCGGTGCGCACGGCACCGCCCGCGCAACGAGGAGTCGTGGCGATCGGCATCGCGATCGCCGTCTTGCTCGGGCTCGCCGTGGCCAACGCCGCCGGGTGGAAGATGACCGTGCTCTACGGCATCGGCCTCGCCCTGGGACTGGTGCTGTTCCACTCCCGGTTCGGGTTCACCTCGGCATGGCGCCAGCTGATCACCGTGGGACAGGGCCGCGCGATCCGCGCGCACATGCTCATGCTGGGCGTGGCGGCCGTGCTGTTCGCGGGGATCCTCGGCAGCGGCTACTCGCTGTCCGGCACGCCCGAACCGCAGCTCCAGACCGCCGGCCTCGGCGTCGTGTTCGGCGCGTTCCTGTTCGGCGTCGGCATGCAGGTCGGCGGCTCCTGCGCCTCCGGCACGCTCTTCGCGGTCGGCAGCGGGCAGACCGCGATCATCTTCACCCTCGGCGGGTTCATCGTCGGCTCGGTGTTCACCGCGTTCATCTCGCCGTTCATCAAGAGCGTGCAGAGCATCGGCCCGAAGGTCTCGCTGGCCGAAACCCCGCTCGGCTACGCCGGTGGTGTGCTGATCACGCTGGTCATCATCGGTGTCATCGTGGGGGTGTCGCTGCTGGTCGAGCGGCGCCGCACGCCTCCGCCGATCGACCAGCCGCCGATCGCCAAGGGCGTGCTGCGCGCCCTGCGCGGCTCCTGGCCGCTGTGGGTCGGCGCGGTGCTGCTGGCCGTGCTCAACGCGGCGACGCTGTTCGTCTCCGGCAGCTCGTGGGGCATCACCTCCGCGTTCGGCCTGTGGGGCGCGAAGATCCTCGGCTGGATCGGCGTCGACGTCTCCAGCGCCCCGTTCTGGCAGGACCCGGAGAACGCCGCGAAGCTCACCGCATCCGTGCTCACCGACCGGATCTCGGTGATGGACTTCGGGATCATGGCCGGCGCGCTGATCGCCGCCGCCCTGGCCGGGGCCTTCACCCTGCACCGCAAGATCCCGTGGCGGATGGCCGTCGGCGCGGTGCTCGGCGGAATCCTGATGGGCATCGGCGCGCGCTTCGCAGGCGGCTGCAACATCGGCGCCTACTTCTCCGGCGTCGCCTCGTTCAGCCTGCACGGCTGGCTGTGGGGCGTGATGGCCATCTTCGGCACCTACGCCGGTGTCGCGCTGCGACCGCTGTTCGGGCTGGGCAACCCCAAGCCCTCGGACGCCGTCTGCTGATCTTCCACCGGCCGCGGCCGGTGGTGGGGAAAAGGAGGAACAACATGTCCAAGTCCGTCCGCCGTGCCGCCGCTTCGGTGGCCATCGCCGTGAGCGCCGTGCTGCTCACCGGAGGCGTCGCCAACGCCGAGTCGGTGTGGGTCCTGCCGGGGGTCGACCTCGGAACCGTGCTCACCCCGACCGTGCAGCTGCCCACCCAGCTGCTGGCTCCTGTCGTCGCGCTCCTGGCCGGCTGACCAGCTAGTTCGGACCCGCCGCGTGGCCCGCGCACCGCGCGGCAGGTCGACCGAGAGAAGGGAACCCGCATGAAGCACACCGCACCCCGCGCCATCACCGCCTCGCTCCTGGTCGGAGCGGCCCTGTGCACCGCAGCACCGGCAGCTCTGGCGGCACCGGAAGCCCCGGCTGCCGTCACGGCCCAGGACGGCCCGGCCGTCGTCGACGAACCCGACACCGGCGACCTCAACAACAAGTGGACGTTCGCCCCGGTCGGAGTCCCGGTCTTCGGCCTGATCGACTCGGTCCTCGGCGTCCCGGCCCGCCTCGGCCTCCCGGCCCTGCCGACCCTGCCGAGCTTCTGACGAGGCTTTCTCCCGGAAAACGACGTCCCCTCGCACCCCACTGCGAGGGGACGTCTCCGCGAGAAGACGCCACCGTTCGACGGCCAAACACCCCAACCACCCCCACCCGGCCTCAGCCCGCAATCCAACCCCGGATTTCAGTGGAAGTCAGGACCCGGATTTCCACTGAAGTCGGTCCCCTGGTTTCAGCGGAAATCGGAACCGGGGTTTCCGCCGGGGCCCGGGTCCTGGGTTCGGAGCCCGTCGTTTGGGGTTCGGAACCCGGGGTTCGGGGTTTGGGGTTCGGTGGGAGTCGGGACTCGGGTTTCCACTGAGGTCGGGGGCCTGGTTTCAGTGGAAATCGGTGGCCGGGTTTCCACTGAGGTGATCTCACTGGGTCGTGCCGTGTTCGTAGGAGGTAAGGATGGGTGGGCCACGGGCGATGGTGATGGTCCTGCGGGGCGACGGTGACGTCGTGGACGCCACGAGTTCGCCCCCTCCTCACCCGCGAGCGTTCGCTCACGGCGTGAAAATTCGAATTTCGCGCGAAATTCGAGTCGAAACTTTGCCGTTCGAATTTCGCGCGAAATTCGAATCCGGCCCGCGACGGCGGCACCAGGCCTCTCGTCGGAACGACACCCCCGGCGGCCGATGGGCAGCAGGAACGAGCGAGCGCGTCGTCGACCTCGACTGTGACTCGATAGGCCATACTCGGGGGCCTGGTCTCCTCGCCCTGTCCTTCGCCTTGCCCTGGCCCCGACCCCGTGGGCGCCCGATCTGGTGAAGCGGCTGTCGTTCGTCAGGTTGCCGTGCCCTGTCCGCACGACCCGTTGCTCACATGCCTCCCGGACCCCGCCGGCCTTGCACTGAGATCACCTCACTGAAATCCGGATTGGATTAGAGCCAGGCGGCCATCGCTGATGGGGCCGCGGCAAGGGCGCCGAAGCGGGCGAAGCGGCCGATGAAACCGGTGATCAGGAACGTCGACACCGGGACCTTGGCCCAACCCGCGATGATGGCCACCGCCGCGAACGGGGGAAGGCTGGCGGCAGCGCTGATCAGCAGGACGGTGCCCGCCCAGACCGGGCGGTTCCGGCAGTTCTCGCGGAACTGCTCCAGCCACGTCTTCCAGCGACCCTTGGACTCCGGTTTCTCCCTCTTCTCCCTGCGCATGAACGCGGGAAGGCGGATGGTGCCCCTGGCCGCGTAGTAGTGGAGGAGCTTGCCGCCGATCTGACCGGTGGCGATGACCAGCGCGAGGACCCACCAGGGGATGTCCGGTTCCTTGAGCACCAGGCCCACCGCGAACAGCTCGACGCTGATCAGCGGGAGGAGCGCGGAGGCCACTGACACACCGAACGTGGTGGACAGCAACCCGATGATGGTCAGCACTTTCGGCTCCCGAGGGGGCAGGCGTCAGTGGTGCTCGAACTCGAACTCCAGCGGACCGGTCAGGCGCATCTCGCGAAGCGGGCGCCCACCCGCGTCCAACGTGCGAACAGTACCGTCCGGTGCCCACCCCGCAGCGCGGTAGAACGACAGCGACGCCGAGTCCGACTCCGGGACCCACGCGATGCCACGCGTCGCACCGTGCGCGGCGAACCGACGACCCATCGTGCCGAGCAGCCGTCCGGCGTGACCCCGACGACCCCATCGCGGCTCCACCAGCAGCGAGCTGACCAGCACCGTCGTCGACGCGTCATCGGGGAGGGAGCCGTCGGCGGCGGCGACTTCGGGCTCCGGGGCTGGGCCTGCGACGCAGAAACCCACGGTCCAGTGTCCCTCGATCGCGAGCAGCACGGTGGCCGCTCCGGAGGTGACGGCTTCTCGCCACTCCTGCTCGACCTCGGCGCTGTCCAGCCCGGCCAGCACGGCGGGGGACAGGATCTCGGCGTAGGCGGTCTGCCACGTCTCGACCTGAATGCGTGCGATCTCGGCGGCGTCGGACGCCACTGCTTCGCGCACATCGGCTTCAGCCATGCGCGACAACCTAACGTGTCGGTTCCGAGCACCCGGCGGCAGTCCGCGTTGTCGGGGAGTGCTGGCACCATCGCCCGGGTGCAGACCATCAGCAACGACACGGCACGGCGAACGGCTTTGGCGGCGCAGGGCTTCGCCGACCCGCGACCACGCGGCGCGGTGACCCGGCGGCACCTCCAACGGGCCCTGTCCCGGACCAAGCTGTTGCAACTCGATTCGGTCAACGTCGCGGTGCGCGCGCACTACATGCCGCTGTTCAGCAGGCTCGGCGCCTACCCGGCGGAACTGGTCGACACCGCTGCGTGGTCGCACACCGCGCGGCAGCCCCGGATGCTCGTCGAGTACTGGGCGCACGAAGCGTCGCTGATCCCGGTCGAGGACTGGCCGCTGCTGCGCTGGCGGATGCGCGAGTACGGCGGTGCGTGGCGCAAGCGCTCCCGCGAGCTGCTGGAGCAGAACCCCGAGCTGGTCAACGACGTGCTGAACGCCGTCAAGGAACTCGGACCGATCGGCGCGGGACCGCTGGAACGGGAGCTCGGCGGTGGGGAGCGGCAGGGGCGCGGCCCGTGGTGGAACCGCACCGACACCAAGCGCGTCTGCGAGCTGCTGTTCGCGATGGGAGAACTGACCACCGGCACCCGCCGAGGTTTCGAGCGGCTCTACGACCTGCCGGAACGCGTGCTGCCCGCCGAAGTCCTAGCCCACGAGCCCGAGGACGCCGAAGCCGTTCGCGCACTCGTGGAACGCTCCGCCCAAGCCCTGGGCATCGGCACCGAGACCGATCTGCGCGACTACTACCGGCTGTCCCCGGACCAGTCCAAGCAGGCGGTCGCGGAACTCGTCGAAGACGGCGTGCTCGAACCGCTGGTGGTGCACGGATGGCGTCAGCCCGCCTACCGCCACGCCGAGGCCCGCGCTCCCCGCAAGGTCGAAGGCCGGGCGCTGCTGTGCCCGTTCGACCCGCTGATCTGGGAGCGCTCGCGCGCCGAGCGGATCTTCGGATTCCGCTACCGCATCGAGATCTACGTTCCAGAACCCAAGCGGCAGTACGGCTACTACGTCTTCCCCTTCCTCCTCGACGGTGAGCTCGTCGCCCGCGTCGACCTCAAGGCCGACCGGGCGGCGGGCGTGCTCCGGGTGCCCGGAGCGTTCCTCGAACCCGGCCGCGATGCCGCGCCCGTCGCGCCCGAGCTGGCCGCCACCCTGCGCGAGATGGCGACCTGGCTCGGCCTCGACGAGGTAGTAGTGGGCCAACGAGGCGACCTAATCCGCCCGCTCAACGCGGAACTTGGGCTTTCCTGAGAGGCTGCTTGTTCTGCTTGGCGGTGCGGGTAGGGGAACCTGAGCGGCTCTCTGGCTCCGGGATCCGAGACTTGTGTATGTCCAATACACGGCGCTTCGGCTGTCCTCACCAGAGAGCCGCTCAGAACCCCCGGCGGTGCGAGCTGAGTCCCACACCTGAAACAGCGGCTTCGCCGCGTTCGTGAACGGTTTTGCGCGGCGGTTTTCAGCTGGCCGTGGTGAGGACTGCGTCGCCGCTGCCGGTGCGGCCGAAGATGCGCAGCGTTGGCTCGGTCTCCGGTCGCTGATCGGTGACGTCCAGATCGCTGCGGGCGGCACCGGTGGACGAGGTCAGGTCGACCTCGGCGCTCGTTCCCCGGTGGATCGACACCTGCAGCTCGCCGGACCCGGTGATCAGCTCGATCTGCCCGTCGAGCGCGTCGGCCAGGGTGATGTCACCGCTGCCGGTGCGCACCAGCACGTCGTCGGAGACCTCGCCGAGCCAGATGGCACCGGACCCGTTGGCCACCGAGGACGGCGCCTCGATGACGCCGACCTCGACGTCACCGCGCCCGGAGCGCGCGTGCACGCCGCCGCGCATCGCGCCCAGCCGGAGGTGTCCGGACCCGCTGCGCACGGTGGCCCGGTCGGTGGCCTCCTCGATCGAGACGGTGCCCGTCCCGGCCTGCACGTTGACCTTCCCGGCAGAACCGGACACGGCGACCTCGGCGGACCCGCTCTGCACGCCGACCTCGGAGCCCAGCGGTGCGGTGACCCGCACCGCGAGCGGAACTCCGCGCAGCGGTGCGTTCGACGGGGCCCGCACGACCAGCCGGCCGCTGGACATGTCGATCCGCGTGCGGCGCACGGCCTCGATGATCGGCTCGCGCGGCAGGTTGCCCAGGTCGAGCCCGCCGCGGCCGCCGGGCGTGCCGAACTGACCGCCGGGCGTGCCGAACTGCTCGGTGACCCAGCTCAGCAGCCCGGACAGCCCGTTCTGCCAGTCCTGCCCGCCCGAGCTCGGGTCGTGCCGGACCTCGACGTGGGTCATCGCCGTGTCGGTCAGCTCGACCACGACCGAGCCGCGGTTGTTGCCGATGTCGATGCGGATCGGAGCGGCGGAGTCGAAGTCCTGGCTGCGCAGCAGATCCGTCAGTTCTTCCTCGGCCTCGGACCACTCCTGGTCGAGGTCGGGTTCGTCGTTGTTGTCGGTCATCTCAACTCGCCCTTCCGCTGTGTGGCCGGATCAGCCCTGCACCCAGCCGCGAACGCGGGAGCCGCCGCCCTCGCCACCGGGCCAGCCGCCGAAGCCGGGCCCGTCCCACGGCCCGCGACCACGCCCGTGGCCGTGCCCGCCGTGCCCGTGCCCACCGCGTCCGCGACGCGGCCTGTCCCACGGGCCGCCGCGTCCGCCTCCGCGCAGCGCGCCCTGCACGGCCTGCGCGACGAAGGTGTTCAGCGACACGCCCTGGGCGGAGGCGGCCTGCTCCGCCTGGGACTTGATCTCCTCCATCAGCCGCAGGGTGATGCGGCTGATGTCGCCGTTGTCGCCGCTGGGCGGCGGAGGCGGTGGTGGTTCGGCCTCGTCCTCGGTGTGCGACGGGCTGCTGCCGCCGCCGCTGACCACGACGCGCACGTCGCGGCCGTCCAGTCGGAGGTCCACGACCTGACCGTCGAGGTTCGTCGTGACCTCGGCCGCCAGGTCGGACAGTGCGTTCATGATCGCCAGCCGCGCGGCCGGCTCGATCGCGCCGGACAGCACCGCCGCCGTCTGCCGCGTCTGGTCGTCGCCGGCGGCAGCGGCGGAGGTGAGGTCTTCGCGAAGCTGGTCGATGTACGGGTTCAAGTCCATGACACCACTATGGCGGCATCGGTGACGTCATGCAAACACCCGATGGTGTCATCTGGCGTCAGGCGATCTTGTCGGGCCAGCCGGTTAGGCTTTCGGGCAACACATGGGGAGTCGTGAGAAGCAGGAAAGGGGCACGCCAGTCGTGACCGAGATCGTGCGGCCGAAAGTGCAGCTGATCGGCAAGACCGAGTTCTTCCCGCCGGAAGACGTGGACTGGTCGACCGACGCCGACGGTGGGCAGGCGCTGGCCGAGTTCGCCGGTCGTGCGTGCTACCAGTCGTGGCGCAAGCCGAACCCGGCGACCGCCACCAACGCCGGGTACCTCAAGCACATCCTGGAGGTGGGCCACCTGTCCGTGCTGGAGCACGGGTCGGTGTCGTTCTACCTGACCGGGATGTCCCGCTCGTTGACCCACGAGCTGATCCGCCACCGGCACTTCTCCTACTCGCAGCTCTCGCAGCGCTACGTCCCGGAGCGGGACGCGGCGATGGTCGAGCCCGACGTCATCGCCGAGGACCCGGAGCTGCACGAGAAGTTCGTGCAGGCCGCCGAGGCGAGCGTGCAGGCCTACAGCGACCTGCTGGCGGCGCTGGAGGAGAAGTTCGCCGACGAGCCGAAGATGACGCTGCGCCGCAAGCAGGCCCGGCAGGCGGCCCGCTCGGTGCTGCCCAATGCCACGGAGACCCGCATCGTGGTCAGCGGCAACTACCGCGCCTGGCGGCACTTCGTCGCGATGCGCGCCTCCGAGCACGCCGACGTGGAGATCCGCGGCCTGGCCGTGGAGTGCCTGAAGCAGCTGCAGAAGGCCGCGCCGAACGTCTTCAGCGACTTCGAGATCACCACGCTCAAGGACGGCACGGAGGTCGCCTCCAGCCCCTTCGTCACCGAGGGCTGAGGATCATCCTGATCTGTGGTCGTTTCGCCCGGCGGTGCGTGTAGCGGAACCTGACACGCGCCCGTCGAAGTTCGACCAGCGGCACCCGTGGGAAACCGCGGGTGCCGTTTTCGTCTCGATCGCGGACACGTCCGACGCTCGGGAAGATCGGCGTTTAGAGTGGGCGCCATGGGTGTCGCCAGCGAAGAACGCCAGCTGTTGTGCGAGCTGTTCGAGCAAGTCGGCCCGGACGCGCCGACGCTGTGCGAGGGGTGGACGACCAGGGACCTCGCGGTGCACCTGGTCGTGCGCGAACGCCGTCCGGACGCGCTGGCGGGCCGGCTGATCAAGGCGCTGGCCGAGCGTGGTGAGCGCGCCGAGCAGGAGCTGCGCGAGCTGGCTTGGCCGGAGCTGGTCGACCAGGTGCGGCAGGGGCCGCCCAAGTGGAACCCGATGAGCATCGGCGGGGTCGACGAGACGGTCAACGCCGCCGAGTTCTTCGTGCACCACGAGGACGTTCGCCGCGCGCAGCAGGGCTGGCAGCCGCGTCCGTCCGACGAGGCCCGCGACGAGGCGCTGTGGAAGTCGCTGGGCCGGGTCGCGCGGATGTTCTACGGCCGCAGCCCGGTGGGCGTGGTGCTGCGCCGCCCCGACGGCACCGAGATCCCGGCCAAGCGCGGCCCGCGCACGGTGCGCATCATCGGCGAGCCCAGCGAGTTGCTCCTGCAGGCCTTCGGCCGGCGCGAAACCAAGGTCACCTTCGAGGGCAACGAGGCCGACGTCATGGCGATGCAGGACCTGCGCCGCTCGTTCTGAAAAACTGCTCGTCAGAGCACCGCTGGACCGAAAGAAACACGGCATTTCGAGCCCGCCGGAGAGGCCTTTCCGGCGGGCTCGGTTCAGCTCGGTCCGGTGGTCTTCAGCGGGTTCCTGACCAGGTAGCGTCAGGACCATGACCGACTGCCCCACCGCCATTCCGGGCCGCCCGTTCGGCCGCGTCCTGACCGCCATGGTCACGCCGTTCGACGAAGACGGAAAGGTCGACCTGAAAGTGGCGCAGGAGCTCGCCGCTTACCTGGTCGACAACGTCGGCAACGACGGGTTGGTCGTCAACGGCACCACCGGTGAGAGCCCCACCACCACCGATCGGGAGAAGGAGCAGCTCCTGCGCGCGGTGGTCGAGGCCGTGGGCGATCGGGCGACCGTCGTCGCCGGTGCCGGCACGAACAACACCGAGCACTCCGTGGAGCTGGCGCGCTCCGCCGAGAAGGCCGGTGCGCACGGCCTGCTGGTCGTGACCCCCTACTACTCCCGGCCGCCGCAGGAAGGGCTCTTCCAGCACTTCTGGACCGTCGCCGACGCCACCGACCTGCCGGTGATGCTCTACGACATCCCGCCGCGCAGCGTGGTGCCGATCCAGGTCGACACCCTCAAGCGGCTGGCCGAGCACCCGCAGATCGTCGCGGTCAAGGACTCCAAGCACGACCTGTGGGCGGGCAGCGAGGCGATGAACGACGCGGGTCTGGCCTACTACTCCGGCGAGGACCCGCTGAACCTGCCTTGGTTGTCGGTGGGTGCGGTCGGTTTCGTCAGCGTGATCGGACACGTGGTCGGCGACCGGCTTCGCAAGATGCTCGACGCCTACGAATCCGGTGATGTGGCAAGCGCTCTGGAAGTCCACAAGGGACTCCTCCCGGTCTACCGGTCGATGAACTTCGTCGGTGGTGTCATCTTCGCCAAGACCGCTCTGCGGCTGTGCGGCTACGAGACCGGGCAGCCGAGGCTGCCGCTCCCGGCCGCCACCGAGGAGCAGGTGCGGTTGATCACCAGTGACCTGTGGGATGCTGGTTTGGTATTGGTCAACCCGGACGCAGCACAGAGGTGACACAGCGTTGAGCGCACAGGCGACAGCCACCGAGTACCACCCGGTGACGCCGACTTCGTCGGCACCACCACGCCCGTTGGCCGAAGGTGGTCTCAGGGTCGTCGCGCTCGGTGGCATCGGCGAGGTCGGCCGGAACATGACGGTCTTCGAGTACGAGGGCCGGTTGCTGATCGTCGACTGCGGCGTGCTGTTCCCGGAGGACGACCAGCCCGGCGTGGACCTGATCCTGCCGGACTTCGGCGCGATCGAGGACCGGCTGGACGACATCGAGGCCCTGGTCCTCACGCACGGCCACGAGGACCACATCGGCGCGGTGCCGTTCCTGCTGCGGCTGCGGCCGGACCTGCCGGTGGTCGGCTCGAAGTTCACGCTGGCGCTGCTGGCGGCCAAGTGCCGCGAGCACCGGCTGAACCCGCAGCTGATCGAGGTCGCGGAGGGCGAGCGCAGCACGCACGGCGCCTTCGACCTGGAGTTCTTCGCGGTCAACCACTCGATCCCTGACGCGCTGGCGGTGGCCATCCGCACGCCCGCCGGGGTCGTGCTGCACACCGGTGACATCAAGCTCGACCAGTTGCCGCTGGACAACCGGCTGACCGACCTGGCGGGTTTCTCCCGGCTGGGCGACGAGGGCGTGGACCTGTTCCTGGTCGACTCCACCAACGCCGAGGTGCCGGGCTTCGTCACACCGGAGCGCGAGATCGGCCCGGTCCTGGACCGGGTGATCGGCAAGGCGACGCAGCGGGTCATCGTGGCCTGCTTCGCCAGCCACGTGCACCGCGTGCAGCAGGTGCTGGAGGTCGCCCAGACGCACGGCCGCAAGGTCTGCTTCGTGGGCCGGTCGATGGTGCGCAACATGGGCATCGCCGCTGATCTGGGCATGCTCGACGTGCCGGAGGGCCTGCTCGTCGACCTGGACCAGGCGCTGGAGATGCCGGAGGCCGAGGTCGCGTTCGTCTCGACGGGCTCGCAGGGCGAGCCGCTGTCGGCGCTGTCGCGGATGGCGCGCGGCGAGCACCGGCAGATCGGCATCCGCGCCGGCGACACGGTGGTGCTGGCGAGCTCGCTGATCCCGGGCAACGAGACGGCCGTGTTCGGCGTGGTCAACGGCCTGGTCCGGCTGGGCGCCCAGGTGGTGCACCAGGGTCACGCGAAGGTCCACGTCTCCGGTCACGCCTCCGCCGGCGAGCTGCTGTACCTGTACAACGCGGTGCGCCCGAGCAACGTGATGCCGGTGCACGGCGAGTGGCGCCACCTGCGCGCGAACGCCGAGCTGGCCCGGTTGACGGGGGTTCCCGCTGATCGCGTGGTGATCGCCGAGGACGGCGTGGTGGTCGACATGGTGGACGGCATCGCGAGCATCGCGGGCCGCGTCGAGGTCGGTCACGTCTACGTCGACGGCCTGTCGGTGGGCGACGTCGGTGAGTCGACGCTGTCGGACCGGTTGGTGCTGGGCGAGGGCGGTTTCATCGCGATCACCGTCGCGGTGGACGCCACGAACGGGCGCGCGGTCTCGTCGCCGACGATCTCCGGCCGCGGGTTCTCCGACGACCCGAAGGCGCTGGACGAAGTGGTGCCGCTGGTGGAGATGGAGCTGGCGCGCACCGAGGCCGAGGGCATCACCGATACGCACCGCATCGCCCAGTCGGTGCGGCGGGTCGTGGGCCGCTGGGTGGCCGAGAAGTACCGCCGCCGCCCGATGATCGTGCCGAACGTGCTTCCGCTCAGTTCCTGATCCCGTAGCTTGAACGGGGTGGCTCGGAAATCCTTCCGGGCCACCCCGTTCGCGCGTTCGCGTCACCCCGGGTGACCGCCTGGTCTGGGCGGACATCATGATCGGTGCTCGTTTCCGATCACCCGTTACCCGGTCGTGCGGGAGTCCTCTGAGGAATGCCCGATTTCACCGTGCACACAGGGTGTTTTCGAACACCTCACGAGTGGAGTCCGTGGCACGTTGGCGTGACCCACCGAGCTGGGTGGCGAGTCCGCTGCCAGGGTGAATCCCGCCGGTTCGAGCTTACTTCGTTCCGCTGGAAAACCACTCGGAAGATTGGGGTCTGAAGGTGCGCACTTCCGCTCGACTTCTCGGCGCTGCCGCCGCTGCAACGGCACTCATGGCCGTCGGGGGCCCGGCCTTCGCTGACAGCTCGGACAACGAAGGGGTCAACCTGCTCAACGACAACAACGTGAGCGCCGTACCGATCCAGGCGTGCGGCAACAACGTCGGGGTCCTGGGCGTGGCGGCGCCGATCGCCTCTCCGCAGCACAGCTCCTGCGTCAACGCGCCGATCACCGAAGGCTGAGCCGACGCGGCACCGTCGAAGAGGGGCCGACCTCCTCTGGGAGAGGTCGGCCCCTCTTCGCGTCTCAGACGCGAGCCGCCGGGCGGGTGAGCAGCCGGATCATCTCGTTGATCGTTCCGACGAGCTTCCGGGAGTCGGCCGGTGCCAGCGTGTACCACTCGCGCCCGTCGCGCCCCGGCTTGCGCTGGGCCAGGTAGCAACCGGCTTCGGTGGCGAAGAACTGCGTGTTGAACGGCAGCGAACGCGTCCGCCGAACCTTCTGGTCGTAGGCGCGCACGGTGATGAGCCCTTCCAGGCTGCGCTTCGCGGTGAAGGCGTTCGTCAGCGCTTTCGCTTGCGCGCCGCGGACTCCGGCGTAGCCCAGCGCCGAGGACAGGCTCCGCTTGGAGCCGCCCATCCGCGTGGTCACCTGCGTCAGGTGCGCGTAGGGGATCGACACCGACGCGTCCTCGGCGGCGGTGACCTTGCCCAGCAGGTTGATGGCGTTGCCCGCCGGACCACCGTGCTCGTGCCGCTTGACCCGGATCTCCCGCAGGTCGTCAGGGGTTTCGCCGTCCGCCTGGTACGCCTGGACGGTGCTGCGGCCGTACTCGACGAGCACGGCGTTGAAGTCCTCGCCCTCGCGCGCGTGGACGGCGACCCCGATCGCCAGCGGCGGTCGGGCCAGCAGGTGGACGGCCTCTTCGACGAAGGGGTGCAGCTCGTCGCCGTCGAACAGGCTCTGCTGGATGAGCTGGCGCCGACCGAGTTCGGCCGCCTCGCGGCGGTCGTCCTCGGTGGCGTCCAGCGGCAGCCAACCGACCCGCAACAGGGGGTGCAGCTGCAGGTCGAACCGGGTGCAGAGGTAGTTCGCGGCGGCGGGAGGCAGGCTCAGTTCACGCCTGGCCACGTATCACCGGCCTTGGTCGGCGTCACCGAAGACGGGTGGTGCGGTGCGCTGCATGTCGTTGGTGAACACGTCGTCCCGCTCGACGAGCCAGCCGGGACGCTGGTGCTCCTGCTCCTCGGACTCACCCTGCTTGCCGCGCCCGGCACCGGCACCCGCCCCGGGTGCACCGGCCTGGCCACCACGACCGGCGGCGGCACCACCGGAGGCGTTCGCGCCACCGGCACCGCCGAGACCGCCCATCCCGGCCCGGCCGCCGGCGCGACCTGCGGGCACACCTGCGCCGTCGCCGCTGCGACGACCACCGGGGCCGCCGTTGGGGGAGGGGGCCCAGCGACCGTTGTGGGGGTTCTGCCGCTCCCACGCGCCGGTCTGCGGGTTCTGCCGGAACAGCGTCCCGTCGGGACCGCGCACGACACCAGGCGGGAGCCCGGGAGCCGTGGGAGTCGGCGTCGCCCAGGACGGGTTCGACGCGGCCGGCGCGGACGGAGCGTGCACCGCGGGTGCGGCGCTCGGAGCCGAAGCCCAAGCCGACGACGTGCTGGACGGTGCGGAGTGCGCGCCACCCGAGTACGAGGAACCGCTGTCACCAGCGGAATACGTGCTCGAAGTCGGGTAGGACGACACCGGCGGAGCCGCGGGCGGCGGCTGGTCGGCGGGCTGGAACTCCGGCAGCCGCGCGATCACGCCCTCGGTCTGCTGGCTGTAGCGCTCCATGACCTGGTTGGCCTGCTGGTTGGTGTCCACGTAGGCCTGCTGCCGGTCCTCGTAGTCCGACATCCACCCGGTCACCGGGTTCGAGTCGAGACCCCAGTCCTCGACCCACCCCTTCTGCGGCGGATCGAGAAGAGCACCCTGCCCGCTCGGCAACGGGTCGTCCTTGACCGGAAGAGCCTGAAAAGTCTCCCGCTGGTAGGTGTTCTGCTCCTCCAGAGCAGCCTTGACATCACGCGAGGTGGAGGCAGCGGAGTGGGCCAGCGGCTTGATCTCGGCGATCGAGGCGTTCGCGGCATCGGCAGCAGCGCCTTCGTGGGCCGCTTCCGCAGCGCGCAGGGCATCGGCGATATCGGTCGCCATCTGGTCGAAGTTCTTCGCGACGTTCTCCCAGAGCTTCACGCCCTCGTCCGAAGGCGATGGCAAAGCCGCAGCATCTGGGGCGCCACCCATCTGCTTCCGGTATTCCTTGGCGCTACTGGCGTAGCACATGTCCAGCATCGTGTTGTCTCCCCAGAGGATCCTTATTTGGCGGCGGGAAGGGTGGGCACCGACGCCTCAAGCGCTTTCTGCGTCATCGAGCACGGGTCCGCGGTGCCGAAGGCGAACGCTCCCAGCACCTGGTTGTCCATCGTTCCCAGGTACATCCAGCAGTTCTGGGTCTGGGTCGGGTCTGCCTTGTTGCCCTGGACCGTCGGGTGACCGGCGATGTTCAGTTCGCGGTAGTCGACGAACGTGGCCTTGTTGTCGATGTACCACTGGACCGAAGTCTTGGACGGTCCGAGCGAAAGGGTCGTGGCGCCGTTCTCGGACTTCCAGGTGCACTGCGGTGGCATGTCGGGGTCCACCGAACTGGTCTCGACCTCACCGGCTGGATTGAGGCCCAGCGATGTGGCGGTGTCAGCCGGGAGCAGCTGGCAGAGGTCAACAGCGGACGCGTCCTTGGGATCGCTGATCGCTGGACCGGTCTGGCCCTGGGGCGGCGGTGGTGGCGCGGCGTCGTCGCCCGAGCCACCCGAGCACGCGCTCATCGTGATGGTGAGCGCGACGGCCGCGCTCGCTACCAAGCTTCGCTTCAGAGTCTTCATCTCCGCCATCTTGCCGTGATCGAGATTCACTGTTCGGTGTTGCGCACGCTGGAGGCTGCGGCGTCGTCGTTGCGCCTGTACTCGTCCAGGGTGGCCTGGTAAGCCTCGATCTTTTCGGTGAGCTTGGTGTTCAGCTCCTTGACGATCATCTGAAGGGATCCCTGGTCACCGACGGCGCGCTCGTTGATGGCTTTGAATGCCGACGAGGTGTAGTTGTCCTTGGCCGTCAGTTCACCGGCGAAAGCGCCCGGACCGGTCCTCGCGATGCTCTGGACCATCGAGCGCGCGTTGTCCCGGATGTCTTCGAGCTTCTTGATGGCGCTCTCCAGCCCAGCTGGATCGACCAGGTACCCGGCCACGGCGGTGTTCCCCCTACTTCGAATGACACGTCTGGCGTGGGTCCATCTTCGGCGATCACCTGCGGTGATCACAGCTTGTGGACCGGCGCACATTATGAATGCGATCACCCTACTGGGTGAGTCGATTCGGGGGCGGATCACCTGGATGTCGCAATCCGCGACCGGAACTTCGCGCTGAACTGCGCGTTCGCGCATGACCTCGGGGGTGCCGACAAGCCCCGTTTCGACGCGACTTCCCCTGGCAGGCGTCGAAACCGCGAAGGTCGGCCGACACGACCCCCCGCGTGTCGGCCGACCGCCCCCGATCCTGAACTCGATCAGTTCTCCAGGATCTGCTTGCGGATTTCTGGTTTGAGGACCTTGCCGATCTTCGAGCGGGGGAGGTCGGGCCAGATCTCCAACTGCTTGGGCGTTTTCACGCCGCCCAACCGCTCCTTGACGAACGCCGTGAGCTCGTCGGGCTCGGCCCGCCCGCCGGCGCGGAGCTGCACCACCGCGGTAACCCGCTCGCCCCACTTCTCGTCCGGCAGGCCGAGCACCGCGCAGTCCTGCACGGCGCGGTGCTCGCGCAGGGCCTGCTCGACCTCGGCGGAGTAGACGTTGAACCCACCGGTGATGATCATGTCCTTGGCGCGGTCGACGATGAACAGGTAGTTCTCGGCGTCGAGGTAGCCGATGTCGCCGGTGTGGTGCCAGCCGTGCTCGCTGACTTCCTCTGTGGCGGAAGGGTTCTCGTGGTAACCGGCCATGACCAGCGGGCCGCGCACCACGATCTCGCCCCGCTCGCCCCTGGGCAGCAGCGCACCGGACCCGTCCATGACCGCCACCTGCGTCAGCGGGCTCGGCCTTCCCGCGGACGAAAGCCGCTCCACCGCCACCGAGCCGTCCGCGCGGAAGTGATCCGCCGGGGGCATCGTGGCGATCATGTTCGGCGCCTCGGTCTGCCCGAAGAGCTGGCCGAGCACCGGGCCGATCCGCTCCAGCGCTTCCTGCAGCCGGGTCGGCGACATCGGTGCGGCGCCGTACCAGAGGCAGCGCAGCGAACTCAGGTCCGTCGAGTCGAGGTCGGGGTGGTCGAGGAGCCCGTAGATCACCGTCGGCGGCAGGAACGCGTGCGTGATGCGATGCCGTTCGACCAGTTGCAGGAATTCGCCCAGGTCCGGCTCCGGCATGATGACGATCTCGCCGCCCAGCGACAGGATCGGCCAGGTCAGCACGCCTGCGGAGTGGGTGAGCGGCGCCAGCGCCAGGTACCTCGGCCGGTCGCCGAACGGGTAGCTCATCAGCGTCAGAGCGGTCGCCGTGGCCATGTTGGTCCCGGTCAGCCGCACCCCCTTCGGTTGGCCCGTCGTGCCACCGGTTCCGGCGAGCATGCACAGCTCGTCACCGGCGACCGCCGGTGCCCGGTGGCCCGGGTCGTCGACCCGGATCCAGTCGGAGAAGGTCAGCGCACCGTCGACCTCCCCGTCCAGGCAGACCAGGGTGAGGAGTTCCGGCAGCTCGTCGCGGATGCGCTGCACCAGCGGAGCGAACCGCTCCTGGAACAGCAGGCACCGGCAGCCGAACATCGACAGCAGCTGCCGGTTCTCCGCCGCCTCGTTGCGCGGGTTCACCGGGCACCACACCGCGCCCGCGCGGGAGATGCCGAAAACGCTGGTCAGGGCGAGCGGATCGTTGCCCGACAACACCGCGACTCGGTCTCCGGGCCGGATTCCCGAGGCCATCAGAGCCCTGGCCACCCGCCAGGACGATTCCTGCACCTCGGCGTAGGTCCGCGATTCCCCGTTCGTGGTCAGGCAGGGCCGCTCGTCTCCGAGCGAAGCCCCTTTGTCCAGGTATTCGGCCAGCTGCACGGCTACCTCGCTGGGTCGGGCGCGGCGGGGGGCGCCCGGGGGGGGGCCGCG